>JACQVG010000209.1 GCA_016209905.1 Gemmatimonadota bacterium | reverse complement strand
TCGCGCTCGCGCAGCGCGGCATCGACAGCGGATCGTTCGACGCCGGAAGCTACCAGGAGCTGTCCCGCAGCTGGGCGTTCTGGGGACTCGTGGCGCTGGTCACGCCGGCCGCCGCCGTCGTGCTCATGGTGCTCAAGCCGGCCATCCCCGGTCTCTGAACGGCGGTCCCCTATGCGACGACGTCGCCTCGTGCTCCTCGTCATCCACGCCGCCTGCGTGGGCGCCGCGAGCCCGCACGTCTCGATCGCGCAGACGGAGCAGATCGGGCCGTTTCGTCTGGGTGGGCACAGCTTCACGGTCGTGGTCACGCGCGGCGCGGCCGAAGGCGGTGTCGTCACGTGCGTGCAGGTCCGGGACGCGCGTGCCCGCCTGCACTACGTGCACCAGCTCGGGCCGTCGGAGGACGTGTTCTCGAGCACCCTTGTCCCGGCGAGGCTTGAAGGTAGGGGCGGTGAGGCGCTCGCGCTGTACCACCTCTTCGACGGCATGCCGCCGGGCGCCGACCTGGTCGTGCTCGTGCTGCGCGACGAGCAGCTCGTGCCGTTGACTCCGCCGATCACGGTCGCCTACGGAGGGTTCGATCCTCCGCCGCCGGCGCCGCCCCAGCGCTCAGTCCGCCTGCGCGCGCGAAATCTGCTCGATGCGCGCTTCTGGGCGGGCTGGTTCACGGTCGTCGCGCCACTGGCGCTCGACCTCTCGTGCCGCGGTTCCGGCGAATGCGTCCGCCTCGCCGCCAGCCGCGAACCCTCCGGCCTCGCCCTCGTCCGGGTCGAGGATGAAATACGCTGGCCGATCCTCGCCGACACCACCGTGCTCCTCTATCCGTCGCCGCGTGCCGACTCAGGGGAGGCCGTGAAGGTGCCCGCGGGGGCCAGGGTCGAGCTCGTGCGCGCGGCCGCCGACGTCGTCCTGGAAAGCGGAGACACGATCCAGCTGGTGGCTCGAGAGAAGTGGCTGATGATCCGGCTCGGTGAGCGGGAAGGCTGGGTCCGCGAGGAGGACTTCGGCGCAATCGGCTTGGGGACCGCCGGCTAGATCCGTGCGGTCCGGCACGCGTTTACGCCTCCGCCGCGTCCGCGTGGAGCGGCCCGGTCAGTGCGAGAAATAGATCCACACCGCCCCGACACACGCCGCCAGCAGCAGGCTGAGCAGCAGATCATTGCGGCGCCAGCCGCGGCCGCGTACCTCCTCCGTGCGCGCCGGGGCCGCGTACGTCAGACCGGTCACCTTTTCCGCGGGCGGCCGTGGCGTGAGCAGGCTCACGACCACCAGCACGGCAGTGCAGATCACGAAGAGGATGATCGCGAAGTGGAGGAAGTTGATGTCGGCGTACGTGAACAGGAATCCGTCCAGGCGCCCCTTGTTTAGCTCCGCCACCAGCCGGCCCATTCCGAGCACGAATCCCGTGAGCAGCGCCGCAATGGCGCCGCTCGCGTTGACGCGCTGCCAGAACACGCCGATCAGGAACACGGCCGCGATCGGCGGCGAGATGTACGCCTGCACGCTCTGCAGGTACTGGTAGAGCTGGCCCGAGATCAGCTGCATCAGCGGGATCCAGAGCAGCCCCAGGCCCACGAGCACCGCGGTCGTGACCTGCCCGACCAGCACGAGCTGCCGCTCCGAAGCGACCGGCCGAAGCTTCTTGTAAATGTCCAGGGTGACCAGCGAGGAGGTGGAGTTGAACACCGAGGAAAGCGAGCTCATCAGCGCGGCCAGCAACCCGGCCACGACCAGCCCGCGCAACCCGATCGGCAGCACGGCCGCGACCAGTGTGGGGAGCGCCTGGTCGGGCCGTGCGAGCTCGAGCCGGCCCTGCTTTGCCAGCGCGTAGGCGATCACGCCCGGAATCACGAAGATGAAGAGCGGCAGCAGCTTCAGGTAGCCGGCGAACAGGGTCCCGCGCCGGGCGTGGTCCTGGTCGTGCGCCGCGAGCACGCGCTGCACGATGAACTGGTCCGTGCACCAGTACCAAACGCCCAGGATCGGCGCACCGAAGAGGATGCCGGTCCAGGGGAAATTGGGGTCCGATACCGGCTTCCACAGGTCCAGGAACCCCGGCCCTACTGTTTCGGCCATGGCGCCCCACCCGCCCAGCGTCGAGAGCCCGATCAGCATGACCGCGACCGCGCCCCCGATCAGAACGAACATCTGCATCAGGTCCGTGTACAGCACCACGCGCAGCCCGCCGAAGATGGTATACACGCCGGTGATGACCACGACGACCATCGCGCCCGTCCAGAAGTCGATCCCCATGAGCGCCTCGAAGACGATGCCGCCGGCGGCAATGGTCACCGAGATCTTGGTCAGCACGTAGCCGATGACGGAGACCACCGCCAGGTACCAGCGCGCGCCCGAGGAATAGCGGCGCTCCAGGAACTCCGGCATGGTGAACACGCGGCTCGACAGGTAAAAAGGGACGAAGACCCAGCCGAGGATCAGCAGGATCAGCGAGGCAAGGATCTCGAACTGCGCCACCGCCACGCCGCTGGCCGCGCCGGTCCCCGCCAGGCCGACCAGGTGCTCCGACCCGATGTTGGAGGCGAACAGTGATCCGCCGACCAGGAACCAGCCGGCGTCGCGGCCGGCCAGGAAGTAGTCGGTCGACGTCTCGCGCCTGGAACGCTCCCACATCGTCGCCCAGATCGCGACCCCGAATACGACCAGGAAGTACACGCCGATCACGACCCAGTCCAACGTCGCCAGGGTGCCGGTCACCGCGCGCCTCTTTCCGGTGAGGGCCTGTGCCGCACGCTCCCACGCCTATGGGAACGCCGGCTTCGCCGTAAATGGTGTCGCTGGCAGCTAAACCGCAGACTCACGCCAGGACGCGGAGACCCGCGATTCGCCGAGCTCCGCGTCTCCGCGTCGCCGCGTGATCACCGTGCCGGCCGGAGCCGAATCGCCTGGCCGCCGCCGGGCGCCAGGCGCAGGGTGAGGCGCGAGCCCGCGCTCAGGTTCTGCCGTGAGATCCGGATCGCGAGCGGGTTGTGCAGCCAGTGCGCGTCCGCGCCGTCCGCGTAGATCT
>JACQVG010000204.1 GCA_016209905.1 Gemmatimonadota bacterium | reverse complement strand
TCCGCCGCACCCGGCTACTGCCCGGGCCGAACCGCGCCTCGTACCACTGGCTCAGCGCGTTCTGCGGCTGAAACCGCAACCAGCCCCACGCGATCTCGATCGCACACCCTTTGCGCAGGTTAGGCATCAGGCCGGGATGCGGCGCTTCGCGTGTCGCTCGGTGGCGATGCGCTCGGCCAAGAACACCTTCATGAGCGACTGGTAGGGCACATCGCGTTCATTGGCCAGGGCCTTGAGCTCCGCGAGCAGCGGTTCCGGCAGCCGGATCGAGATGGTCGTCGTGGACGGCTTCAGGTTCGGAAACGTCGCAACGACTGCCCGGCTCCAGTCGAAGTAGTCCAGGACGTCGTGCTTGGCCCAGAAGGCCCGCTCCGCGTCCTCGGACTTGAACCGCGGCCGAGGCTCCGGCTTCCTACTGCGCAGCTTCGACTTCGGCATACAGCCTCCGATCCCGCCGGCTCATGTGGCGGGCCGAGATCACCCGCACCAAGGTGTCCCGAATGGTGAAGACCACGCTCAGCCGGCGCTCCGCGTGCGTCCTGCCGAGCGCCGCGTAGCGCGCCTCCGTGCCGGCATGGGCGAGGGCCGGCGGGCGAGGGGCTCGCGTGGCTGGCGTTCAGCGGGCTCTCATTCGCGGTGGTGGCGACCAGCTTGGGGCGCGAAACCGGGGGCGTTGACCGAGACGGGAAAACCGCCTACGTTCCAGCGGTGGCACGGCTTCGAGCGAGGCAGCGATGAGCAGCACCCACGAGCAGACTCTCGCCCTCACCCTCACGCCCCCGGCGCTGGCGAAGGTGAAGGAGTACCTCGCGGCGGAGCGGGTGCCGGCGGAAACGGGCGGCCTGCGCGTGGGCGTACTGCCGGGCGGCTGCTCCGGCTTCAAGTACGAGATGAGCATCGAAGAGGCGCCACAGGCGGATGACGCCGTCCTGGAGCTCGGCGGCGTGCGTGTCTTCGTGGACGGCTTCAGCGCGCCGTACCTCAACGGCGTCGAAGTGGACTACGTCTCCACGATGCAGAGCAGCGGCTTCGCCTTCAGTAACCCGAACGCCACCGGCGGCTGCGGTTGCGGGACGTCTTTCACCGTGTGACGGGCCGCCGGGCGGCGAGGCCGGACCGGGCCTGGAGGAATCCCCTCCGGGCCCTTTTTCTCGGTTCATCGCCCAGCGGCACGATCTCGAGACGTCCCTCGCCGAGGGGTTGGCTGAGCACCGAGCACGCAGGGCAGACCACGCGAGGGCGCTGCGCGCCCGCATTGTGCTGAGCCAGTGGCTCGGCGGGGCTCACGGGAGGACGGTCGTGTTAAGACCGTTCTCGCGGAAGCGTCTAACCCCGCGAGGTATGACGCCGAACACGCGAATCTCGTCTCAGCTGGCATGGTTAGCAGCGGCCGGCCTGGCCATTTCTGCCTGCACCACCCGCGACGCGCCGCTCGGTCCCGCGGCGGGGCCCGGAACCGGAGCGCCTCCGAGGGTGACTTCCGTCACAGTCGATTCCTCGGCCGGCCCGATTTTTCGGACCCTCTCCGTCTCGCTCGACGAGGCGGGACCGGTTCAGGTCGAGTATTGGACCCCCGGGACACCCAGGCTGCGCGTGACGAGCCAATCCCCTGCGGAGGAGCATGCCATTTTCCTCCCGCGCCTCAGGGCCGTTTCGACCTATTCCTTCGAGGCGCGGGGGATTGGCTGGAATCTCGCCCGCGGCGCGCCCTGGTCCGGGTCGTTCACCACGGACTCGCTGCCTCCCGACCTGGCGTCCGTCCGTTTCCGCAGCTCGGGCACACCGACCGTTCCGGTGATCATGCTCGAGCTGCACGGCCGGTTTGCGGGCTTCGCGGCCGTTGATCAAGAGGGGAAGGTCGTGTGGTATCGGAGCGCCGGCGCACCGCTGGGGTTCGCGCGTCGCGCCAACGGCAATTTCGTCCTACTCGATTGGGGGTCGAACCTGCAGGAAATCAGTCCGGACGGGCGGGTCGTCAGCACGCTGTGGGCCACCCCGACGATGCGGATGCACCACGACATCGTCGAGACACCATGGCATACGCTGGTGTTCCTCACCTACGACACCGCGACCGTGAACGACACCGTGTGGACCGGGGACGCCATCTGGGAGTGGGATCCCGACTGGCAGACCGCGGCTAAGCGTTGGAGCACTTTCGACGCGTTGTCGCCGGCGATCCACCGCGGGTGGGCGGGTTCTCCCGCCGACTGGCTGCACGCCAACTCTCTCGCCATCGGTCCGCGGGGAAACGTCATCGTCTCCTTTCTCTTCTTCGGCGTTATCTCGATTGCACCTGGATTCGGCTCGCTGGAGTGGATTCTCGACGGCCCCCACAGCACCTTCACGATGGCGCCCGGAGCGGTCGCGTACGGCCAGCACTCCGCAGCGGAAGTCGAGCCGAATCACATCCTGGTTTTCGCCAACGAGACGTATAACAGCGACCCTGCGCGGAACTCTCGAGCGCTCGAGATCGTGATCGATCCGGAGACACGGACGGCAAGAGCCGTGCGGGACTTCGCTCCACAACCCAGCATCTGGGCGCCGTTCGTGGGGTCGGCCCGGCGGCTCGATGACGGCAACACGCTCGTGGACTTCGGCCTTGCACCAGGCGTGGGGGGCGGCACGGGGCCGATTGCGGTCTACGAGGTGACGCCGAGCGGCGACCTGTTATGGCAGCTTCAGGTCTCGGGGCCCCGGGTGAACTACCGCGCCACGCCGCTCCAGTCCATTGCGGGCGAGGAGACCGTGGGCGACGAGCCGCACATCCGACCGCGACTCCGCGGTGAGGTAGGCCCGCCAGGCGTGGCTGCTCTGCGACAAGCATTTTAGCGGCGACGGCGCGCTCCTCGAGGCCTGGGCCTCACTCAAGAGATTACGGCCCACCGCTGGCGGCGAGGCCGTACCGGGCCTGGAGGAATCCCCTCCGGGCCCTTTTCTTTTGCGGCCATGGGCCGGCTCGACTGGGTCGTCGCGGGCGCCTACCTGGTGGGCGTCGTTGCTCTCGGCATGTGGCTGGGCCGCCGGCAGGAGGGGGCCTCCGACTACTTCCTCGGAAAACGCGGCCTCCCCTGGTGGGCGATCCTCGTTTCGGTGGTCGCCACCGAGACCTCGGCGCTCACCATCATCTCGATCCCCGGCATCGGCTACCGGGGCGACTTGACGTTTCTCCAGCTCGCATTCGGCTACCTGCTCGGACGCCTCGGCGTCGCCTGGCTTCTCTTGCCGGCGTACATGCGCGGCGACCTCCAGACAGCGTACGAGGTCCTCGGCGCGCGATGGGGAGACGGCGCGCGACGGACCTCGTCCGCGCTGTTCATGCTGACGCGGGCCCTCGGTGACAGCGTTCGGGTCTTCGCGACGGCGATCCCCCTCGCCGTCATCACCGGTTGGTCGTATCCGGTCTCCATCCTCGCGCTGGGAGCGGCCACGCTGCTCTACACCTACACCGGCGGCCTGCGCGCCGTGGTCTGGGTGGATGTCGTGCAGTGGTGCGTGTACGTCGTGGCCGGCGCCGCGGCGCTCTACGCGGCCCACGAGATGGCGCCGCTCGGCCTGCGGGCGGCGGCCGCCGCCGAGAAGCTCCGCGTTCTCGATCTGCGCCTCTCGCTGACCGATCCCTACACGCTGCTCGCTGCGCTGGTCGGCGGCGCGCTGCTCTCGGCGGCCTCGCACGGCACCGACCACCTCATCGTGCAGCGCCTGCTGGCCACGCGCTCGCTGCGCGCCGCGCGGCTCGCGCTGGTGGGAAGCGGCGTCGTCGTCATCTTCCAGTTCGCGCTCTTCCTCCTCGTGGGCACGGCGCTGTGGGCGGCGTATCCCGCCGGCCAGGCGCTCCGGGGAGACGAGGTGTTTCCACGGTTCGTCACCACGCATCTCGCTGGCGGCCTGGCGGGGCTCGCCGTGGCCGGCATTCTGGCCGCCGCCATGAGCACCGTGGCCTCATCGCTCAACTCCCTCGCCTCGGCGACGACGCACGACTACTACGCCCCCCTCACCGGGCGGCGGGGAGACGACGCGGGGCTGCTGCGCGCGGGCCGCGCCTTCACCGCCTTGTGGGCGGTGGTGCTGGTCGGCGGGGCGCTGCTGTTTCGCCGGCGCGAGGCGCCGGTCGTGGTGGTGGCGCTTTCGATCGCCTCGCTCAGCTACGGCGCGCTGCTCGGCGCGTTCGTCCTGGCGCGCGTGGCGCGAGTGCGTGAGAGCGACGCCGTCGCTGCGCTGCTTCTCGGGACGCTCCTGATGGGTGCCGTGGTGTTCGCCGCGCCGCTGGCCTCGCTCCTCGGCGCGCCCCCCCTCTTGGTCGCCTGGAGCCGCCTCGCCTGGCCGTGGTACGTGCCGCTCGGCACCGCGCTCACGATCGGGATCGGGCTGGCGGCGTCGTTCGTGCCGCGGCGGAAGGTCGTGGCCGCGTGGGCACCGGCGCGCCGACCCGACGAGGCGTCCAGGGCGGGGCGCCCGTGAAGACCCTGATCGGCGTGGATGCAGGGGCTTCGCACACCACGGCGGCGGTGGCGGACGAGCACGGCACCGTGCTGGTGCGCGCCGAGGGCGGACCCGGCGCGGTGCGCCCGGGAGCGGCGGCCGCGGCGGCGCTGCGGATCGTCGAGACCTGCCGTGACGCCCTGCGCAAGGCCGAGCGCGAGGTGCGGGGTGACGTGCTGGTGGTGGGCGCGGCGGGAGTCGGGCGGGAGGAGGAGTGGCTGGCGCTCCGGGCGTCGCTCGAGGAGACGGGGCTCGCGCCCCGGGTGATCGTCACCACGGACGGCGCCATCGCGCTCCAGTCGGCGTTCGGCGACCGCGCGGGCATCGTGGTCATCGCCGGCACGGGCTCGGTCGCGTGGGCGCGCGTCCCGGGCGGCGAGACGGTGCGGGTCGGCGGGCTCGGCGCGGTGCTCGGCGACCAGGGCTCCGGGTACGATCTGGGACGACAGGCGTTGCGCGCCGTCGGGCTCGCGGTGGAGGGGCGCGGCCGGCGCACGCAGCTGGTGGACCGCGTGATGCAGCGCCTGCGGATCGCCGCGCTCCCCGAGCTGGTGCGGTGGGCCGCCGCGGCCGACGTGGCCATGGTGGCGAGCGTGGCGCCGGAGGTGCTGGAGGCGGCGGCCGAAGGGGACGCGGTCGCGAGTGCTCTGGTGGACGGCGGTGCGGACGAGCTGGCGCGGCACGTCCGGGCGTTGGCGGAGCGCTTTCCTCGCGGCGCCGCCCTCCCCGTCGCGCTGGGGGGCGGTCTGCTGTCGCGGCGGGACGACTACCGCAAGCGGGTGGTGGCGCGGATCGTGGCCGAGGTGGCCGCGGCCGACGTGCTGGCGCAGCCGGTGGACCCGGTGCTGGGCGCGGTACAGTTGGCGAGGGTCGCCGCCGAGGGCGGAGGCCGCTAGGCTCCGGCTCTCAGGGCGTCCGGAGTCCACCCTCCTTCCCAGCGGGCCACCACGCAGGCCGCCGTGAGGTCGCCGGTCACGTTGACCGTGGTGCGACACATGTCGAGCAGGCGGTCCACCCCGATGACGAGCGCGATGTACTCGCCCGGTATCCCCACCGCCTGGAGGACGATCACGAGGAGCGGGATCGAGCCGCCGGGCACACCCGCCGCCCCCACCGCCGTCAGCACGGCGATGACGATCACGATCACCTGCGTCGCCAGGGAGAGGTGCAGCCCCATCACCTGCGCCAGGAACAGCACGACCACGCCCTCGAACAGCGCGGTGCCGTTCATGTTCAGGGTCGCGCCCAGAGGCACGACGAACCCCGCCACGGTCGGCGAGATCTTGAGCTCCTGCTCGGCGACGGCGAGTGTGGTCGGCAGGGTCGCGTTCGAGCTGCTGGTCGAGAACGCGGTGATCATGGCGGATCGCACCCGGCCGAAGAAGACGAGTGGGTTCAAGCCCACCAAGAGCCGCAGGATGACCGAGAAATTGACCACGGTGTGGAAAACCAGCCCGGCGAGTACCGTGAGAACGAACAGCCCGAGCGGCTTGAGAAGCGCGAAACCGAACCGGCTCGTGACGACGAAGATGAGGCCGAAGACGCCGTAGGGGGCCAGCTTCATGGCCATCCCGATGATCTTGATCACCGCCTCGCCCACGCCCTCGAGCAGGCGGACGACGGGCCCGGACTTCTCCTTGGGGAGCAGCGTCAGCGCCGCGCCGAAGACGAGGGAGAAGAAGATCAGACCGAGCATGTCGAGGTCGGCCGCCGCCTTGATCGGGTTTCGCGGCACGATGTTCACGAACGTCTGGATGCCGAACTGCGTCGCCGCCGCCTGCGACACCCGCTCCGACGCCTCGGTCCGGTAGGTCTCCATCAGGCTCGTCCGCACCGCTTCGCTCAAGCCCTCGCCCGGTCGAACCGCGTTGACGAGGACCAGCCCGACGATCGCCGCGAGCGCCGTGCTCGCGAGGAAGTAGAAGACGGTCTTCGAGCCGACCACGCCCACCTTCCGCAGGTCGCCGAGCCCCGCCACGCCGAGCGTGAGCGACGTGAAGACGAGCGGGATCACGACCATGAACAGCATCCGGAGGAAGACCTGGCCGACGGGACCCATCGCGTACCGGTTGGCGCGCTCGACCCACACGGCGCCGGCGGGCACCGCCGCGGCGAGCGAGTCGGCCGAGACGCCCGCCTGCAGGAGCTGGGAGGCGAGCGCGACCTGCTGGTGCGTGAGGAGATTGGCCGTCACGCCGGCGGCCGCGCCGAGCGCCAGCCCGAGCAGGATCTGGGTGTGGAGCTTCACCGGGCGGGCGAGGCCGCCGCCAGGCGTAGCCGGCTGTGCCGGTGACTGTAGCCGAAGTAGATAACGAGGCCGATCGCGAGCCAGACGATGAACAGGATCCAGGTCTTGAGCGGGAGCTGGAACATGAGGAAGCCGCAGATGCCGATCGCGGCGAGGGGCACGAGCGGGACGAGGGGCGTCCGGAACGGGCGCGCCCGGTCGGGCTCGCGAACCCTGAGCACCAGAATGCCGAGCGCCACGAGGAGGAAGGCGAAGAGGGTCCCGATGTTCGTCAGCTCCACCATCTCGTTGATGTTGAAGAATAGGGCGGGCACGGCCACGAGGACGCCGGTGATGATCGTCGTGACGTGCGGCGTCCGGAACCGCGGGTGCACTTTCGCGGCCCAGGTCGGGAGCAGCCCGTCGCGCGCCATCGAGAAGAAGATCCGCGGCTGGCCGAGCTGGAAGACGAGCAGCACCGACGTCATGGACATCACGGCGCCGAACGCCACGAGCCCCGCGAACCAGTCCGCGTGGATGAAGGTGAGCGCCACGGCGAGCGGGTCCGGGACGCCGAGCTGGTCCCACGGCATGATTCCGGTGAGGACGAGCGCGATCGCGATATAGAGCACGGTGCAGATGATCAGGGAGGCGATGATCCCGAACGGCATGTCTTTCTGCGGGTTGCGGGTCTCCTCGGCGGCCGTGGAGACGGCGTCGAAGCCGATGTAGGCGAAGAAGATGATCGCGGCGCCGACGGTGATCCCCCGGAAGCCGTTGGGCGCGAAGGGGGTCCAGTTCTCCGGCTTGACGTACGTGACGCCGACCGCCAGAAACACCAGCACGACGGCGACCTTGATCACGACTGAGATGTTGTTCACCCAGGCGCTCTCCTTGATGCCGCGCACCAGCACGAGGGTGATGATCGAGACGATGCCGACGGCAGGGAGGTTGAAGATGAGCGGCAGGCCGAAGAGGGCCGGCGCCGTGGCGACCGCTGCGGCGCCCTGCCGCACGGCAAAGCTCAGCGCCGAGCGATCGGCCGCGGCCGCGACCTGGGCCGCCGCCTGGTGCGCCGTGCGATAGTCGGTCACGAGCCAGGCCGGGATCTCGATGCCGAAGCCGCGCAGCAGCGTATCGAAGTATCCCGCCCAGCTGATGGCGACGGCGACGTTTCCGATGGCGTACTCGAGGATGAGGTCCCAGCCGATGATCCAGGCCACGAGCTCGCCGAGGGTCGCGTACGCGTACGTGTAGGCGCTACCCGCGGCGGGGATCATCGCGGCGAATTCCGCGTAGCAGAGCGCCGCGAGCGCACTCCCGAGCGTGAGGATCAGGAGCGAGACGACCAGCGCCGGCCCCGCGCCGGGCCGGTCCGCGCTGCCGGCGATCGCCGTGCCGACGCTCGAGAAAATGCCCGCGCCCACGATCGCGCCGACGCCGAGTAGCGTGAGCTCGAGTTTGCCGAGAACGCGCTTGAGGCCGCTCCGCTCCGTCGCCTCCGCGACGAGCAGGTCGACCGACTTGCGGCGAAGGAGCTGGCTCAGACGAACAGGGGAGCGAGGACCAGCGTGACGGTGCTCAGCAGCTTGATGAGCACGTGGAGCGACGGGCCGGCGGTGTCCTTGAACGGATCCCCGACGGTGTCCCCGACGACGCCGGCCTTGTGCGCCAGCGAACCCTTGCCGCCGTTCTCGCCGGTCTCGATGAACTCTTTGGCGTTGTCCCAGGCGCCGCCGCCGTTGTTGAGCATGGTGGCGACGAGGATCCCGCCGATCGTGCCCACCATGAGGAACGCGGCGACCGTCTCGGCGCCGAGGCCGACGAGCTTGAAGAGGAGGCCGACGGCGATGGGCATGCCCACGGCCAGGAGCCCGGGGGCGATCATCTCCTTCAGGGCGCCGACGGTCACGATGTCCACGCAGCGGGCGTAGTTGGGCCGCGAGGTGCCCGCCAGGATGCCGGCGTCCTCGGCGAACTGCCGCCGCACCTCCTTGATCACGCTGACCGCCGCCTTCTGCACGGCGTTGATCGCCAGGGCGCTGAACCAGAAGATGAGCATCGCGCCCAAGAGGCCGCCCACGAAGACCTCGGGCTTGGCGATATCCACGCTGTGGAGCGGCGCGCCGTAGTGGCGCACCTCGTCCATGTACGCCGAGAATAGGAGGAAGGCGGCGAGGGCGGCCGACCCGATCGCGTAGCCCTTGGTGAGCGCCTTGGTCGTGTTCCCGACGGCGTCGAGCCGGTCGGTCTTCCTGCGGATCTCCTCGGGCTGCTTCGACATCTCGATGATGCCGCCGGCGTTGTCCGCGATCGGCCCGAAGGTGTCCATCGCGAGGATGTACGCCGCGGTGCCCAGCATCCCCATCGTCGCCACCGCGGTGCCGAAGAGACCCCCTCCCTCGATGGCCGACTTCCCGAGGTAGTAGGAGCTGATGATCGCCGCCGAGATCGTCACGGTCGGCAGGGCGACGCACTCCATGGCGACGGCCATGCCGGCGATGATGTTGGTCGCCGGGCCCGTGACCGACGCGGCGGCGATCGCCTTGACCGGTCGGTAGCGGTACTCGGTGTAGTACTGGGTGATGTACACGAACGCGATGGACGTGGCGATGCCGATGAGGCCCGCCAGGGCGAAGCGCCACCAGGCGCCGGGGTGCGTCGGGAAGTCGAGCAGCCACCGGGTGGCGGCGATGAAGCCGAGCCCGGCCAGGCCGGCGGCCAGCCAGTAGCCGCGGTTGAGCGCGTTCATCGGGTCCTCGTCTTCCCGCGCCCTCACCGCCCAGACGCCGATGATCGAGGCGATGAGGCCGAACGCCCGCACCACCAGCGGGAACAGCATGACGCCGACGACGAGCGACGGGGAGGCACCCTCGATGCTTCGGGCCAGCGTCGCGCCCAGGATCATGGCGCCGATGTTCTCGGCCGCCGTGGACTCGAACAGGTCGGCGCCACGGCCCGCGCAGTCGCCGACGTTGTCGCCCACCAGGTCCGCGATGACGGCCGGGTTGCGGGGGTCGTCCTCCGGGATTCCGACTTCCACCTTGCCCACGAGATCCGCGCCGACGTCCGCCGCCTTGGTGTAGATGCCGCCGCCCAGTTGGGCGAAGAGGGCGACGAACGACGCGCCGAAGCCGTAACCCACGATGATCAGCGGGATGTCGGTGACGCGGACGTCCGTCAGGCGGTCCACCAGGGCGTAGAGGCCGCCGACCCCCAGCAGGCTCATCGCCACGACGAAGAGCCCGGACACCGCGCCGCCGCGAAGCGCCGCCCGGAGCGCGCGGTTCATGCTGGTGCGCGCCGCGCTCGCCGCCCGGACGTTGGCGCGGATGGAGACGAACATGCCGACGTAGCCGGCGACGCCGGAGCACAGTGCGCCGAGGAAGAACGACACGATCGTCGCGAGCGCGAGGTTCAGTCGCGAGGTGGGGTCGGCCGGGCTCGCCTCACGAACCCAGGCGTAGAGGGCGAAGATCACCGCGCCGAGGACCACCGACAGGAGCGCGATGGTCTTGTACTGGCGGCGCAGGAAGGCCTCCGCCCCTTCCTGGATCGCGTCGGAGATGGCGCGCATCTCCGGAGTGCCGCGGTCCATCCCCAGCACCTGTCTGGCGAACAAGACCGCCACCAGGAGCGCGGTCACGCTGACGAGCAAGACGAGGCCGATGAGCATGTCGTTCGTGCGCGAGTTGTTGTGGGGTGAAGGAAGTTACAGAGCGGCGCAAGATACCCGCGGGCGGGCGATTTTACAACGTGATCTCGACCGGGAAGACGGCCCGAACGGGGCGGCCGCCCTGCGTGCGCGCCGGGGAGAACGTGTAGCGCCGCATGCGGTCCATGAACTCGTTGCGGTAGCCCCGGTCTCGGATCGGCGGCTCGACGCTGACTCCCACGACCTCGCCGCGCTCCGAGATCTCGAATCGGACCGTCAGCCGGACGCCCCGGAGCGCCGGTGGCGCGCCCGTCGGCGGGAGGATGATGCCCTGCGGCTCCGGCGGCACGATCCGGCCCGCCCCGTCATCCGCGCCGCCGAGACCGGCACCCGAGCCCGCTCCCTTCGCACCACCCGCACCGCCGCCGGCTCCGGGCCCGCCACCGCCCTGCCCTCCGCCTTGTTTCCCTGCCGCCTCGGCTCCAGGCTGCGGGAGCGGCTCGGCGGGCGAGGCGGAGGTCGTGGTCTCGGGCACCGAGGCGGGCAGCTCAAGCGCCAGCTCGCTGGGCAACACGATGGGTGGCGGAGGGGGGATGGGCGCGGCCGCGGCGGCCGGCACGCTGAAGACCGCAAACGCTCGACCCCCACCCCCGCGACCGCCCCTCGGGCCACCACTCCCCCAACGATCTGCCTCGGCCAGCTCGCGGCCGCCCCAGGCGATCAACGCCACCAGCGCCGCATGCAGCGCGGCCGACAGAACCCAGTCGCGGGCGGTGCCGCCGCGCTGGATCTGTCGGCCGAAAGGGGTCGCTAGGGGGACCCGCCGCGCCGCCCTGCGCTCGCTGGACACGTCACTCCCTACGCCCGACGAGCGGCCGAGGTTCCGGGCCGACCGCTACGAGGCGGACGCCTCCATCGTGGCGGGCGCCAGCCCGAAGACCTTGACACCCGCGCCGCGGGCCACGTCGATCGCCCCGATGACCTCAGAGTACCTGCGGCTGTTGTCCGCCTGGATGAACAGCAGCTTCTCGGGTCGCACGTCATAGATCTCGCGCAGCCTTCGGCCCAGGTCCGCCTGCGCCACCGGCTGCGTGTTGATCGCCATGGAGCCGTCGGCCTTGATCTCCAGCACGATGGTGGTGGAGACGGTCGGGGTTCTCGTCTGCTCCTCGATGGGAACCTGGATGTCGAGCACCTTCCGCGCCAAGGGCAGCGTGATCATGAAGATCACGAGCAGCACCAACAACACGTCAATGAGCGGCGTGATGTTGATGTCGGACATGCTCTTTCCACCGCCGCCGACCGCCATGGCCATGGATCAGTTCGCTCCTTCCCGCCTGGTCGCGACGGTGGGCTCCGTCCCCAGCCGCTGTTCCGTGACCGCCGCGATCACGCGCACCCCGGCGTTGCGCGCCTTCGTGACGGCTTCCTGGATCACCTCCATGGGCAGTGTCTGGTCGGCCTTGAGGTAGAGGATCTTGTCCCTGGTACGCGCCGCGTAGATTGCGGCGAGCGCCGGCTGTACGGAGTCCCCCCGGATCGGCGCCGTGTTCAGGAAGTAGCTGCCGTCGCGGGCGATGCCGAGAACGATGTCCTCCGGATCCTCCTCGGCCTTGATCAGGTTCACGCCCTCCGGCATCTGCGCCACGAACCCGGACGCGATCAGCGGCGCCGTGATCATGAAGATGATGAGCAGCACCAGCATCACGTCCGCCATCGGCGTGACGTTGATGTCGGCGGTGACGGCCGAGCCGCTACTGGTTGATATGGCCACTGCTGGAGCCCACCTTCGCCGGGAAATCCTTCGTGAAGGTCGAGCGGCCGAATTCGTTGCCCACGCTCTTGATCAGGTAGTCCACCAGCTCCTTGGCCGAGTAAGTCATTTCGACCGTCAGGAACTCGATCTTGGTGGAGAAGTAATTGTAGATCCACACGGCCGGGATCGCGACCAT
This sequence comes from Gemmatimonadota bacterium, assembly GCA_016209905.1. GTDB lineage: Bacteria > Gemmatimonadota > Gemmatimonadetes > Gemmatimonadales > JACORV01 > JACORV01. The sequence continues at coordinate 4,799 of JACQVG010000204.1, read as the reverse complement.
CAGGCCGAAGGCCGTCGTGATGAGCGCCTCGGCGATACCCGCGGAGACCGCAGCGAGCCCGCCCGAGCCCCCACCGGCGGCCATCCCGGTGAACGCGTTCACGATGCCCACCGTGGTGCCGAGCAGTCCCACGAACGGGGCCGTCGAGCCCACGGTCGCGAGCAGCCCGAGCCCGCGCTTGAGCTCGGCGACGAGGATCAGCATGTTGCGCTCGCACGCCCGCTCCGCCGAGTTGATGTCGCCGGCGGTGACCTGGTGGCCGTCCCTGAGCAGCGGCTTCACCTCTTCGAGCGCGCCCGCCAGCGTGCGCGCGACGTGGCTGTGCTGGTACTGCGAGGCCAGCGAGATCGCCCCCTCCATCTGCTCTTCCTGCAAGAAGCGCGAGAACTCCGGCCCGAACTTGGCCGTCTCCCTCTGCGCCTTGCGGATGCGCCACCACTTCCCGAGCGCGGTGGCTAACGTCAGAAGCGACATGAGCAGCATGACGACGACGATCGCTTTCGCGAACAAGCCCATCGAGATGAACAGGTCCGACAGCGACAGCGACATTGCCCTTACCCTCCGAGAGATGAGAGCCGGCTCCGCGTCCGCGCGCGGGCGTTATTCGTCACCGGGTGATCGTGAAGTTGAGCGGGATCTGGACCCGGACCCGCACCGCGCGCCCCTGGATCCGGCCCGGCCGATAGACACTGTTCGCCACGGCCTCGCGGGCCGGAGCTTCGAAGAGCTGATGCGTGCTCGACAGGATGCGCAGCGAGCCGCGCTCGGCCCGTCCCAAGGTGTCAATGACCACCTCGACGAGGACCCGACCCTCGATCCCCGCCTGGCGAAGGATCTCGGGATAGCGGGGCGGAATGCCGCCGACCCGCTCGGGACGCTCCTCCACCACGGCCTCCAGGTACGGCTGGTCGCTGATGACCGGCCGGTCTTCGCGGCCGCGGAAGACACCGCCCTCGACCCCGACGCCGGAAAAGTCGGCAGCGTTGAATGTGCCCTCCGACGGCGGCGGGATGTCCACCGGGATGCTGGCCGGAACCGCCAGCGTCTGGAACCCCTTGGGGGGTGGGACCACGGTGGGCTCGTCGGGCGGCGGCTCGTCTTCCGGCTGGTCCGGCGCGGCCACGGTCAGGTTGAGCTGCTGGATCCTGTCCTCGATCGCCACGGCCTGGACCGTGGCGTACACGGCACCCGTGATGAGCACCGCGTGCACGACGATCGACACCACGCCGTACCCGAGGACGCCGCCGTAGCTCCGCTCTGGTCTGGACTCGATCAGGTGGTCGAACACCGACCCCTCCTGTGCGCGCCTGAAAGTAAAGATACACCCGGGTCATGACTCCCGGATGAGTGCCGCATTACGATTCGATGACAGCAGCCGCGCCCCGGGGCGCGCGGGGCAGCGTGACGGTAAACGTGCTGCCCCGGCCGGGCCGGCTGCTCAGCGCGATGGATCCGCCGTGCGCCTCGGCGATCCACTTGCTGATCGAGAGGCCGAGCCCGATTCCGGGCCGCTCGCCCGTCCGCGAGCGCGCGGCATCCGCGCGCCAGAAGCGATCGAACACGCGGTCCACGTCACCGGGGGCGATGCCGATCCCCGTATCGTGCACCGATATGCTCGCCGCCTGGGGCGACGAGGTCAAGGTGAGCCCCACCTGGCCCCCCGCCCCGGTGTACTTCACCGCGTTGGTGGCCAGATTCATCACCAGCTGCCGGATTCGACCGCGGTCGGCCTCAAGCTCGACAGGCCCGTCGGGCGCCTCGAGGGCGACCTCGACGCCCGCTCCCTCGCCCAGCATCTGCGCCGTCTCGAAGACCTCGCGCACGACCTCCGCGAGGTCCACCGGCTCCTTGTGCAGCTCCATGCGGCCCTCGTCCACCCGCGCGAGCATGAGCAGAGCGTCCACGAGCTCGGTCATCCGGTGCACCTCCTGCAACGTCTCCTCGAGGGGGAGGAGCGCGTCCGGCGACGTCGCCTGGTCGGTGAGCGCCCGCTCGACGCCGCCGCGCATCACGGTCAGCGGGGTCTTGAGCTCGTGACTCGCGTCGGCGACGAAGCGGCGCAGCGCCACGAAGCTCGCCTCGAGCCGGGCCAGCAGGGAGTTCAGGGCGTTGGCGAGCCGGCCCACCTCGTCCGCCGACGCGCCCGCGGCACCGAGCCGCCGGTGCAGGCTGCGACCGTCGCTGATGGCCTCCAGCTCGTCGATCATCCGCCCCACCGGCTGGAGCGCCCGAGCCGAGAGCAGGTAACCCGTCACGGCGGCGAACACCAGGATGAGGGGGGCGACGAGGAGCATGGAGGCGACGAGGCGCCGTGGCGCGAGGTCGAGGTCGCGCGCGGGCGCGCCGACCGCGACCGCAATGACCTCCGGCCCGGCCCCGATGACGCGCCGCACGACGAACCGCACCCGGGTGCGGTCCAGATCAAGGGTCACGGTCTCGTGGGGGCCGGCCACGGCGAAGACTCGGCGGCGCAAGAGATCCGCCGCGCGGGGGGTGAACCGCCGCACCTCGGCGGAGCCGTACACGCCACGGGCCGCCGAATCCACGACGATGACCCAGTCGGGGATCGCGTCAAGCCGTTGCTGCACCTCGAGGCGGAGCGTGGCGATCAGGGGGTCGGACGACTCCTCGACCAGCGGGCCGCCGGCCCGTCGTTCCGCGGCCAGCAGACCGGCGGCGAGATCGCCGACCGCGGTCAGCCGCTCGTCGAGCTTCCCGAAGCCGGACCTGTGCTCTAGTAAGGAGATCGTGATGCCGAAGGCCAGCACGGTCGCCGCGAGGGCGACCGTGTACCAGAGGGTCAGCGTCGCCCGGATGGTGCGCACCTCAGGCCCGCACCATGTAGCCCACGCCGCGCACCGTGTGGATGAGCCGCACGTCGCGCCCGTGATCGATCTTCTTGCGGAGCCGGTTGATCACGACGTCCACGATGTTCGTCCCGGGATCGAAGTGGTAGTCCCACACGTACTCGCTGATGAGCGTGCGGCTCATGACGCGTCCGGCGTGCCGCACCAGGTACAACAGCACCGAGTACTCCTTCGGGGTGAGCTCGATCGGTGCGCCGCCCCGGGACACCTGCAGGCTCCCGGTGTCGAGCTTGAGGTCGGCGACCTGGAGCACCGGCGGCGCGAGACTCTTGGGACGGCGCGTGATCGCCTCGACGCGGGCGATCAGCTCCTCCATCGCGAACGGCTTGGTGACGTAGTCGTCGGCGCCGTTCCGCAGCGCGTCCACCTTGAACTCGACCGAATCCTGCGCCGTCAGGACCAGGATGGGCGTGGCGACGCCGCGGTCGCGCAGCGTGCGCAGGACGTCGAGGCCCGACATCCCCGGCAGCCTGAGGTCGAGGACGATCAGGTCCCACTGGCCGCTGGAGCCCTTCTCGAGCCCGGCCCGGCCGTCGGCCACCAGCTCGGCGCTGAGGAGGTGCTCTTCGAGACCGCGGGTGACGTACTGGCCGACCGTGCGGTCGTCCTCAATAACGAGGATCTTCACCGATGGGCAGGATGACCTTGAAGGTGGAGCCGCGTCCCAGCGTCGAGTCCACCTCGATGCGGCCGCGGTGATCGGCGACGATCCCGTAGCAGATCGAGAGCCCCAGACCGGTCCCGCGGCCCGGCGGCTTGGTGGTGTAGAACGGCTCGAAGATCTTGGGGATGTCCTGGCGCGCGATGCCGGCGCCCGTGTCGGAGAAGGCGATCACCACCTCGTCGGCGCGCCCGGGATTGAGACCGGTCGCCACCGTGAGCGTGCCGCGCGCGTTCATGGCGTCCATCGCGTTGAGCATCAGAGCCATGCAGACCTGGGTGAGCTGGTCGTCGCTGGCCCAGACCGCCGGAAGGCCTTCGGCCAACTCCCGCCGCACCGTGAGTCGCTTGAACCGGTCGTGGTGCCGGAGCAGCAGCAGGGTCTGCTCGACGAGCCGGTTGACGACCTGCGGGGACTTCGCGCCGGCCTTCGGCCGCGAGAGGTCCAGCAGCTCCTCCACGATGCGCTTGCACCGCTGCACCTCGCTGTCCATGATCTTGAGGTACTCGGCGATGCCGGAGGCGACTTCCGGCGGCGCATCCTGCCCGCGCGCGCCAAGCGCCTCGATGCAGGCGCCGATCGTGGCCAGCGGATTGTTGACCTCGTGCATCACGCCGGCGGCGAGCTGCCCCACCGCGGCCAGCTTCTCCGACTGCGCGATCTGCCGCTGGACGTCCTTCCACTCGGTGATGTCCTCGCCGATCGTGATGAGGTGCGTGATCTCGCCGTCACCCAGGCGCATCGGGATCTTCGTGATCCGGTAGTGGCGCTCGTCCTCCAGCCCGGACGTCTCGAACACCTGGATCCGGCCGGAGGTGAACACCTCGTCGAATTCCCGGCGCAGCAAGTCGCGCGGCTGGCGGTGCAGCACCTCGAAGATGGGGCGACCGAGCGCCTCGTCACGCGGCACCCCCTGGGTCCCGGTCTCGCGCTTGCGGTTCCACGCCTGGATCCGGTAGTCGCGGTCAATGACGTAGAGACCCACGGGTAGGGAGTCGATCACCTTGGCCGTGAAGCGCCGCTGCTCGTCCATCTCCCGGGCCCGTCGCGCCACTTCGGTCGCGAGGTCCTGCGACAGCTCCTTCGAGGCCAGCAGCGGCGAGAGCACGTGCGCCACCACCGTGAGCACGTCGCGCGCCATGGCCTCGCGGCCGTCGCGCGGGACCCGGACCTCGAGCAGGCCGAGCCTCTCCTCTTCGTGGACGAGCGGGACGCGCAGGTCCATCACGTCCCAGGAATCGCCTGGCGCGGCGGCGACGCCGCGAATCGCC
>JACQVG010000211.1 GCA_016209905.1 Gemmatimonadota bacterium | reverse complement strand
GTTGTAGACGACGCGCTCGGGGACGTAGAAGCCGGTGCTGATGAACTCGGTGCGCGGCATGGTGCGGCCCTTTGGGTGCGCGAGGCGGAAGCGGGAAGGCTACCCGCCGGGGATGCCGACGACAAGTGTGGCGCGCTAAGTTATCAGCCGATGGACGCCTTCGCTGCGATATTCGCTCGCGCCTCGACCCGGTCCTTCCGGCCTGAGCCGGTGCCTCGTTCCGCGCTCGAGCGCCTCCTCGCCGCCGCCGTGCGCGCGCCCAACCACAAGCTGACGGAGCCATGGCGCTTCGCCGTCCTGACGGGCGAGAGTCTGCGGCGCTACGCCGAGATCCGCCGCAGCCACCGCGCCCGGCGGTTCGAGGACCCCGACGCGCCCGAGGCGGCGAAGGCGATCGCCAAGACCTACCGCGAGCACCTCGAGACCCCGGCCTTCATCGTCGTGATGTGCGCGGTCTCGGACGACCCGGTCCGGCGCGAGGAGGACTACGCGGCGACGATGATGGCCACGGCGACCCTTCTCGTCGCCGCGACGGCGGAAGGGCTCGGGACGTACCTTCGCACCGGCGGGATCATGGAGGAGCCCGCGCTCCACGACCTCGTCGGACTGCCCGCTGGTCACCGGGTCGTGGGGATCGTGTCCCTCGGCTACCCGGACGCCCCGGAGGCGCCCAAGCGGCGCACCGACGCCGCCGTCAAGACGACCTGGCTGGAGTGAGCGGCCGCCCGGGCGCCCGGGGCCTTACCCGCCGTGCGGCGCGACGGGGATCTCCCGCGCGGCGGAGGCGTCCGTCCCGTCCGCGTCGAGCGCCATGGCCACGATGCGGTGGCGGTTCGTGTCGGCCACCAGCAACCGGTCGCCGGCGACCGCGAGCCCCTCGGGCTCGTTGAGGCCCTCGATCTCGGCCGCGGCGGCGAGCGTGGTGACGCGCCGGGTGAGCGGGTCCACCGCCTTGACGCGGTGGTTGTACGTGTCGGCGATCAGGAGCCGCTCCCCGCACCGCACGATGGCGGATGGATGCTGCAAGCGCACGTCGTCGCCGACGCCGTCGCGGTCGCCGAAGTCGAATAGGCCGGTCCCGACGACGGTGTGCACCGCCCGCTCACCGAAGGCCACGTCGAGGTCGGCCCAGCGCACGGCGCTGGATTCCGCGTCCACGAAATAGAGGCGGTCGCCCGCAACGGCCAGCCCGGACGGCTGCGCCAACGTGGCGCCGCCCAGGATGCCGTCGTCAATGCTTTCCGCCCCGGTGCCGGCGAACGGGGCGACGGTCTCCTCCGCCAGGTCCACCACCCAGAGCTGGTGGGAGCCCGCCATGGCCACGAACAACCGGCGGCCGACCAGGGCCAGCGCCCACGGGGAGGCGAGGTCCGCGGAGCGGGCGGGGACCGGGCGGCTGGTGCCGCCCACGAGTCGCGCACCGGTGCCGGCCACCGTGCGGACCACGCGCGCCTCCATGTCGGCCGCGCGGAGCAGGTGGTTCCCGGTGTCGGCGATGTAGAGCGTGTGCCCGTCGAGCGCGAGGCCGCGGGGGGACGCGAAGGCCGCCGCGTCGAAGCCGCCGTCTTCCCGGCCCCACTCGCCCCGGCCGATCACCGCGACCGTGGCGAGAGCCTGCCCGTCGGCGTCCCATCGCGCGACCAGGATGCGATGGTGCCCGGTGTCCGCAATGACCACTCGGCCGCCGTCCGCGAGCACGGTGCTCGGAAACCGGAGCGGCGTCTCCGCGGGGGCGGGCGCGGCCCAGGACGGCGCCGCGCCGGACAGCTCACCCCGGCGCTCGGCGTCGGCGACCAGATTGGCGACCGCCTGCCGGAGCGCCTCGTACGGCGCCTCGCCCGCCGCGGAGCCGAGGTAGTGCCCGCCCGGCGAGAGGAACACCAGCGTCGGCCACGCCTGGATCCCGTAGCGGCGCCAGGTGCGGAACTGGCGGTCGTTGACGATCGGATGCGACACGCCGAGGCGCTGCGCGGCGAGCGCGATCTGCGGCATCAACCGCTCGTTCGGGAACTTGCCCGCGTGGACGCCGACCACCGCCAGCGCCCCGCCGAACTCCTGCTCGAGCCTCCGCAACTGCGGAAGCATGTGCTGGCAGTTGATTCAGCCGTAGGTCCAGAAATCCAGGATGACCAAGCGCCCGCGGAGGTCCGCGATGGTCAGCGGGCGCGGCACGTTGATCCACTCCAGGCCGTCGGGAAAATCGGGCGCGGGCTGCGCCGCCGTCACCGCCGTCCCGCCTCTTCGACGCTGAACAGGTCGCGCAGCGCGGCGAAGAACTCCTCCCGCCCGATCGGCTTGCGCAGGAAGCGCACGCCGCCGAGGGCGAGCACTCCGTCCACCATCTGCATCGTGTCGTAGCCCGAGATGAGGAGCACGGGGAGGCCGGGGCGACGCTCCCGCGCTTCCGCCACCACCTCGCCCACAGGCGTTCCCGGCATGACGACGTCGAGCACCGCGGCCCGGAATTCGTCCAGCCTGACGCTCAGCTGCGCGCGCGCCGCGGCGCCGCTGTCCGCCTCGACCACCAGCAGGCCGAAGCTCTCCAGGATGCGCGCCAACGCGCGGCGCGTCTCGCGGTCATCGTCGGCCAGGAGCACCGTGCCCTCGAGGCGCATCGGCTCCGGCTCGCCCCTCGGCTCGGGCCCCGGCGCGAACGGCACTTCGATCGTGACCTTGGTGCCGGCACCGACCGCGGACGCCAGATGGAGACTGCCCGCCAGCCCCTCGACCACCGACGCTACCATGGCGAGCCCCAGCCCGTCCGCGCCGTGCTCCGCGCGCGAGGTGTAAAAGGGCTCGGTGACGTGCGGCAGCACCTCGGGGGCGATGCCGCATCCCGCGTCCTCGACGACGACGCGGGCGAACCCGGCGCGCCCGCTCGCCCCGGCGCCCACCTTGAGCACCCCGCCGCCCGGCATCGCCTCGATCGCGTTCTCGACCAACGCGCCGAGCATCTGCGCCCACTCTTCGCCGCCGCCCACGACGGGCGGCAGGTCGCCGGGCAGCGTCACCGCCAGATGGTGGCCCGGCTCGAAGCGCGCGCCGACCAGTTGCACCACCCGTGGCCACACCAGCGCGAGCGTGGTCTGCCGCTCCCGGGCGGCGCCGCCCGCGGCGAGCCGGGCGAGCTGCTGGGCGCGAAGCATGCCCCTCCGCAGGGCGGCGTCGAGCGGGGCGTCCGCCGACGCCAGCTGCGCCTCCCTGAGATCGCGGGCGATGGACTGCGCGATCGCCTCGATCGCGCCCAACCGCCGCGTCAGCGCGCCGCCTACCAGGGAGCGGCGGGCGAGCCGCCGCTCGCGGCCCCCGTGCCCGCCCACCCGCTCGATAAGCTCCGCGACGCGGAGCCGCTCGGCCTCGAGCGCCTGCTCCAGCTCCAGCGCCGTTCGGGCGGCGGTCCCCCGTAGCTGCGCCGCCAGCCGGCTCGACGCCCAGCCCACGCCGAGCACGAACACCGCCGCAGCCGCGCCGGCGGCAGGGCTGCTCAGGGCGCCGGGGACCGTGAGGAGCACGCCCGCGGCGACCCATACCGCGGCGCGCCGCGGCACCACGAAGTGGGGCGCGAGCGCCGCGGCCGCGGCCGCGGCGGCCGCCCCGAGCCACCACCGATCCGTGATCGCCACGGCCGAGAGCGAGCCGACCAGGAGGAACCCCAACGCCAGGGTGGACGCCTCGCGCCATCGCGCGAGAGCGACGCGATGCGCCAACAGCCCCGCCACGACGAGCGCGAGGTCCGCAACGACGGACGGATTCGGAAGCTCCGCTCCGACACCGGCCCACACGTCCCGCATAAGGAGCGCGAGGCCGGCCACGGCCAGGAGGTCGCCCAGGTACGTCGCGAGGCTGGTGCGGAAGAGCGGCGGCATGGACACGCGGAATGTGCTCCCGCGGCGCCGGGAGCGGAAGCGAGGATGCGAATCTTCGCGCGGCACGGTATCGTAGTGGCTACCATGATCGAACTTCTGGTTGCGGGCGGCGCCCTCGTGTTCGGGTATCTGACCTCGAAGGACTTCACCAAGCGGCGGCTGCGCTTCGTGGATCTGGCGCACACGAAGCCCGCGCCCTGGATCGCCGGGGCCGCGGTCGCGCTCCTCACGGCGCCGATCACGATCCTGCCGGTCATCACGGGGACGACCGTGATCGCCCTCGGCGCCGGCGTCGGCCTCGGCGTCCGATCGGCCCAGAAGGAGCGGCACCTGCTGGGCGAGTGAGCCGCCCGCCCGCGTCACGTCTCCGGTCCGCCGGCCTCGCCCTGGGGCCGGCGCTGTTCCTGGCGGTCCTCCTCTCCCCCTCGCCGGTGGGCATGGGCGCCGCGGCCCATCGCGTCGCCGCCCTCACCGTGTGGATGGGCGTCTGGTGGCTGAGCGCTGCGGTGGCGCTCGAGGTCACGTCGCTGCTCCCGCTCGCGCTGCTGCCCCTGCTGGGCGTCGGCGGCATCGAGCAGGCCGCGGGGCCCTACGCCAACTCGGTGATCTTCCTCTTCCTGGGCGGGTTCTTCCTCGCGGCGGCGATGGAGCGGTGGCACCTGCACAAGCGGATCGCGTACGCCATCCTCGGCGCCGTGGGGACGGAGGCGCGGCGCGTCGTGCTCGCCTTCATGCTGGCGACGGCGTTTCTCAGCATGTGGATCTCGAACACCGCCGCGGCCGTGATGATGCTGCCGATGGCGATGGCCGTGCTCAAGCTGGCGCGGAGCGATGGGGACGCCGCCGGCCGGCCCGGCGCGCACCCGGCGGACGGACTCGGCACCGCGCTCGCGCTAGGCATCGCGTACGCGGCGTCGCTGGGCGGCATCGCGACCCTGATCGGCACACCGCCCAACGCGATTTACGCCGCGGCCGCGAAGCAGCTCTACGGCGAGGACGTCGGCTTCGGCCGGTGGATGGCGGTGGGTCTGCCGCTGGGCCTCGTGTTGCTGCCCGCGTGCTGGCTGATGCTCACGCGCTGGCTCTTTAAGGCCGCAGGGC
>JACQVG010000203.1 GCA_016209905.1 Gemmatimonadota bacterium | reverse complement strand
TGGGCTGGCGATAGTAGCCCCGCAGCATCTCCCAGCCCCAGTAGCCCGTGTCCTGGAACAGCCCGAGCGTGAACCTGCGCTTCGAGAACGGCCACAGCAGCGGCAGTCCGACCGTGCTGCCGATATCCGCGACGTAATGGGCGAGGATGGCCACAAGGGCGAACACCGCGTGATGCGGCGAGACGAGCGCCACGAGCGCGGCGACCGCCACGGCGAAGAGAGCGCTGTGCGTCACCGTGCAGTGGAAGCTGGGCTTGGCCAGGCCCGCTTTGACGACCAGCGAATCGGCGTTGGGCAGCCAATGCATCGCGACGACGAGCGCCGCCGTTCTCGGGCTCCAGTCATAGGTCGCGATGGCGAGGGCAAGAGGCAGGTGGCCGGCTTGGACGGTGCACCTCCCGAGATCAGGGTGAGGCCTGAGCGCGCTCGGCGACGGCGGCGGGGCGCGCGCGCCGCGCCGCGATGAGCGCCGCCAGGATCACTGTGGCCGCGAAGCCGACCGCCAGAAGCGTGGTGCCGCGGACCGGCACGACCATGCCAAGGGCGGCGTAGAACCAGAGCCGCGGGAAGCGGCCGAGGGCCGTGGCGCTCAGGTAGCGGCGCATCGGGTAGCCCGCGAGCGGCGCGGCGATTCGCGCGATCCAGAACGGCAGCGGCGTCAACGCGCAAACGAACACCGTCAAGAACGGCTGCACCGAGAACCACGCGATCGTCTTTCGGACGACCGCCGACTCGCGCGCGGCCGTCAGCAGCTTCGTGTGCATCGCCCCGTTGTAGAGGTGGTAGTTGACGTACTCGACGCAGAGTTGGCCGGTCACACCGACGACGGCGACGACCACCCCCGGGTACACCTGGCCGAACGTCATCAGGATGGGCTCGTAGGCGACCGGCGTGAAGATCGACCACGGGCCGTTGACGAGGAGCGTGAGCGAGAAGAGCACCGCCAGGTCGCTCAGGAACGGCACGAACGACGCGAGCACGATCCCCGCGAGCGAGACGCTGCCGCTCGCCCAGAGCAGCCGATCCCAGCGACCGGAAGCCACGGGCCGCAGCGCCCACGCACGCCACCGGGCCACCGGATGGGATGTCGTCTCGTCCTCGGTCACGTGTCTTCCTCGCTGCGCGGCGGGCGCCGCCGCGTCGGCAGCTCCGCCAGCTCGGCGTCCAGGACGAGAAGGCCCAGCCTGCTGGCTGGGCGCGACGGTCGGAGAGGCGCCGGGCGGATTCGAACCGCCGAATAGAGGTTTTGCAGACCTCTGCCTTACCACTTGGCTACGGCGCCGGGGCGCGTCTAACCTCGCACCGCCCAAAGGGTTTCTCAAGCCCACCGGCCGGTGCGCTGCGGCTACTCCAGCCTCGCCTCCAGCACCAGCGCGACGTTGCCCTGGAGCGCGCCGGACACCGGGCACCCGTTCTTCGCGGCCTCCGCCGCGGCCGCGAACCGGTCCTGATCGAGGCCCGGCACTCTGCCGCGCACCACGAGCCGCATGCCCGTGATCTTGAAACCGTCGCCCACCTTCTCGACGGTGCAGGCGGCGTGCGTTTCGATCCGCGCCGCCGGCGTACCCGCCTTCTCCAGGCCGGCCGCGAGCGCCATGCTGAGGCACGCGGCGTGCGCCGCCGCGATCAGCTCCTCGGGGTTCGTGCCGGCCCCCTGCTCGAAGCGGGAGGCGAAGGTGTAGCTCCCGGCGAACGCGCCGGAGGTGGCCTGGAAGCTTCCCGTGCCGCCCCGGAGGCCACCCTCCCAGACAGCGCTGGCGTGACGTGTCGGCATCCTGTGTCTCCGTGGAAGTCGAGGATAATCTGGCGGCGCCGGCCTCGGGCCGCTACGCTACGGCATCTCCCAGCCGGAGCGATTGGAACATGGCCATCAAGACGAGAGCCAAGCCTTCCCGAGCCGCCAAGCGCACTCGGCGCCCCAAGCGCCGGCAGCCCGAAACGCTGCGGCTGCGAGACGTCAGGCCCGGCCTGACGGTCAACGACATCGAACGCAGCATGGCCTGGTACCGGGATGTCCTGGGCTGCGTCGTCCTGGACCGTTGGGAGCACGGCGGCCAGCTCTCGGGCGCGGTGATGAAGGCCGGCTCGGCGCTGATCTACCTCGGGCAAGACGACTGGAAGAAGGGAAGAAACCGGAGCAAGGGCGAGGGCTTCCGCCTCTACTGCTCCACAGTCCAGAACGTGGACAAGCTCGCCGCGCTCATCGAGGCACGGGGCGGACGGCTCACCCAGCCGCCGACGGATCAGCCGTGGGGCGACCGGGACTTCGGCGTGCTGGACCCCGACGGCTTCAAGATCACCATCTCGATGACGAAAAAGTGAACCCTCGGACCCACAGGCCTTCCGAAGCCGCTTGAGGAGCTGGATCTGGCCCGCGTGAGAGAGATCGTGAGCCGCGGCAACAGTTCGCGCTGCGTCTCATGCTCACCCTCCCCGGCGCTGCCGCGCCGCCCGGACCCACGCGTAGGGGTTCTCGCTCACCAGCACCCCCTCGATGCCGCAGCCCGTGCCGGGGCGCTTGAAGGCGAGGTGGAGGTGCCGGCCCCGCCCCGGAAACGTCGCGTTCCCCGTGTGGCCGACGCGCCCGAGGGCCTGCCCGCGCCGCACCACATCTCCGGCCTGCACCCGCACCCCCGCCCCAAGGTGGGAGAAAAGGAAGTAGCCGCCGGAGGTCGGGTCGAAGAGAACGACGCCGTTTCCCGCCCGACGCGACAGGCCGCCGCCCTCGTAGTGGAAGCCGCCCCGCCGCCGGTACCCCCCGCGCCACCCGTCTCCCGCCGCCACCACCACGCCCGACACCGGCGAGCGCACCCTGGCGCCTTCGCGGGAGACGAAGATGTCGAGCGCGCCGTGCGGCCCGTCCACCCGGGGATTGGCGTAGTTGTCCATGAGGCGTCCGCGGGCGGCCAGCGGATATGCCCACGCCTCGAACGTCGTCGGTTCGATCGAATCGCCCGCCCGCGCCGCAAAGTGCGAGCGCCAGGCCGCCTCGAGCCCCCGCCGCCGCTCGACGCCTGCGATGAGCTCCTCCGTCGTCTTCGGCACGAACACCTCTTCCACGCCGTAGGGCCAACGCGTCTCGTCGCAGTCCGTGTAAAGCCGCAGCAGCTCCTCGCGCGGAATCACGATACTGTCTCTGATGCCGGATGCGAGCGCGACGGCGAGCAGGATCGGAGGCAGCGGCATGGGCGTTGGTCCCGGAGGTCCGGTCTTGGGTTCGGCGAATGCTAAACGCCACCGGGACCGTCGGAAAAGGGGAGGCGCACCTTGAGGTCGCCTCACCCGACCGGTAGCTATTGTGGGGTGAACGCCGTCCTCGCGGCCGTCTGCGACGCGCTGGTCCCCGCCCTCGCGGTCGGCGACGATCCCCACGGCTGCTTCGCGCACGGCGCAGCGCAGGCCGGCACGGCGGCGCGGGTCGCGCGCCTGATCGAGCGCCTCCCGGACCCCCGCGATCGCGCGAGGATCGGGATGCTCCTTCGGGTGCTCGACTCGCCGACGGCGAACCTGCTGCTCGCGGGGCGAGCGAGCTCGTTCACGGCGATGGATGGCGCGACGCGCGAGTCGGTGCTCCGGGCCTGGGCCGAAAGCCGGCTCCCGCTGCGGCGCGCCGGGTTCCAGGCGCTCAAGCGGCTCACCTACTTCGCCTACTATTGCTGGCCGGCCGAAGGCCGATCACACCCCGCGTGGCGCGCGGTCGGCTACCCGGGGCCGCTTCCCTTCCCCGAGCCCGCGCCCGCGGACGATCGGCTGCCCACCGTCGCCATCGAGCGCGATACGACCCTCGACTGCGACGTCGTGGTCGTCGGCTCCGGCGGCGGCGGCGGCGTGGCGGCGGGCGTCCTCGCCCAGGCAGGCCGCAGTGTGATCGTCCTGGAGAAGGGCGCGAACTGGGGGCCGCGCGACCTCACGCACGTGGAAGCGGAGATGTTCGGCGCCCTCTACCTGGACGGGGGCACGCTGATGACCCAGAGCGGCACGATGCCGGTCCTCGCCGGGAGCTGCGTGGGCGGCGGCACGGCCATCAATTACACGACCAGCTTCCCGCTCCCCGAGTCCACGCGCGCCGAATGGGACGCGCGCTCGGGGCTCTCCCTGTTCGGCTCGCCGCGGTTCGCCGAGTCGCTCACGCGGGTGGAAGCGCGACTCGACGTCAATACGCGATTCAGCGAGCCGGGGACGCGGGACGCCATCCTCGAGCGCGGCTGCCGTGCTCTCGGCTGGCACGTGGACGTCATTCCCCGCAACGTGACCGGATGCCGCCAAGGGCTCGAGTGCGGTTACTGCGGCTACGGCTGCCGGCACGGCGCCAAGAACACGACCGCCGGCACGTACCTGGCCGATGCCGTGCGCGGCGGCGGACGGATCGTGGCGCGCTGCGACGTGGACCGCGTGGTGACGGAGGGCGACCGAGCCACGGGCGTGGTGGCTCGCGTGCGCCAGCCGGACGGGACCGAACGAAAGCTCACGGTCCGGGCCCGCGCCGTGATCGCGGCCTGCGGGGCGGTGCACACCCCGGCGCTCCTGGTGCGCTCGGGACTCGCCCATTCGCGCATCGGTGCCGGGCTGCGGCTCCACCCGGCCACGGCGGTGGTGGGCGTCTTTCCGGAGCGGGTCGAGCCGTGGAGCGGTGCGCTCCAGACCCGATACTCCGACCAGTTCGCGGACCTCGAGCGCGGCTACGGCGCGAAGTTCGAGACTGCGCCGGTTCACTTCGCCCTCGCGGCCAGCGGCTTCGGCTGGGCGGGGTCGCGGGCGTTCAAGGAGGACGTCGCGAAGCTGGGCCATACGAGCCTGGTCGGCGTCCTGTTGCGCGATCGCGACGCCGGCCGGATCGAGGTGGGCCGCGACGGACGGCCGCGTGTCCACTACGAGCTTTCGAGCTACGACATCGGGCATCTGCGTCGCGCGCTCCGGGCCGCCGCAGAAGTGCTGGCGGCGGCCGGGGCGACGGAGCTGCGCTCGCTGCACACGCCGCCGGTCCGCGTTCGGCCCGCCGAGCGGGACTGGCGCGAGCGGTTCGGCGCGGGCATGGACCGGCTGGGCTACCGCCACTGCCGCATGGCCTTCATCACGTTTCATCAGATGGCGAGCTGCGCGATGGGCGCCGAACCCCGCCGCGGCGTCGTGGGCGAGACGGGAGAGTCGTTCGAGGCCGCCGGCCTGTTCGTGGCCGACGGGAGCGCCTTCCCCACCTCGAGCGGCGTGAATCCGATGATTACGATCATGGCCATCGCCGACCACGTGGCGCGGGGAATCGCGGAACGCTGGTAACCGCCCACCGATTTCACGCCGCCGCCGCCGCGGTGTTACACCTCCGATGACGGCACAGGGTCGGGCCGCGCACTGGCTCGCCAAGCACGGCTCCGAGCTGGCGCGGCATATCCGCCGCCTGGTCCGGGACGACGAGATGGCGGCGGATCTCCTGCAAGAGACCATGCTCCGCGCGCATCGGGCGGCGGAGCGGCTGCGGGCGGACGCGAACGAGCGGGCGTGGCTCTACCGCATCGCGACCAACCTGTCGCTCAACCACCTCCGCTCGCAGGCGCGTGAGCGGCGAGCGCTTGAGCGCCACGCGAGGGAGGCGGATGCCGCGCCCAGACCCGCCACCGACGGCCGTGACGAGGCGGACCGCCGTCTCGCGCTCTGGACTCGCGTCGCCTCTCTCCCGGAGCGGCAGCGACTGGCCTTGACCCTGCGGATCGCCGACGAACTGGCCTACGACGAGATCGCGAGGCGGCTCGGCTGCACCGTCGCCGCGGCTCGCGCCAACGTTTATCAGGCCACCAGGAAACTGCGTCGGGAGGTTCGATGAGCGAGAGCGTGATGGCCGAGCGGCGTGCGGCGGAGCAGATCGTGTGTGTCGCCTTCGCGCGCCTTACGGCTCGCCGCGGCGAGCCGCTCCACTACGCGATGATGGAGGACACGCCGGTCGGGGTCCTCGGGCTCGCTGCGAGCGGGGCGGGCCTGCGGCACGTCGAATTCACGCGGGACGAGGACAGGTTCGTCGAGCGGCTGCTCGCCCGCTACGGCGACCGGCCGATCGTCCGCTCCGACGCGCTCGACCGGGTGCGGCGCGCGCTCGCCCGATACTTCAACCGGAAGCAGCTCGGTTTCGACGTGCGCCTGGACCTCGCCGGGTTGTCCGACTTCGACCGGCGGGTGCTCACGGTTACCGCGCGGGTGCCCGTGGGGCGCGTCGCGACCTACGCCGAGATCGCCGCCAAGGCCGGTTCGCCTCAGGGCATGCGCGCCACCGGCAACGCGCTGCACCGGAACCCGGTCGCCATCATCGTTCCCTGTCACCGCGTGCTCCGGAGCGACGGCTCCCTCGGCGGCTACGGCGGCGGGCTGCGCGCAAAGGCATTCCTGCTTCGGCACGAGGGAGCGCTGGGCAAATAGGCACGGTGATAGTCGAGACCCCCGTCTGGCTAACGAATTGCCCATAGCTGCGGGCGCTGCGGACAGCTCCAAGCCGAAGTTAGGTGCCATCATCACGTTCCAGCGTGCCGCAGACAGACGAGGAACGGATCGGCCGAATCAGCTGGTAGGGCGCTAGGGGCGTCACTGCTGCTTCGCGAGCACTTCGCGGAATCTCGCCTCGGCTCGGCCGATGAAGCCAAGGTAGCCGGCCCGATCGATGAACGGGTCCGCCGGGTTCTTGGCGTCGGCGCGTTCGCCCAGCTTGCGCTGCATGCTGAACATGTCCGCATGCGAGGCCAGGAAGATGTCCGCGGGCAGGCTCCGCAGCGTGCTGAAGCTACGCTCGAAGTCAGACCGGATTCCCGGGTACGCCTCCGGCTCGACCAGCGACACGAACGGAAACAACGTGAGGCTGCAGATGTCGACGGCAAGCAACTCACGGTCGCCGTCGCGGACGGGGAACGACCAGGATGTACAGCCGCGCGTGTGGCCGGCGGTGACATGCGCGGTGAGCTCGAGCGGCCCGAGGCGGATCGTTGCGCCGTTTTTGAACCGGTGGTCGATACGCGGGGCGGGGAATGTGCCGAACCCGAGAACGCCGATAAACCTGAGCGGCCCAAGGGCGGGGTCATCTCCGTTTCGGCCGGCGGCCATGACATCGGCATCGCCTTCGCTGACCCATAGTTCGGCGCCGGACGCCTCCTGCAGGGCGCGAAGTCCGCCTGCGTGGTCGGAGTGCGCGTGCGTGTTGAGCAACATTCTCACGTCGGCGATGTCGAAGCCCAGCTTGGCGATGCTCCCAATGATCAGCGGGGCGGTTTCGAGATAGCCGCCGTCGATCAATACGTGGCCCTCGGGCCCGGTGAGCAGGAAGGCGGTGACGCCGGTGGCGCCGACGTAGTAGAGGTTGCCAGCGATGCGGAACGGCTCATCGGGCACCGAACGGTTTCTCTTGATCGCCGAGCGCCAGACCATGCCGAGGACCACAACAAGAGTGGTTGCCGCTCCTAGCAGTACGACCAGCCACCGTCGCTTGATGAGGCGGCGCAACATTCTCCCTCTCCCCGGCTAGTTGTGTCCGAACACCAGCGGAAAGACGATCACGACGATCGCCGCCCACACGGCGTAGACCGGCAGGTAATCCGTCTGCCACCGCTCGAGGCGCGCGAACGATTCGCGTCCTCTCAGAAAGCGGATGTAGAGCACGGCGGACGCCGCGAGATTGACCAGCAGAATCACGTTCTCGCCCAGGGCGGCCACGCGGTTCGGCGTGAAGCCGAACTCGGTGATGCGCGCGGCGATGGCCCAGAGTGCCACCGCGTCGGCGAGGAGCGCGCTGACCACCAGCACGACTTGCAGCACATCGAATGCGCCCGGCGGCGACCGGAAGTCCCGGGCGGAAGCTGAATAGAGCAGAAGGCCGAGCACCACCATCAGGAGCCCGTCGAAGGCGATGAGCGCGTTCCGCTCGATGTCGACTCCGCGCCCGGTCCACAGCAACGTCCCCAGAAACGCGAGCAGTAAGGCGGCGAAGAGCGGCGTGAAGACGCGCGTCAGCACGGGCGCCATGTTCTCGATCACGCTCTTCTTGGCCTCCACCAGCCAGGAGGCGATCAGGACGGCCCCGGCGGCTCCGCACGGCAGCAGCCACGACTCGAAGAATCGCTCGATGTCGATCCCGATGGCCTGGAAGATCGCCGCCATGAACCCGGTCAGGACGCCGCCACCGAGGGCGATCAGCGCATAGTAGATGAAGAGCTCGCCCGAAAATCGAATGAAGTCCATGCGGCCGCCGACCTCGCTCCAGCGGCCGCCGGCGTACGCGATGCCCACCGCCAGCCAGAGCGCGATCGGCAGATGCAACGCCGTGAGCACCTCGATCTTTCCGCCCGGCGTGAACGGAGGGGCATTGGCGAGGACGGTCGCCGCGATGAACGGCACCGCCAGCCATCGGAGTGTTCGGGGGTCGAGCTTCCGCTTCCACGCGAAATAGCCGGTCAGCAGTGGCAGCACGAAGAAACTCGCGTTGCGGACGTAGAAACTGGCGTTCGCCTTGAAATCAATTCCGAACAGCGCCGGCAGCTTGACGGCCACGGCCGCCGCGACCGCGAGACAGATCGCGACGATGGCGTCCGTTCGCGACGCGCCCCGCGGCTCTCCGGTGTCGGAGGGGGAGAGCACGAGTTGCTTCCAGAGGCGCTCCGAGTGCTCGCGCGCGAACTCCCGCGAGACGGCGTCGAGGTCGCCCATGCGCTTGACCGCGACCAGGAACGCCTCATCTGTGGAGAGCCCCGCCGCGGTCAGCGCCGCAATGTGTTCACGCAGGTGGTCTTCCAACTCCGCCACGTCGACGGACTGGATCGCCTGCCGGCGACCGAGGTAGCTACGCCATTGGTCAATCTGCTCCTCGAGCGATCGCGCCTGATCCGGAGCCGGCATCGCTCAAGCTCCCTGTGGGAGTGGCGCGGCCGAGGCCATCTCACTCCAGATGCCCCGCAGCGTCGCGTCCACCGCCTGCCACTGCCGGTGCTCCTCGGCGAGCTGACCCCGTCCACCAGCCGTGATTCTATAGTACTTGCGTCGGCGGCCGCCCTCGGCGACGTCCCACCGCGCTTTGACGTGGCCGTTCCGCTCGAGCCGATGCAGCACGGGGTAGAGCATCCCATCCGTCCACTCGATCCGCCCTCCCGACAACTCCCGGACGCGCTTGAGGATGGCGTAACCGTAGCTGTCGCCTTCGGTCAGGATCGACAGGACGATGGGGGTCGATGAAGCAGCGATCAGATCCTTGCTGATTTCCATGATTTCCACTCGTGGCGCGGCGCAGGAGAGCTCGATTGCATCATACCTAGCAGCATTATACATAGCAGTATTAGGTATGTAAAGCGCCGCGGAGTGCGACCCCGACTGAGGCGCGCATCTTCTTCGATCTGGTGAGGGAGGCGATCGGTCGCCACGCCATTGGACGCCAACGATTAGTAGAGCGCCTCACGTCCTCCCCGAAACGACGAAGGCCCGGCCACTCGGGCAGGGCCTTTGTTCTCCCGCAACTCCTTGCTGCGCGCCCGCCTGACTTGTATTGGACCTGCAAACGGCCACTCCGGCCTGCGGGCCAACCAGGAAAAACACTACGCTTCGCAGCCTAAACCGGCAACCTTGCAAGCCCCGGCGCTGCTAGGTTGTCTGCCGGGCTCTCCACCCCCCTCCCGCCCCGATGGAGCACATGAGTGTAAACCATCGTCGTCGATACGTCCCGGTGGCCCAACAG
>JACQVG010000208.1 GCA_016209905.1 Gemmatimonadota bacterium | reverse complement strand
GCCACGCGGCTCGTCCGGGTCTCGAGCACGAGTCGTTCGTCCGGGTGCACGGCGGCGAGCCGGCCGAAGTCGGGCCGGCCGCGCGCTGTCTCGGGCGGGTGGCCGTTCACCGCGTCCACGCGCACGAGCGGCGCGCTCCTGCCGCCGCCGGGCGGCCTGCCGAGAGCGCCCGTGATCTCGTCGCCCGTGCGCAGCCCGTGTGACTGCACGAGACGCGGAGACACGAAAACGTCTCCGCCCCCCGGCAAGTACGAGTTCTCGCGGCGCCGCAGGAATCCCGAGCGGTTCGGCAACACCTGCAGCACGCCGTGGGTCTCGCCGGCGATCGGACCCGGCACGATTTGTTGCTCGGCCGGCCGTGGCGTTGCGGGCGCCTCACGGTCACCGGCGGGCGCGCGTCGTCGGCCGCCGCGCCTCGGGCGCTTGCGCCCGTCCTTGCGCCCGTCGTGGGTTCCCCGAGGCGTTCCATCCCTGCGGTCCTTCAACTGATCCTCCGGACTGGGGTCATCCAGGCTGCAACCGGCGTCCCACGCGGCGCGCTGGCCCGGGGGCGGGAGTCCCGCCCCGGTTCCGCAGCATGCGGGCCAGATGGCGCAGATTTCCGATCAGGGTCGCTGGGCCTCGGGCTGCGGCGTGGGTGAGGGTGCAGTTAGAGCTGCGGGAGCTGGGGGTAGCGGCCGCCCGGGATGCGGACAATGTAACGACCCCCCCGGCCCGGCGGCCAGCGCGCTTTTCTTGCAGCGAAATGCCGCGCGGCTGTATGTTCGTTGCCTCAGGCGCGCGCTACGCCGTCCATCTCGTGAACGCTCTGCGGCCGGTGTCGTTTCCGGCCGCTTCCCCATCTTCTCCGCCGCGCAGCCGGCGCGGCCGGGCCGCTCCCCACCGGGCGCCCGTGACGCGTTCAGCCGGAGCACGCATGCCCCTGCCGACCCCCGCTGAGATCTGGGCGACCACGCGCCGGGCCCGCCTCGCGCGCGTGCTCGTCGTCTACCTCTCGATTTCCTTCGTCGTGCTCCAGGTCGTGAGCATGTTCACGGAGATGCTGGGGCTCCCGGGCTGGTTCTTTCCGGGCGCCGTGGCGCTGCTGCTGATCGGTCTGCCCATCATCGTGACCACGGCGCTCGTGCAGAGCGTGCCGGCGCCCACCTCCGCGCGCGTTCCGACGGCTCCGAACGAGCGGCCGGGAGACGCGGAGAATGAGGGACGGGCAGAGTCATCTGCCAGCGTTCTCTCCGTGACTCCCGGTCCCTCGTCCAGCATCGATCGGGCGCCCGCGAGGGTGGGTCACTGGCTCACCTGGCAGAAAGCGATCCTGGGCGGACTCGGCGCGTTCGCGCTCTGGGGGATCGTCGTCACCGCCTACATGGTCATGCGCTCGGCGGGCATCGGCCCGGTCGGCTCACTCGTGGCCGCCGGCGCGCTCGAGGCGCGCGACCGCGTGCTGGTGGCCGACTTCGAGAACCGCACGCCCGACCCGCAGTTGGGCGCGGCCGTCACCGAAGCGTTCCGCATCGACCTGGCGCAGTCCACGATCGTCACGGTCGTGCAGCCGGAGGCGACGCGCGAGGTGCTCCGTCGCATGCAGCGGTCGGTCGACGAGCCACTGGCGCTCGAGCTCGCGCGCGAGGTGGCGATCCGGGAGGGCATCAAGGCCGTCGTCGCCGGGGAGATCAGCAAGGCGGGCACCGGCTTCGTGCTGACGGCGCGACTGCTGCAGCCGGAGACCGGCGGCGCGCTGGCCGCGTTCCGCGAGACCGCCGCCGACTCGACCAGGATCATCGCCGCGCTCGACGCGCTGTCGAAGAAGCTGCGCGAGAAGGTCGGCGAATCGCTCAAGAGCATCCGGGGCAATGAGCCGCTGGAGCAGGTGACGACGTCGTCGCTCGAAGCTCTCCGGCGCTACTCGCAGGGCGTGCGCGCCTACGACCTCGAGGCGAACACGGCCCGAGCGGTGCCGCTGCTCGAGGAGGCGGTCGCGCTGGACAGCGCGTTCGCGATGGGGTGGCGCAAGCTGGGCGTCGCGCTGCAGGTCGCGGGTGTACCGCGCAGTCGGCAGCTGGATGCGTTTGCGCGGGCGTATCGCTACCGCGAGCGACTGACGGCCTTCGAGAAGTACATGACGGAAGCCGAGTACCATCAGAACGTGACCGGAAACTTCCAGAGCGCCATCGCAGCGTACGAGTCGCTGCTGGAGTCGCACCCCCGCGAGATCGGGCCGCTGGTCAACCTGGGGATTGCCTACATCCGCGAGGGCGAGTACGAGCGCGCGGAGGCCGTGCTGCGAAGCATCGAGCTGAAGGACGTGTTCTTCGCGACCTACATCTTCCTCGCGGTCGCGACAGCCAGCCAGGGGAAGCTCGACGAGACGCGCGCCGCGCTCGACAGCGCGGCCGCGCGCGGCGAGCCGCTCACCCCCCTTTTCCGAAGCCATCTGGCCGCGTTGCAGGGGAACTGGGCGGAAGCGGAGACGCACGCGCGCGCGGGGCTCCAGGCCCGCAACCTCGCCTTTCAGGAGCAGGCGCGGCTCCAGCTCGCGCACCTGGCCGCCGTGCGCGGGCGCCTGGCGGAGGCGGAGAACTGGCTGCACGACGCGGTGCGCGTGGCCAGGGAGCTGGGACGGCCGGCCGACCAGCTCTCCATGGGAAATCCCTTCGGCGCGCCCATAACCGGCGGCGCCGTGGGCCTCGGCTTGCTCGACGTGCTGGTCCGCATGAATCCGGCCCGCGGCGTCCAGACGGTCCAACACGCGCTCGAGCAGGTCCCGCTCGACAGCTTGCCCGTGCTCGACCGGCCGTATTTCGCGCTGGCCTACTTTTTCGGCGCGGCCGGCGGCGCCGACGTGGGCCGGCACCTCCTGCTCGACTTCGAGACGGAAGTGCCGCCGGAGTACCGCCGTGGCTTCGTGGGTCGGCACCGAGCCGCGGGAGCCGTGGCGCTCGGGCGCGGCCTGGT
>JACQVG010000215.1 GCA_016209905.1 Gemmatimonadota bacterium | reverse complement strand
GTCTCGGCCACCGTCACCGCGCTGGGACTCGATACGCTGCTGGTGGGAGATCGCCCCGTGCCGGCGCAACGCTACGTCCTGCGCCTAACAGACGGCGACGAGCGGCAGTTCTGGTTCGGCGTCGCTGGAGATCTCCTCAAGGTGGCCGTCCCGGGCCGCGATCTCGTAGCCACCCGCACCGAGCCGGCCGGGAGGTGACGATCGCCAGGCCATACCCCGCTAGGTCGGGCGCCGAGGCGAGCGCCCGCTGCGGAATGAAACTCGCGGTCGGACATGGACGTACGACACAGTGACTTCGACGAGGTACAACCTCTGATGCGCGCTCGACTGACGTGTGGATGGCTCCTGGTGCTGTCGCTCGTGGCGGCCATCGGCTACGCGCAGGAGGCCCCCGCCCCCGTGCGCCGCCTCTCTCTGGCGGAGGCGCTCGACATCGCCCGGCGCAACAACCCCGACTACCTGGCGACCCTCAACGACCGGCGGCCGGCCTCGCGGCAACTGACCAGCGCGTCGGCCAACCTGCTGACGCCCGCCGCCAGCGTCTCGGGCGGGTTATTCTTCACCGACGCCGGCGAGCGGATCTTCCAGGGGATCCGGTTTCCGACGCCGAGCTCCAGCCAGAATTCGTGGTCGCTCGGCCTCAGCTACGGCCTCTCCGGCGCGACCCTGGCTAACCGCGGCCTGGCGTCTGCCGAGCTGCGGGCCACGCAGGAGGACATCGCCGGCGCGAGGACGGTGCTGGAGACGTCGGTGCGCCAGCAGTACCTGAACCTCCTGCAGGCCAAGGCGCAGGCTGATCTGGCGCGGCATTCCGTCGAGCGGGCGAGCGAGAGCCTGGCGCTGGCGCGGGCGCGCTACGGCGTGGGCCAGGCAACGCTCATTGATGTGCGGCGGGCGGAGGTGGAGAAGGGTCAGGCTGACGTCGGGCTGCTGCGCGCCCGCCAGGGCGTGGAGAACGAGACGCTGCGACTGTTCCAGCGATTGGGCGTCCCCGCGCCGCAGCCGGTGGCGGTCGAGCCGACCGACTCGTTCCCGGTCATCGAGCCGCGCTTCGATGCCGACAGCCTGATGGCGCAGGCGCTGGCGGAGAACCCCGGACTGCGCGCGCTGCGGGCCCGTGAGGCGTCGGCCCGCTGGAGCGTGCGCTCCGCGAACTCGCAGTACTTGCCGAGCCTCAGCGTCTCGGCCGGCTACGGCAGGTACTCACAGACGAGCGCGGGGGAGACGTTTCGCGGCACCAGCCCCTGGTCGTTGCAGCTCGGCGTGTCGCTGCCGCTCTACGACGGGTTTCAGCGCGCGGTGCAGACGGCGCAGGCGCGGGCGCAGCAGGACGACGTGCACCAAGCGGTCAGGGCGCGGGAGCTGGCGGTGCGCACCGACGTGAGCGCCGCATACCAGGCGCTCGTCGCGGCGTACCAAACCATCGGCATCCAGGTGAGCAACCGCGGCGCGTCCGCGGAAGCGCTGGAGCTGGCGACGCAGCGGTACCGGGTCGGCTCCGGGACGTACATCGAGCTCCTCGACGCTCGGGTCGCGGCCGAGCGCGCCGCCGCGGACTACGTGGGGGCGGTGTACGACTACCACAAGGCTATCGCAGCCCTGGAGAACGCGGTCGGGCGGCCGCTGCGCTAGGGGATCGGAAACCGGACAGATGAGCAAGCGCGGCAAGATCATCCTCATCGGCACGGGCGTCGTCATCCTGGCGGGGTTCGTCTCGCTCAGCGTGTCGAAGCGGCGGCAGCCGGCGGTGGAGGTGCGGCTGGAGAAGGTCCAGCGGCGCGACCTGGTCTCGATCGTGACGGCCAGCGGCAAGATCCAGCCCATGCGGTCGGTGGACGTATCGTCCGACATCACCGGGCGGATCGTGGGCCTCCCCGTCGTGGAGGGCCAGATGGTGACGCGCGGGCAGGTCATGGTGCGCATTGACCCGGCCCAGTTCCAGTCGACTGTGGAGCGGATGCAGGCGGCGCTGGCCACGGCGCAGGCCACGGCGTCGCAGGCGCGGGCCAACCGCGACCAGGCCGAGCGGGCCTACGTGCGGGCACGGGACATTCGGGCGCAGAACCCGCAGCTGGTCTCTCAGGAGGCGCTGGAGCAGGCCGAAACGCAGCGGGAGATCGCGGCCGCAAACCTGGTGGCCGCCGAACGGGGAGTGGACCAGGCCGGTGCGGCGCTCAGGGAAGCGCAGGACGCGCTTCGGAAGACGACCATCCTGGCCCCGATGAGCGGCCGGATCACGAGGCTCGCGGTCGAGGAGGGAGAGGTGGCCGTGCCGGGCACCTTTTCGCGGGAAACGGGGCTGCTGATGACCATCTCCGACCTCTCGGTGATCGAGGCCCGCGTCCAGGTGGACGAGACCGACGTGGTGCGCACCCACCTCGGCGATTCGGCGGAGGTCTCGATCGATGCCTTCCCGGACACGACGTTCACGGGGCGCGTGACGAAGATCGGCGATTCGTCCATCCGCGGGGCCGGCGGCGGCGGCGGCGGCGGGCTGGCCACGTCCGAGCAGGCCGTGGATTTCGAGGTCGTGATCACGCTTGACAACCCGCCGCGGAACGTACGTCCGGACCTTTCGGCCACGGGGCGCATCGTCACCGACACGCGGCGGCAAGTGCTCTCCGTCCCGATCATCGCCTTGACGGTGCGCGAGCCGGACGCGCCGGGAGGGGGACGGGG
>JACQVG010000214.1 GCA_016209905.1 Gemmatimonadota bacterium | reverse complement strand
GGGTACTTGCGGCCGACGGCGATGTGCTCGTCCATCATCCCCTGACGGGCGGCCTTGGAGAGCCTGTACCAGGCGCGCGTCTTGACGAACGGGTAGACGAAGAGGTACTGGGCGTCGCCGGGGCGGACCAGGGTGCGGTCCGCCGCGCCGCCCGGCTCCTCGGGCGAGACGTAGATCGAGCGGCGGGTCATCGCCAGGTAGCTGTACGGAACGGCGAGGTGGGCGCCGAGGCGGGTGCGGTTGAGCGCGGCCTGCAGCGCCTGGAGCGTGTCCACACCTTCGGCCACCTGCCACAGCAGGACGTCGGCGTCGCCGCGCACGCCGACCAGGCTGTACGTCCGCAGCAGCATTCGGGCGGCGAATCCCTCGATCGTCGCGGCGAACTCCGCCTTGTGAGCCGCCTGGTCCGCCGCCGGCAGGCGCCGCCACGTCGGGTCGAGGTGGTAGAAGGCATAGCGGACGACTTGGCGCCGCTCCGCCGGCTGCGGCCTCGCCATCGCTAGCTCCGCGCGGCCAGGAGGTCGGCCGCGCCGGCCTCGAGCGCCGCCGCGGCGAGGGCACGGCCCAGGGCTTCCGCGCCCGCGGGCGATCCCGTGCGCTCGACGCGCAGCAGGGCGCGGCCGTCGGCGGACGCGACCATCCCGCGCACGACCAGTCGGTCCCCCTCCACGCGCCCGAGTGCCCCGACGGGCGCCGAGCAACCGCAGCCCAGCGCCGCGAGGAACGCCCGCTCGGCGGCGACCGCCGCCCAGGTGGGCGCGTGGTTCACGGTGCGGAGGGCGTCCCGCAGCGGATCGTCCGTCCGGCACTGCAACGCGATGGCGCCCTGCCCCGGGGCGGGGAAAAACCGGTCGGGCGCGAACCGCTCCGCCACCACCGCCTCGAGGCCGAGACGCGCCAGCCCCGCCGCCGCGAGCACGATGGCGTCGTAGGGACCGTCCGGCTCCGTCGCTTTCCGGACGCGCGTCTCGACGTTGCCGCGCAGCGGGAGCAGCCTCGCGTCGGGACGCAGCGCGGCGATCTGCGCCTCGCGGCGCAGACAGCTGGTTCCGATGCCCGGCCTCGGCGGCAGGTCGGCGAGGCGCCGCCGCGTGCGCGACACGAGCACGTCGCACGGATCGGCGCGCTCGAGCACGGCGGCGACCACCAGATCGGGCGACTCCTCCGTCGGCAGGTCCTTCAGGCTGTGAACGGCCACCGCGATCGCGCCGTTCCGCAGCGCGGCCTCGAGCTCCGCCGTGAAGACCCCCTTGCCGCCGATCTCGGGCAACGGCCGATCGGGATCGCGATCCCCGCGAGTGGAGAAGGCGACGACCTCGCAGACGGCGTCGGGCTGCGCGAGACGTAGCGCCTCGGCCGCCAGATCGGCCTGGCGGCGCGCCAGCGCGCTCGCCCGCGCGCCGATGCGAAGCACACGATTGGGGTTCAAACCGAAGCTTGGCCGGGGGCGAACGTCGTGTCAATCCCGGCGCGCGGCGTTATCTTCGCGCGTGCATTCACCGTCGCCGGAGCCGCCCTCGGCCGCACCCACCGACCGGTGGGGCGAGCGCCTGCCGCGCAGCCTCGGCCTGCTCTCGGCCGTCGCCGTTCTGGTCGGCTCGACCATCGGAAGCGGGATCTTCCGCACTCCGGCGATCATCGCCGACCGGGTCCCCTCGCCGTTGCCGATGCTGGGCGTCTGGGCGCTCGGCGGGCTGCTCGTCCTGTGCGGGGCGCTGACCCTCGCCGAGCTGGCGGCGCTCTTCCCACGCTCGGGCGGCGTCTTCGTGTACGTGCGCGAGGGGTTCGGCCGGCTGCCCGCGTTCCTCTTCGGCTGGACGGAGCTGCTGGTCATCCGCGCGTCCGCGCTGGGAGCCATCGCGACCGTCTTCGCCGAGTACTTCATGCGCTCGCTCGGGATGAACCCCGAGCTGCCGGAGTTCGCGGGGCCCGTGCACTACCTCGCGGCCGGGGCGATCCTCGTGACGGCGGCGTTCAGCTACGCAGGGGTGCACTGGAGCGCGCTCGTGCTCAACGCCACGACGCTGGCCAAGTATGCCGCGCTCCTGCTGCTGGTGCTCCTCGCCTTCGCCGCCGGGGACGGCGACTTCCGGCACTTCACGACGTCGGGCGGCCCGGTAGCTGCGCGGCTGTTCGGGCTCTCCCTCGTCTCGGTGCTGTGGGCATACGACGGCTGGGCGGACGTGTCCTTCGTGGGCGGGGAGGTCCGGGACCCGGAGCGCAACCTCCCGCGGGCGCTGGTCCTGGGAACGGTGGCGGTCATCGCCATCTACCTGATGGTGAACATCGCCTACCTCTACCTCCTGCCGATCGCCGAGGTGCGCCGCTCCTCCCTGGTGGCCGCTGATGCGGCGGCGCTCCTGGTGGGACGCATGGGGGTCGGGCTCATCGCGGTCGTGGTGATGATCTCCACCTTCGGCACCCTGGCCGGCTCGATGCTTACGGGTCCGCGCATCTTCTTCGCGATGGCCGGCGACGGCCTGTTCTTCCGCGGCGTGGCGGCGGTCCACCCCAGGTTCCGAACCCCCTCGCGGGCCATCGTGCTCACGGCGGCCCTCGGGGTCGTGTTCGTGCTCCTCAGGACCTTCGAGGAGCTGGCCGACACCTTCATCCTGGCGATCTGGCCCTTCTACGCCTTGGCCGCCGCCAGCGTCTTCGTGCTGCGCCGCCGGCGCCCCGACCTCAGGCGACCGGTGCGCACGGTCGGGTATCCGATCGTTCCCGTGCTCTTCCTTCTCTCGGCGCTCGTGATTCTCGGAAACGCCCTGGTCGCCAGTCCGCGCGACCCGGCGATCGCCTTCGGTGTGATCCTTTCGGGCCTCCCCGCCTACTGGCTTTGGCGGCGGTTCCCAAGGGCGGCAGGATAGCGCTTGCGGAGGGGCCGCGGTGGCGGTAATGTAGCCGAACGATTGGGTCGGGGGGCAGGGCCCGCTCCGGCTGGCTTCGTGCCCCCCCGACACATATTGTAGGGCGCCTGATCCGGTGCTTTCGTACCAGCCATCCATCGGGGAGTGTCATATGAGCGTCTCGAGTGCGTGGAAGCTGCTTGCCCGCGCCGCCTCCTCCTGCGCCATCTTGGCGCTCGTCGCGGCCGGTC
>JACQVG010000201.1 GCA_016209905.1 Gemmatimonadota bacterium | reverse complement strand
CGCGAGACCTTCCGGGCCACGCGTCCGGACGTGGTGCTCTGCGACCTCAAGATGCCCGGAAAGGATGGTTTCGCGGTCCTGACCGAGGCGCTGGAAGAGGATCCCCAGATCGCGGTCATCGTGCTCACCGCCTACGCGACGGTGGAATCGGCAGTCCGGGCGATCAAGGCCGGCGCGTTCGACTACCTGGCCAAGCCTTTCACCGCGGACCAGCTGGCGATCACGGTGGGGCATGCGGTCCGGCAGCGTGCGCTGGCCGAAGAAAACCGGCGCCTGCGCCAGGAGGTGTCGGCGGCCCGCGGCCTCGAGGAGATCGTCGGCGACAGCCCGGGGATCCAGAACGTGCTGGCGACGATCCGCCGCATCGCGCCCACCGATGCCAGCGTCCTCATCGTGGGGGAAAGCGGCACCGGGAAGGAGCTGCTGGCCCGCGCCCTGCACAACCTGAGCCACCGCGCCGATGGCCCCTGCGTAGCGGTGGACTGCGCGGCGTTGCCGGAGTCGCTGCTCCAAAACGAGCTCTTCGGACACGAGAGAGGGGCCTTCACCGGTGCGTCGGCTCGGAAGCGCGGGCTCCTGGAGCTGGCCGGCGGCGGCACCCTCTTCCTCGACGAGATCACCGAGCTGCCGCCCGCACTGCAGGCCAAGCTCTTGCGCGTGCTCCAGGAACGCGAGTTTCGCCGGCTGGGTGGCGAGAAACTCGTGGCGGCCGACTTTCGGGTGATCGCCGCGACCAACCGGGACCCCGGCGAGACGATGGCGAGCGGCGGGTTGCGCGAGGACCTGTTCTATCGGCTGAACGTCATCCCGCTCCCCGTGCCGCCGCTACGCGAGCGCAGTGGGGACATCCCCTTGTTGCTGCGCGTGTTTCTCGACCGTTTCAGTCGCTCCCTCGGCAAGCCGAGCGTGAAGTGGGACGATCGGGCCCTGCGCGCGCTGATGCGGTACCGGTGGCCCGGCAACGTCCGCGAGCTGAAGAACCTGGCGGAGCGACTCGCGGTCACCCACGAGTCCGGGCCGATCGGCCTGGACATGCTTCCCGAGGCGCTGCGCGAAGCGGCGGAGCACCCGCTCCCGACCCCCGGACAAGCGGTGGTCCGAGCTGGCGCGGCAGACCCGGTGCCGCTGCACTCGGCCGAGGCAGCGTGGCGAGGTCACTTCTACCGCGAGTACCTGGGTTCCCTGCTCCGCACTTCGGGCGGCAATGTTTCACGCGCGGCGCGAGAGGCCGGCGTGAGCCGGCGAACTCTGCAGCGGCTGTTGCGCAACTACCCGGAAGTGCGCGCCGACCCGGCGCCAGGGCCGACGGAGGACAGGGGCGAGTCGTGAGAGGGCGGCTGATCCGAGTGGCAGCGACCGCCCTCATCGTCCCCCCGGCCCTTGCCGCGCAGGTGGGTGGTCGCGCGGCCGCCGGCGTCGTCGGGACGGTCGAGATCCACGGGCTGGCAGCCCGGTGGCCGGCGGTGGTGTACGTCGTCGCCGAGCGGCGTGGCGATACGGCGGCTGCCGGCGTCGCGGTCATGCACCAGCGCGGCCTCCGGTTCCAGCCGTCGGTCCTCGCGATCCCGGCCGGCGCGGCGGTCATCTTCCGGAATGATGATCCGCTGGTACACAGCGTCTTCAGTCCGGGCCGGGTGGACACGGCAGGCGCGGCCAGGGGACGGTTTGACCTCGGCCGCTTCTTCCCCGGTGGCGAAGGCCGCCAGACGTTTGGCGAGCCGGGCGCCGTGCTCGTCCTCTGCCATCTCCACCCCGAGATGGCGGCCTACGTGGTTGTCGCACCAACGAGGGCCGTTGCGGTGACGGACGCAGCCGGTCGCTTCAGCTTGAGCGGCCTCGTAGCGGGCCCGACGACGATAAGGATCTGGCATCCGGAGCGGCCGCCCAAGACGGTGCGCCTCGACCTCGAGGCGGGTCGCACCGTCGAGCTGAACGCGAGACTGTAGAAACCAGCCCGCTCGGTGCGTGCGCCGCCTCGGGACCTGCGCGCCGGCTGACGCGGGTGCGCGCCAGCCGACGCACCCGAACGGCGGTATCGCACTTCCGCTCCGGCGCACGGGAACTCGCAACTCACCTCAGCCTCACGACTTGCCCCGACGTCCGGGCGCACCCGCTGCCCGGCACGGCTCTTGCTTGTTTCCCTCCGAAGATGGCGAGTCTCGTGTACGCCGTCGCACCGCTCGAACTCGAGGAGGATCGGATGAACGAGACGCTACCCTGGCGAGCTCTCACCCTCGCCGCAATCGCAGCCGCCCTGGGCCTCGCACCAGTACCGGCCGAGGCGACCACCGGCTTTCGCGCGGACGTGGTGTCCCGGATTCCGGCCTTCGCCCGGAAGTACGGCACCAGTTGCCAGACCTGTCACGTCATGCCGCCCAGACTCAACGCCTACGGCGAAGCATTCCGGCTGAACGGCTATCAACTCCCCCAAGGGGACGCCGACCTGGTGCGTGACGAGCCCCTGGCGATGGGGGCGCCGGGCTGGCGCGACCTGTTTCCGAACGCCATCTGGCCGGGCACGATTCCCGGCATGCCGCCGATTGCGATGCGCGTGATCGCCGACTACGAGACCCGCTCGCACGCCAACTCGAACTTCGAGTTTCCCCACGAGATCGAGCTGTTGATGGGCGGAACGTTCGGCCAGGGGATCGGGGCCTACTTCGAGACCGAGTGGCAGCCGGGCTCCGGGGCTCTCATCCAGCAGGTGTTCGTGAAGTACCAGGATGTTCTTGGATTCGCGCGCCTTCCCCGCCGGTCCCTCAACGTGTGGGTCGGCAAGTTCGACCAGAACCTCCTGCCGAGCTACCGCAACCTCGACCGCGTCTACAAGAACCACCCGCTGTGGGGAAACCGGCGCATCTCGGATCTACGGGTGGACAGCGCGGGCTCGAACCGCACGTCGGCGACGTCGTTCCGGCCCCAGGACAAGCAGCCGGGGATCGAGCTCAACGGCATCCTCGGCCGGCGCTTCGCCTACGGCCTCGGAGTGGTCCAAGGCGTCGAGGCGACGCGGGACGTGGACAACCACAAGGACCTCTACTACACCGTGCGCGCGAAGGTGGGCGGCCGCGCCTTTGACGGAACGCTCGGTGCCGGACCGCCCGGCCAGATCCAGCCGGGGCCGAGCGGAAGCTGGGTGGACAACGCGATCCAGCTCGAACACTTCGGCTACTTCGGCCGGCAGGGAAACGACGAGTTCCGGCGGTTCGGGGTGGCCGCGCGAGGCAGCTACGGCAATCTGGACGCGGCCGCGGGCTACGTCTGGGGAACTCACGATCAGCCCTGGTCGCGACCCGGGACGCTCGAGTTCCGATCGTGGTTTGGCCGCGCCGACTACATCCTCTTTCCCTGGCTCATGGCTTCGCTGCGCGTGGAGGACTTGCAGATGACGCCGACGCTGCCCACCGGCTGGCGGATCACATCGGGGCGGCAGCAGGATCTGCGGCGCGTGCTCCCCGCGGTCATGATGCTCGTGCGTGCCAACATGCGCGTCACGCTCGAGGGGGAGCTGTACACCCGCGACGCATCCGTGGCCGAAGACCGGAGGCCGCACGCGCTTTGGGCGCGGCTCGACTTCGCCTTCTGATGCCGGCCCACGCCTCGCGCTGTCTCCGGTGCGTGACGCCCGCGCTCCTGCTGCTCGTCGTGGGCGCGGGCGCCGCCCCGGCACAGAGCATCACCGGGCACGTCGCCGGGGTGCGAGGCAATCGCGCCGCTCAACTCGTCGTCTACCTTACGGGGCCCGCCGCCGAGGGCGCGGCCCCCGAGGCGGCGGAAATCACCCAGCGGCAGAAAACGTTCATTCCGCATCTGCTCCCGATCACGGTGGGCACGGCGGTCGCCTTCGCCAACGAGGACTCCATCCTCCACAACCTCCACGCGTACGAGGGACGGCGTACGCTGTTCAACCGCGCGCAGCCCGCCTTCAGCGCCCCGCTGCGCCACACCTTCACGCGCCCCGGTGCGGTGCTGCTGTTGTGCGACGTGCACCCCGAGATGGAGGCGTACGTTGTCGTGGCGCCGACTCGCTGGTTCAGCGTCGTGGCGCGTGACGGTACCTTCAGCCTGCGCGACGTGGGGCCGGGTTCCTACTCCCTCGTCGTGTGGGATGAGCGGCGGCGCGCCGCAGCGATCGAGCAGCAGGTGTTGGTACGCCCGGGCGGACCCACGACCGTCGAGGTGAGGCTGCCCGCGTCGCAGTCCTGATCGCCGGCGTCCCGCGCCGTCGGCAGGACCGGCAGTCGGTTTCGGGGGACGCGGCGAAGGCCCGACGGTGGGGCTGGCGTGGGTGTTGACAGCCCTCGCTCCCGAATCCTATACTGGGTTCCCGTCCCCTCAGCCTTCACGTCCCCTCCTCGCACACCGAGCGTGTGATGTACTCGGAGATCTTCGTCCCGGTCGATAACTCGCAGCACTCGGACTGGGCGGTGGATCGTGCCATCGAGCTCGCTCGCCGCTCCGGTGGTCGCATCACGGGCAATCACGTGTACGCCGCGCGGCTGCACGATGTGCGGTTCCGGCAGCTCGAGACCGGCCTCCCGGCCCGGTTCCAGGCGCCGGAGGAGCTCAAGCGGCAGCGCAAGATCCACGACAAGCTGATCGAGAAGGGGCTCCAACTCATCGCCGACAGCTTCCTCGACCGGTTGGACAGGCGGTGTGAGGCTGCGGGAGTGCGGCTCACGCGCCAGCTTCTGGAGGGGATCAACTACGAGGAGATCGTCAACGAGGCGAACCGCGGGGCGGGCCGGCTGCCCGGTCTCATCGGGTTCGACCCCAACCGGGCGGCCGGGTACGACGGCGGCGAGAGGGTGCGGGGCGACGTCCGGGTGGGCGAGAACGGACGCCTCGTGGCGGAGGACGAGGACCAGGCGGCGCGCCTGGTCGGTGCGTCCGGGCGCCAGTACGACCTGGTGGCGCTCGGCGCCCACGGCCTCGGTCGGCAGCCCTACTCAGAGCTCGGCGGCGTGGTGGCGCGCGCACTTCGCGGGGTCGAGAAGGACGTCCTCATCGTCCGCGACGACCGGCCGTTCGAGGGCGGGCGGTTCCTGGTGTGCGTGGACGGATCCTCGTACAGCTACCGCGCGATGAGGGCGGCGCTCGAGCTGGCGCAGGCGTTCGGCGGCTCGCTCTACGTGTGCAGCGCGTTCGACGTGGAGTTCCACCACGTCGTCTTCGGCAACATCAAGGACGTCCTCAGCGTGCAGGCCTCCAAGGTGTTCAAGTTTGAGGAACAGGAGGAGCTGCACAACAACATCATTGACAAGGGACTCCTGAAGCTCTGCCAGGCCAACCTCAAGCGCGCCGCAGCCGTCGCCGAGGAATTCCCCGAGGTGCCCCTGACCACGCAGATCCTCGTCGGCAAGCCGTTCCAGGTGATCCTGCAGTGGGCCGAGGAAATCCGGCCGTCCCTCCTGGTGATCGCGCGGCACGGCGCGCACCGGATCGACGGCACCGCGCTCGGCTCCCAGGCGGAGAACCTGGCGCGGCTCGCCCCCTGCAACACGCTGCTCACCGGAACCGCGGGGATTCGGCCGGAGGACATCCCGTGGATCGAGGAGGACGGCCGGGCCGGCCTGCCCTGGGCGCCGGACGCGGAAGTCCGCATCCTGCGGGTGCCGCTGTTCGCGCAGGGCATCGCGCGCAGGGCCGTCGAGGAGTTCGTGGCCGAGCGTGGCGGCGAGACGGTCACGAACCGGGCGCTGGACGAGGCTATTCAGAAGCTGCTGCCCACGCACATGCAGCTCATCATGGGAATCGGGTCGGCCGAGGAGATCGCGCTCGCCGAAGCGAAGGCCGAGGAGCAGATGCAGGCGACGAGGGTCAGCGGGAGCGACTCCGACCCGGCGCCGGCGGGCGAGGAGATCGAGGTGCGGTGCCCGGTCACGGGCGCCGTGAGCCGGCGACCGCGCGTGGCGTCCGACCCGGTCGTCTGGACGGAGGAGGCGTGGCGGCGGCTCCGCCTGGTCCCGCTCATCGCGCGGCCGCTGGCCCGCAACACGGTCGAGCGGTTCGCGCGCGGCCACGGCTTCGGGCGCGTGAGCACCCAGGTCATGGACGACAACAAGCAGGCGATGATCGAAGCGGACGAGTTCGATGCCGACACCATGATGGTGATGTTCACCGAGCTCAGAGCCAAGCAGATCCGCGCCGAGGCCGAGGGGAGGGACGCGCTGTCGCCCGAGATGCGCCGCTTCATCGAGGAGGCGAAGGCCCAGGGTGTGGCGCGCTGTCCGATCCGCGACATCGAAGCGAAGACGTCGGCCTGCCCCGTCGACTTCCGGACCACCTCGCCCGCCGACGCGAAGCGGGCGATGGAGAAGCTTCTCGAGCCCACGCCCGGTGACGCGTAGAGCGTGAGGGTGAGGGTGGACGGGGCGCCAAGCGCACTCCTCGCCGCGGAGCGGGTGACGACGGAGGCGTACCTGCCCCACGTCGTCGCGTGGAACCTCACCCGGCGCTGCAACCTCCGCTGCACCCACTGCTACATCTCCGCCGGCCCGTGGGAGACGGCCGACGCGGAGCTGGACACGGCCGCCTGCCGGCGCGTGGTGGACGAGCTGCTGGCGGTGAATCCGGCTCCGATGCTGATCCTGAGCGGCGGCGAGCCTCTGGTCCGGGCCGATCTGACCGAGATCGCCGGGTACGCGTCAGCCCGGGGCGCCACGGTGGTGGTGGGCACGAACGGCACGCTCCTCACCGCGGAGCGGATCGCGGCACTCCGGGACGCCGGGGTCGCGGGCGTGGCCGTCAGCGTGGACTCGCTCCGGCCGAAGTACCACGACAACTTCCGCCGCGCGCCCGACGCGCTCGCGGCCACGACGGCCGCGCTGGAGAGGCTGCGCGCCCAGCGGCTCGACTTCATCATCCAGACCACCGCGACGAAGGGCAATGCGCGGGAGATCCCGGAGCTCGTCGAGTGGGCCGCCGAGCAGGGCGCCGTCTGCTTCAACCTCTATTTCCTGGTTCCGACCGGGCGGGGCGAGCAGCTGAGCGATCTGGCGGCCGCGGAGTACGAAGCGCTCCTGGGCCTCCTGGTGGAGTACGACCGCCGCTATCGCGGCGCGATGATGGTGCGCGCCAAGTGCGCGCCGCACTTCATCCGCCGCGTGTACGAGGAGAGTCCCGACTCGCCGATCCTGAACTACCGGACCCGGTGTCCGTGCGGCATCGAGTACTGCCGCATCACGCCGGAAGGCAAGGTCACCCCCTGCCCCTTCATGCCCACCGTGGTCGGCGACTTGCGCGCGCAGGCGTTCGGCGACATCTGGGCCAACTCGGCCGTGTTCGCGGATCTGAGGCGGCGGGAGCTGGGGGGCAAGTGCGGGCGGTGCGAGTACCGCAGGATCTGCGGTGGGTGCCGTGCGCGCGCCCTGGCGCTGACCGGCGACTATCTCGCCGCCGATCCCTCGTGCGCCTACGAGCCGACGGGCGAGCGGCCGGTGATCGAGCGCGCGCGCGACGTCACGTACGGCTCGGCGGCGACGCCGTCGCTGACCTGGACGGCACCCGCCGAAGAGCGCCTGCGCCGCGTCCCCTCGTTCGTGCGCGCCGTCGTGGTGCGCCGCGTCGAGGAGTTCGCGCGGGCCCGGGGGCTCAGCACCGTCACGCCCGAGCTGCTCGGCGAGATCCGCGCCGCCCTGCCGGTAGACTTCTCCAAGCGCAAGCCGTTCTTCCTGCGCGATGACTGACCTCTTCCCCCTGCTCCAGGCGGTCGCCGACACGGCGGGCGCCTACGGCCGATTCCCCGTCATCGGCAGCCGCGCCGCGGTCTGGATCGCGGCCGAGGTGCACCTGATGTTCGCGGCCTTCGTCCTCGGGGTGCCGATGTTCGCCGTCATCACCGAGGCGATCGGCATCTTCGGCAAGGACGACAAGTACGATCGGCTGGCGAAGGAGTTCACCAGGCTCCTCGTCGTGGCCTACAGCGCCACGGCGATCTGGGGCGCCGTGCTGACTTTCTTCCTGACCACGCTCTATCCGCGCTTCTGGAGCCACCTGGCCAGGCTGTTCGGCCTCTCGATGTGGATCTACGTCGGCCTGTTCTTCATCGAGTCGTTCACGCTCTACCTTTACTACTACGGCTGGGACCGCTGGCAGACGGGCCGTGCGAAGTACGGGCACTGGACGCTGGGCCTGCTCCTGAACGTGTGGGGCACCGCCGTCATGTTCATCGCCAACGGCTGGCTGACCTACATGATGAGCCCGCCCGCGGGAATGACGGCGGAGACGCTGCCCGAATCGGTGGGTCTCTGGAACGCACTGGCGAACGCCACCTGGATGCCGATCAACATCCACCGCCTGATCGCGAACGCCGTGTTTGGAGGGTCCATCGTCGCCGCCTACGCGGCGTACCGATTCCTGGCCGCGAAATCGGCGGAGGAGCGCGC
Source organism: Gemmatimonadota bacterium (assembly GCA_016209905.1). Classification (GTDB taxonomy): domain Bacteria; phylum Gemmatimonadota; class Gemmatimonadetes; order Gemmatimonadales; family JACORV01; genus JACORV01. The sequence goes on along the minus strand of JACQVG010000201.1, from coordinate 7,677 downwards.
GCACTACGACTGGATGGGCTACGTCGGGAACTTCGTCGCCATCTCGATCTTCATCGTCCTGCCGTTTGCAGGCTACTACCTGGGCCGCGAGATCTACCAGTACAACCAACAGCTCGGCATCACGATGATGGGCGGGTTCATGAGCTGGCTCTGGATCCTGCAGGCGTTCCTGATCGGCATCCTGTTTCTCGTGAGCAACTACTACCTCTGGATCGGCATGGGCCGGATTCCCGGCGCCGAGCGCTTCATGCCGTACACCAAGTGGATGCTGGTCATCCTCGTGCTGGGCGTGATCGTGTGGGCCACGCCGCACACGATGATCGCCAATCGGCGCGAGCTGGAGGAGATGGGGGGCTCCCACCACCCGTTCCTCGGCGTGCTGGGAGTGATGAGCGCCAAGAACACCGCGGTCAACCTGATGATTCTCACGACGTTTCTGTCCTTCCTGCTGTACCGGCGCGCCAACAAGCGCCCGACGGCCGCCTGGGCCCGCGCCGGCACGATCGTGCAGGGATTGAGCTTCGGGGCGGCGACGGCGGTGGTGCTCTTCTTCGGCGTGTACGGCTACTTCGTCTCCGCGATAGTCCGGATCGGCTTCAGCGTCTACCAGGTGCTCGCCGTGCTCGCCACGATCGTCGTCGTGGTGGTGCTGGACATCCTGATGCTGCGCGGCGCACAGTCGCGCGGCGCGATCCGCTGGGGCCAGATGCCCGAGCGCTCCCAGTACGCCCTGTTCCTCCTCGCGGTCACCTTCACCTGGCTGATGGGGCTGATGGGCTTCGCGCGCAGCGGCATCCGCCAGCACTGGCACGTCTTCGAGGTCATTCGGGACACAAGCCCCGACGCCGTGACGCCCGCCCTCGGCTCCGCGGCGATCATGATCAGCGCGTGCGTCCTGATCTTCCTCGGGCTGGTCTCGTTCATCTTCTGGCTCTCGGAGCTCGGGCAGAAATCCTCGCCCGGTCGCGAGGTCGCCGAGCTGGCGGCCGCGGCACCGCCCCCGCCGTCAGGCTCGGGGCCCTCGCCGGCGCCGCTTCTGGGCGGAGACTGAGCCGGCCATGTGGCGCACCAACCTCAAGATCGCGGCCCTGGTGCTCGGTGTGGTGGGCTTGTTCACGCTGGTGGCGAACAGCATCCCGCAGCTCGAGTCCGACGTCCCCCAGGCGCTGGATCTGTCGGGCGACCTCTCCCCCGCGGCGCTGGTGGCGGCGGGCGAGCGGATCTACGGCGGGGCGGGAGGATGCGCCACGTGCCACGGCCTCGGCACCCGGGCGCCGAACCTGTTCAGCGGCGAAGGCGGCCAGGGAGCCATCGGCGCTCGCTGCGGCGGCCGGAAGCCGGGCATGAGCTGCAAGGACTACCTCTTCGAGTCGCTCACGGAACCCGGGGCCTTCGTCGTGCCCGGTTATCAGCCGATCATGCCGGACCTCAGGCGCACGCTGCCCGCGGACCAGATCTGGGCCGTGGTCGCGTACCTCGAGAGCCTGGGCGGAAGCGTGGACGTGGTAGCCGAAGACGTGCGTGCCGCTCAGGCCACCGCTCCGCCCGCGCCGCCCGCGCCCCCAGCCGGCGGCGCGACCCAGAGCCTCGATCCGCGCGAGATCTTGGCGGCCAACGCCTGCGTCGGGTGCCACGCGCTGGGCGGGACGGGGGGAGCCGTCGGGCCGCCGTTCGACGGCATCGGCAGGCGGCTCGGGCCGGACCAGATCCGGGAGGCGATCCTGAACCCCGCCGCCACAACGAGCGCGGGCTACGAGCAAATGGCGGGGGTCATGCCCGCGACCTTCGGGCAGCAGCTTACGGCGGCGCAGCTCGAGGCGCTGGTGACCTTCCTTGCCAGCCAGCGATGAGCGCGCCGGGGACTTGGGCCAGCGGCATCCGCGAGGCGCTGCGCCACCCGTTCTGGCAGGCGGTGGCGCTCCTGCTCGGGGCGTACCTCCTGTTCGAGTTCGGGATCGCTCTCGTCCCCCCGCTCGTCGGCATCAAGAGCGCCCCGATCCCCGCCAGCGTCCTCGTCCAGTACATGCTCACGGCCGTCGTCGGCATCCTGTTGTACGTCAGCGACCAGGAGGAGCGGTGGCGGCGCTTCAAGGAGCCGATCCGCGCCGCGCTGGTGGATCCCAACAAGCGGTGGATCCGCGCTGCGCTTCTCATCGTCGTTCCGATCTCCGCCGGCTTCGTGACCTACCGTCAGGTCCGCCCGAGCGTCGGAGCCGGTGCGCAGCTGCGCTCCATCCACCCGGCCCCGCCTAGCACGATCAGCTTCCGCGGCCGGACGATGACGCTGGCCGGGCTCGAGAATCTGCTCCGCCGGTCGGGCGACAGCGCGCAGCACCTCGCCACGGGGCGGCGGGTCTACTATGCGAACTGCCTGCCGTGCCACGGCGACCTGCTCGATGGGCGAGGCCAGTACGCGCACGCCTTCAATCCGGCGCCGCTCTCCTTCGCCGACAACGGCACGATCGCGCAGCTCACCGAGAGCTACGTCTTCTGGCGGATCGCCAAGGGCGGGCGGGGGCTGCCGCGCGAGGGAACGCCCTGGAACTCGGCGATGCCCGCCTGGGAGGAGTTCCTGACCGAAGACGAGATCTGGTCGGTCATCGTGTTCCTCTACCAGCACACCGGCTGGAAGCCACGCACCTGGGACGAGGAGGGGGGTGGTGGTGCGCCGTAAGGGAACGGCCTCGCTCCTCCTCGCGGGCGCCGCCGCGTTGGCCGCCCTGGCGGCGTTCGCGGCGCCGCCGAACCGCCAGGGCGACGTGGGCGCCGACCGGGAGCGGGGCCGCGAGGTCTACATGAAGTGGTGCGCCGGCTGCCACGGCGACGAGGGACGGGGCGACGGGCCGGCCGCCGAGCACCTGCTGCCGAAGCCGCGGGACTTCACCATGGCGCTCTACCAGGTCCGCTCCACAGCCACCGGCCAGCTGCCCCTGGACGAAGACATTCTCCGCGTGGTCAACGAGGGGATGCCCGGCTCGAGCATGCCCGGGTGGAAAGCCGTGCTCTCGGGCGCAGAGCGCGCGGCCGTGGTGCGTTACCTCAAGACACTCTCGCCCGATTTCGCGCCGGCGACTGCTCCACCCGCCGCGCTCTCGTTCGGCAGCGCCCCGCGGGGAGGCGACGCGGCGGCCCTGGAAGGGCGTGACCTGTACCGCCGGATCGAGTGCTGGAAGTGCCATGGCGATTCGGGGCGAGGCGACGGCACCTCGGCGCCGACGCTGAAGGACGACCTCGGAAACCCGATCCGCGCCGCGGATCTCACGCAGAACTGGACGTTCAACGGGGGCGGCACGGCCCCGGACATCTACCGTGTGCTTCGCACGGGCATGGACGGGACCCCGATGCCGTCGTTCGGCGATCTCATCGAGGGCCGGATCATCACCGATGAACAGCTGTGGCGGGTGGCGCAGTACGTGCGCAGCCTTTCGCCCGCGGAGCCGCCTAGGGCGCGGGACGTGGTGCGGGCCGCACGGGTCGAAGCCGGGCTCCCGTCGGGACCGGACGACAGCGCGTGGGCGAGCGTGGAGCGCTACTACTACCCGCTGGTCGGCCAAGTGATCGTCCGGCCGCGCTGGTTCGCGCCGATGGTGAGCGGCCTCTGGGTCCAGGCGCTGCACGACGGCCGGGCGCTCGCGCTTCGCGTCACCTGGCACGATCCCTCCCAGAGCCCGGACTCCTCGTGGAACGTGTGGCGGGCGAGGGTAGCGGCCCGGATGGGGGCGGACGATTCGGCGGCGGCCGACTCCACGCCGCTGCCCGACCGACTGGCCGTGCAGTTCCCCGCGCGCCTCCCCGCGGGGTTGGACCGTCCCTACTTCCTGATGGGCAGCGTCGAGGAACCGGTGTATCTTTGGTCCTGGGAGAGCGAGCCGCGCAGCGCCGTCGAAGCGACGGCTCGCGGCGCGGACCGCCTGGAGCCCCTCGCCGGGCTGACGGACAGCGTCGCGACCTCGTCCACGTACGATCATGGCGAGTGGCGGGTCCAGTTTACGCGGGCGCTCTCGACAGGTGACTCGACCAACCAGTTAGAGTTCGTAACGGGCCGTCCGATCCCCATGGCGTTTTACGCCTGGGACGGGTCGAACGGCGAGACGGGCGCGCGGATGGCGGTCGGATCGTGGAGCGCCGTCTATCTGGCTGAGCCCGCCCGGGCGAGCACGTACCTGTCGCCGGCGTTCGCGATGCTGGCGACGGCCGGGCTCGGACTGACGGTGATCTGGCGGGCGCAGCGCCACCGGCGCAAGACCACGGACGACGGCACGGACATCGGAACATCGGAGGCGGAATGAGCAAGCTGGGCGGATTGGTCGCGGGCGTGGGGCTGAGCGCGTGGGTACTCGCGGGCACCTCCTGCGGCGGCGGGGCGGAGCGGGGCGGCGAGTCGGCAGCGGCCGCCGGCGCGGCCGTCGCGTTCCCGGTGGACACGACGAGCGCGGCGGCGATCAACGGGCGAGTGGCGTTCGTGGGCAGCCGCCCCGCGGCCGCGCGGATTGACATGAGCGAGGAGCCGACCTGCGCCCAGAAACACCCCGGTGGCGCGTTCGTCGAGGCGGTGCTGGTCAACGACAACGGCACCTTGCGCAACGTCTTCGTCTACGTGAAGAGCGGGTTGCCGGCGCTGACCTTCCCCGTGCCGGCCGAGCCCGTCGAGATTGACCAGAACGGGTGCGTGTACTCGCCGCGCGTGTTCGGGATTCAGACGGGCCAGACGCTGAGCATCAGGAACAGCGACGGCCTCCTGCACAACATCAAGGCGCTGCCGACGACCAACCGGCCGTTCAACATCAGCCAGCCGACGACCATGACGACGATGCGCTCCTTCGCCACCGCCGAGGTCATGGTGCCGCTCGAGTGCAACGTGCACAGCTGGATGAACGCGTACGTCGGCGTCGTGACGCATCCCTACTTCTCGACCACGGGAGCCGACGGCAGCTTCACGCTGCGTCGCCTGCCGCCGGGGACGTACGTCGTGGAAGCCTGGCACGAGCGGTACGGCGCCCAGGAGCAAACCGTCACGGTCGGCCCGAACGAGACCAAGGCGATCACGTTCACTTTCCGCGCGTCGTAGCGACCGGCCCGACGTCGGAGCGGAGACAGCGTCATGCAGCACTGGTGGTTCCCGGCCAACGCGTCGAGTTACGGCGGCCAGCTCGACTCCCTGTTCTTCGTGATCCTCTACATCACGGGGGCGGTCTTCCTCATCGTCGAGGTGGCGCTGCTGTATTTCCTGTTCCGATATCGGCGCGGCGCCAACCAGACGGCGACCTACATCGAGGGAAGCACGGCGGCGGAAATCGTCTGGACCACCATCCCCGCGGCGATCTGCATCTTCCTCGCGCTGTTCAGCCAGCGCCTGTGGTCGGAGATCAAGGACCCCGACCGGATTCCACCCGACGCGGTCCCCCTCGAAATCACGGCCAAGCAGTTCGAGTGGCACATCCGGTACCCGGGGCCCGACGGCCGGCAGGGGAGCGACGACGACTTCAGCAAGCGCAACGAGCTGCACGTGGTGGTCGGCCGGAACTACGCCTTCCGACTCACTTCGGAGGACGTGATCCACAGCTTCTTCGTTCCCGTGTTCCGGCTCAAGCAGGACGCCGTACCGGGGATGCACCTGTCGGGGTGGTTCAGGCCGACCAGCACCGGTCAATGGGAGATCGCGTGCGCGGAGCTGTGCGGGCTCGGCCATTACCGCATGCGCGGGCGGGTGTGGGTGCACACGGCGGAGGACTTCGACCGGTGGCAGGCGAGCCAGGCGGCGGGCGCCGCCCCCGCCGCCCCGCCCGCCGACAGCGTGGCGAGCAGCGGAGCGAGGGCTTCATGAGCACGGCGACGGTTGCGGCGGAGCACGCGGCGCGCGGGCGCCACGAGGATCGGCCCTTCATCCGGAAGTACGTCTTCTCGACCGATCACAAGATCATCGGGATCCAGTTCCTGTTCCTCAGCCTGCTGTTTCTGCTGGCCGGCGGCCTGTTGGCCATGACGATCCGCTGGCAGCTCGGCTTCCCCGGCCAGCCGATGCCGGGGGGCGGCGTGATGCCCGAGACGATGGCGCCGGGCGGCGTTGTGCTCCCGGAGTTCTACAACGCCCTCGTGACCATGCACGGGACGTTCATGGTCTTCTTCGCGATCATGCCGCTCCTGGTCGGCGTGTTCGCCAACTACCTGATCCCGCTCAAGATCGGCGCGCCGGACATGGCCTTCCCGACCCTCAACATGTGGTCGTTCTGGCTGATGATCCCGGCGGGGACGCTGATGCTCGCCAGCTTTTTCGTCGAGGGCGGCGCCGCGGCCGCCGGATGGACCGCCTACGCGCCGCTCTCGGCCAACCCGGAGTACTCCGGCGTCTCGGCCGGTCAGCAGCTGTGGTGTCTCAGCCTGATCGTTTTCGCGCTGTCGTCACTGCTGGGCTCGGTCAACTACATCACTACCGTCGTCAACCTGCGTGCGCCGGGGATGACGTGGTTCCGCATGCCGCTCTCGATCTGGGCCCTCTTCGTCACCGCGATCCTGGCGATCCTCGCCGTGCCGATCCTGGCGGGCGCCCTGATCATGCTGCTGTTCGACCAGACGCTGGGAACGCACTTCTTCCTGCCGGCGGAGGGGGGACAGCCGCTCCTGTGGCAGCACCTGTTCTGGTTCTTCGGGCACCCCGAGGTCTACATCCTCATACTGCCCGCGATGGGGATCACGTCCGACGTCATCTCCAACGGCTCGCGCAAGCCGATCTTCGGCTATCACTCGATGGTCTACGCCCTCATCGGGATCGCCTTCCTCGGCTGGATCGTGTGGGGCCACCACATGTTCCAGAGTGGCATGAACCCCACGCTCGGCACGACGTTCATGGCCTCCACGCTGGTCATCGCGGTGCCCTCCGCCATCAAGGTGTTCAATTGGCTCGGCACCATGTGGCGCGGCAGCATCCATTTCACCACGCCCATGCTCAACGGCGTCGCGTTCGTCTCCATGTTCGTGATCGGCGGGCTGAGCGGCATGTTCATGGCCGCCGCTCCCGTGGACATCTACATCCACGACACCTACTTCATCGTCGCCCACATCCACTACGTGCTGTTCGGCGGAAGCCTGTTCGCCATCTTCGCGGGCATCTATTTCTGGTTCCCCAGCATGTTCGGGCGGATGATGAGCGAGCGGCTGGGCAAGATTCACTTCGTGCTCACGTTCGTGACGTACAACCTGACTTTCTTCCCGATGCACATTCTGGGCATGGGCGGCCACATGCGGCGCATCTACGACCCCAGCCAGTACGAGTTCCTGCGACCGCTCATGCCCATGAACCGGTTCATCACCATCAGCGCCTTCCTGCTCCTCGCGGCGCAGCTCCCCTTCATGGTCAACTTCGTGTGGAGCCTGTTCCGCGGGAAGAAGGCCGAGCTGAACCCGTGGCGCGACAACGGACTGGAGTGGACGGTGCCGTCGCCGCCGCCGCACGGGAACTTCGCGGAGACGCCGACGGTCTACCGCGGGCCGTACGAGTTCAGCTCGCCGCTCGCCGAGGAGGACTTCCTGCCACAGAACCGGCCCGTCGCCGCCCCCTAGGAGAGATCGCCGCGATGTCGCACGCCGCCGCCCTCACCCCCGCCGCCCGGGCCGAAGCGGGCGTGGGCGTCTACACCCAGAAGCTCGGTATGTGGGTCTTCCTCTGCTCCGAGGTGATGT
>JACQVG010000219.1 GCA_016209905.1 Gemmatimonadota bacterium | reverse complement strand
GCGCCACGCTGCGCAGTGCCTCCATGAGCGACGCCACCGGCGGCGTCAGGGTATCGGCCGCCGTCACGATCGGGGAGCGGAAGGTCTGGCGCTCGCCCCTGGACCTCCTGAAACCGGACGAGAGTCGGATCTGCGCGGGAGTCCATCGGAGCCGACCGTCTTCGAGCCCGCGCACCATTTCGGTCCGACGGAGGAAGGCCGGAAGTCCGCGCAGCACGCGACGGAGGACGCCGGGCACGTAGCTCATGGTGCGCTCCGCCGGCAGCACCAGGTAGTCGCCGTGGACGTCGAGCCGCCGGCTGCCCGCCTTGGACAGCGCGGCCCGGGACGAGGCGTCGGCCAGCGACGCGCTCACGCTCAGGTTGTCCACCAGGGCCCGCTGCCACCACAGGGTGCCGCGCCGGGACCGCCGCACGACCGCGCTGTAGGTGGAGGTCGTGGTGCGCGGGCGCCTGAGGTCGGTCAGACCCTCGGCCAGCACGTCGGTGCGGCTCAGGAAGAAGGGTTCGAGCGCCGAACGCTCGGTGCGGAAGGCCAACGGCGCGCTGATCCCCAGCCGCTCGAGGCCCAGGCGCTCGAGCCGGATCGTGGCGGCCAGCGCCAGCTGGTCGGTGGTGACGTAGGAGGGATCCTCGTCCAGCTGCCGGAACTGCGCGTCACGGCGACTCAGCGCCAGCGAGACGTCGGCCACGTCGGCCGCTACCACGTGAAGATTCAACGCCCCGGCGAAGCCGGCGTCCTTGACCACCTGCGTGAGACGGATGTCGTCCACCCACAGCTCGACGCTGTCCCGCGGCGCACCCCGGTTACGGACGAATCCGACCGCCAGCTCCTGCACGCGGGACAGGTTCGGCGGCGCGACGCCGGGGTCGCGGACGTGCACGAGGTAGAGCGAGTCGCACGCGACGTAGGCCAGGGGATCGGCGCCACAGGCCGTCGCCGCAGCGCCGTCGGGCGGCAGCCCGCCCAGATACCGGGCTTCGATCCGGGCGCGCAACGCCAGCCAGCGGCGGAAGTCCACCACCACTTCCGGCTCCCACGTCGTGGTTCGCGCCGCGGTCCGGTACAGGTAGAAGTTGTGCTCGTCCTGCGCCACCTTGACGTAGAAGGCCAGCTCCCCCTCGTCCCAGCCCGGCCCGCGGCCGCGCGCCCAGACCCTGAGCTGCCGGTAACCGAGAAAGTTCCTCTCCCCTTCCGGAAAGCGGGCGAACGCTTCGGCGCGCTCACCGACCCGGACGTCGCTCCCGACCAGGCGCAGCGAGCGCTCGTTGATCTCGCGAGCGCCGAGCTGGAACTCGCCGCCCCGGATCTCGCCCTCATCAACCACTCCCGGGGGCGGCTCGTACCCCAGGTCGGCCCCGTTTTCCGTGGACACGACGCTGGCGACGACCTCGCCGTGCGGCGCCCCCGCGCCGCCCGCCAGCCCTGCGATGGGCGTGCCGGCGCGCTTGACCCACGGCGCGGCCACCAGCTTGAGGCGCGCGAGGGCGAACCGGACCAGCGGCTCCGATGCGGCCGCCGGCGCCGTGAGCACGAGCCGGAGCGCGCGGATCTGCCGCAGGTCGGGAAACCCTTCCTGGGCCGTGGGAGCGCGGAACGGGATCCGGTACAGCCGCCACTGCCCGCCCGACGCCGGGGCGGCGCCGGTCACCGTGCCTCCATCCCGGACGTGGTAGGTCTCGTCACCGAGGCGAAAGACGAAGCGGATGAAGTTCTCGCGCGCCGGCGCGATCAGCGTGTCGAGGTGCCGGTCGCCGTCGAGGTCTTCCGTGTCCGCGGCGCCGTTCCCGCGGGTGCAGGCGGCGTGGAGGTCTCCCCAGTCGTACACCACCAGCCGCCGATCCAGCTCCGAGCGGCACAGCGCCACCTCGCGCTCGACCGCTCCGGTCCCACCGTTCACGATGCTGTCGGCGACGGCACCGTGGATACCGTTGTCGTCGAGCACGGCGTTGAACGTGTTCGTGAGCGAGTCGCGCTCGCTGTCGAGCCGGCCCTCCCCCGCCCGTCGGCGCCCGGAGAATATCGTATCGCCCTCCGCCGTGACCTCGAACCGGAGCGGCTGGAACGCCACCCCGTCCTCGAACACGGTGCCGAAGTCGAAGACCAGCGCCGCGCCGTCGTCCCGCGCGGGCCGCCCGGTCTCCTCGAAGACCCAGAACTCCAGGAACTCGACGCGCGAGAGGTCGAGCCCGGTGCTCGAGAGCGGCTGGGCGATCGAGCGCCACCTCGGTCCCGGCGTGTGCGGCAGCGGCCAGCGCGGCCGTCCCGTGGCGAGGTCCGGCAGACCGCCCACCGTGTCGGGGTAGAGGGCGAGCCAGAGCACCGTTTCCGCATTCTCCCCGGCGCCCTGGACGCGAATGGAGGGATCGATGTCGCGGGCGCGGAACTGCGCCACGCCGCCCACCGGAGTGACCAGGTTTTGCCAGGTGAGCGGCACGGCGTCATCGTCCGCGAAACCGGCGGCGGGGTCCACGCCCGTCCCCTCCAGACCGCTTCCCGAGGCGGGGCGGCTGCCGTACTCCCAGAACCGTTCGTCCAGCGGAAGGAAGGTCCCGCCCTCCCCCTCGAACGTCTCCAGGTACGCCACGCCGGCCTGATTCGGCGACGGCCTCGAGGTGGCCAGCTCGGCGTCGAGCGTAACGAACGACGGCGCCTCGGTGGCGACGAAGGGCAGCGCGTCGAGCAGCCGGGTGAGCCGCTGCGGCTCGAAGCGGAAGTTGGCCGACACCCCGCCGACGAAGTTGGAGGACGGCTCGAAGCCGAGGGGCGGCCGGGTGAACGTGGTGCGCTCTCGCTGGAGGAGCCCCAGCATCGTCACGGCGCCGTGATCGCCGAAGTCGTACCCCGCCCGAAGCCCGTAGAGGGACGTCGGCGCGATGGCGAAGGCGGGGTTCTCCTCGTACCGGACGCTGACCTGGGTCGGCTGGCGGAACAGGGAGTCGGGCGCCAGGAACGTGACCTGACCGATCTCGTAGTTGACGCTGTAGTCCCGGTCGCGAACCAGCACGCGCCCTCCGGCGGTGATCCGCTCGCTGCCCTCGCGGATCTGGATGCCGCCGAGCGAGAGCAGGCTCCGGTCCCCTCCGCCGCGCGCGTCGTAGCGGAGGCGCAGCACGAACAGCGGGGTCGGACCCTGCGTCCGCAACAGGTGGGTGGGCGTGCGGTACAGCGAGTCGTTCCGGAACTGCGGCGGGAGCGTCGCGCGATCGGCAAACGGCGTGAGGTGCGGGAAGACGACGAACACGTCGCGGACCGGCTCGCCCCGACCGGGATCGCGCTCCCGCGGGAAGAGGCGATTGTAGTGGTCGAAGGTCGTCGGGTCGCTCTGCTGGGCGAGCCCCAGCAGCGCCAGGAAGGTCTCCCCCTGGGCCGGCCGCTCCGACTCGCTCACCAGCACCTCCAGCGTCACCGATTCGCGCACCACGTCGTCCCCCGCCCCGACGCGATACGCGTTCCGCATCTCGTGGCGGAACGTCGGCACCTCGGGCCCGCGCCGCGGCTCGTAGATCAGGCGCAGCGTGTCGCCGCGGCCGGCTGCCGCCGCCGCCGGGAACGTCCCCACGGTGTCGCCGGCCGCCACGACGTACGACACGGCCAGGTAGTCGTCCTGGTCGAGCCGGCTGCGGAGGGCGAACCAGAGCCCCGACGGGTCGAGGTAGTAGTCGCGGCTCTCGATCAGGAGCTCCCACGCGAAGGGTCCTGCCCGCTGCGGGCCGTCCGACCGCAGCGCCACCGCCTCGATCCCGCCCTGGAGCGGATCCGCGGTCGTGCGGCCGAGCGTGCTGCGCCGCCGGTAGATCCGAACCTCCGTCACGCGCTGCTCGGAAGGGAGCGCGGCAAGGTTGAGGTCGAGCACGTCCACCGCCGGGTACCCCGGCAGCGTGGCGGGATCCTGCACGAAGAAGAATCGGAGCGGCTCGAAATCGCGGTCCACGAGGTCGCGATCCAGGGGCTGGACGGTGCGGTCGCCGATCGTGAACGTGCGGCCCCGGACGACGTTGCCCTTCTGTTGGGCGAGAATCGCGCTCCAGTCGAGCGCGCCGACCCGACCCTCGAGTTGCACGCCGAAATTGTTCGCCGGGATACCGCCGGTGATGAAGCGGGAGTTCGGAGCCGTGAATGTGACGTTGCCGACCTGGACCCGACGCAAGATCTCGCCTTCGCGCCCTTGGTAGAAAACCCGGATGTTGTTCGACGCCTCGAACTCGCGCTCGGTGTCGTAGTCCACGTTGACGTGCACCCGCTCGCCCACCACGCCGCCGGTACGCACGCTGAACAGGGGGGCGAAGCGAGGCGGCGTGAACCCGCCTTGGCATCCGGTGGCGAGTCGGGTGGCTTCGGCGGCCGTGCACCGCAGGTTGCGGAGCCGGTCGAAGCGCATCTCGAAGCGCGCGTCGAGCCGGATGCCCAGGTCCGCGTAGCCCTGAGGCCGGCTCGCGGGGGGGGGGGGAACGGCGGAGGCCGCGCCCCGAGCGGAGTCGGCCGACTGCGCGAAAGCTCCGGAGGCGGCGAGGAGAATGAGGAGCGTGATCGCGACGAGCCCGCGCGTCACTTTTCCCGGACTTGGGGTATTATCTTGGCCGGCCTTTGTTGGCCAAATAATAAGGGTGCCCGCGGGGCGCCTCAACACCGAACGGGGCCTCCAGTGTCCCGAGCCAGGCCGTGAGCCTTCTCACCCGGTACCTGCTGAAGGAGCACCTCGCTCCGTTTCTGTTCGCCCTGTCGGCGCTGACGGGGCTCCTGCTCCTGAACCAGGTGGCGCGCCAGTTCGGCAACCTGGTCGGCAAGGGGTTGCCGTGGAGCGTCATCGGGGAGCTGTTCGGGCTTTCGCTCCCTTTCATCGTCGCGATGACGCTGCCGATGGCCGCCCTGATGGCGGTGTTGCACGCCTTCGGCCGACTGGGGGCCGACAACGAGATCACCGCGCTGAAAGCGGGCGGCGTTGACCTCGTGAGGCTGGTGCGGCCGGTGCTTCTGGCGGCCGTGGGACTCGCCGTCACGACGTTCCTCTTCCTCGACCAGGTGCTGCCGCGCTCGAACCACGAACTCAAGACGCTGCTCATTGACATCGCCCGGAAGAAGCCGACGTTCGAGCTCAAAGAGCAGATGGTGAACGAGGTGATCCCGGGAGAGTTCTTCCTGCGGGCCGGCCTCATTGACCAGGCCACCGATCGGCTGGGGGACGTCGTGATCTACGATCTCGCGCGCGACGATCGGCGCCGCACGATCTACGCCGACAGCGGCTACATGCGCTTCAACGCCGGCCGGACCGACCTTCACCTGACGCTGTTCGACGGCTATGTGCACGATTACGACCGCGCCCAGGCGGGGGTTTTCCGGCGGGTGTTTTTCCGCACCGACCTGGTGCGGGTGCGGGGCGTCTCCAACCGGCTGGTGCGCACCGAGGAGGACGAGTTCAAGGGCGACCGCGAGCTGTCGGTTTGCGAGCTCGAGGCCGCGGTCGCCGAGGACCGGCGGTCGCTCGACGCGCTCGCACGGGAGAGGGAGACCGCTGTTTCGGCCGACGCGCGCGTGCTCGTGGGGGCGCCGCCGTACTACGCCCTGGACTCGTCGCGGACCGGGCCGCCGCGGAGCGGCCTCGCCGCGACCTACTGCAGCGCGCTCGCCCGCCTCGGCCTTTGGCTGGGGCCGAGGGCGGCCGCGGCGCAGGCGCCGGCGAGCCGGGGCATCGCGCGGGCCGACTCGCTCCGCGGCCTCATCCGGTTGCCGGAGGGGCGCAGCTCGCGCGCGGCGGCCGACGCCTCCGCTTCCAGCCTGCGCTCCCGGCTCGCGGTCCTGGAGTCGCAGCGCCGGAACGCGCGCCAGCACGCGGCCCGCTTTCGGGTCGAGATCCACAAGAAGTTCTCCATCGCCGCGGCGTGCGTCGTGTTCGTCCTGATCGGCGCGCCCGTGTCGCTCAGGTTCCCGCGCGGCGGCGTCGGACTGGTGATCGGCGCGAGCGTGGCGATCTTCGCGCTCTACTACGTGGGCCTGATCGGCGGCGAGACGCTGGCCGATGAGCTGATCATCCCGCCGTTCTGGGCGATGTGGACCCCGAATCTGATCATGGTCGCCTCGGGCGTGGCGCTGTTTCGGCGTCTGGTCCGGCAGCACGCGACGACGCGCTCGAGCGCGTGGTGGGAGCCGGTGGACGCGGTGCTCGACCGCTGGCTCGCGGGCAGGCGCGGCGGATGAGGGCCCGTGCGGCGCGGGTGCTGGACCGGTACGTGGTCCGGGAGTTCGGCACGATCTTCGGGATCACGCTCCTGGGGTTCCCGCTGCTCACGATCGCGATCAATCTGACGGACAACATCGATCGGTACCTCAGCCGGGGCATCCCCGCCCAGCACATCGCGTTGGCGTACCTGTTCGAAGTCATCCAGCAGGTTTTCTTCGTCACGCCGGCGGCCGTGCTCTTCGCGACGGTGTTCTCGGTGGGCGCCTTCTCGCGCCACTCGGAGATGACGGCCGCCAAGGCCGCCGGGGTCTCCTTTCACCGCGTGGTGGCGCCGATGTTCGGCCTGGCCTTTCTGGCCAGTCTGCTGACGTTCGTCCTGGGGGAGCTGGCGCCCCTGGCCAACGAGCGCCGCGCCGTCCTGCTGGGCGAGCGCGAGCGGCGCTCGCAGACCACGCGCCACAACTTCGTCTATCGCGCCGACGGCGGGCGCGTGTACGCGATCCGCACCCTCTCCGTCCGGCAGCGCGAGATGCGGGACGTCCAGATCGAGCGCGAAGGCACGGGCCCCGAGTTCCCCGGCTACTTCCTCACCGCGACCCGGGCCTCCTATGAGCCCGGCACGGGGTGGACGCTGGGCGCGGGCACGATGCGGCTCTTCCTCGGCCCGGACCGGGAGGTGGCGTTCGGCTTCGATTCGCTCCGCCAGCGGGCGATGGCCGAGCGCCCGCTCGATCTATTGGCCGAGCCGAAGGCGCCGGACCAGATGCGCTACGCCGAGCTGGGCCACTACGTCCGGACCCTCGAGCGCTCGGGGAGCAACGCCGACAAGCTCAAGGTGGAGCGCGCGCTCAAGATCGCGATCCCGTGCACCTGCCTGATCATCGCGCTCTTCGGCGCGCCGCTCGGCATGACCGGCGCCCGGAGCGGCGCCGCCTACGGGGTCGCCGTGAGCCTGGCGACCACCTTCGTCTTCCTGATCATGATCCAAATCTCGAGGGCAATCGGCGCGGGCGGCGTGGTACCGCCGCTGCTCGCGGCCTGGCTGCCCAACGGGATCTTCGGCACGGCCGGGCTGGTGCTTTTCGTGCGCGCGCGCACCTAGCGCCGGCTGCGAGCGCCACGACTTCCCGAAGACGAAACCGCCCCCCGAATCGGAGGGCGGTTTCGTACTCCGGTCCCGCCAAGCGATCAGTTGAAGTTGTAGCGCACCCCGAGCTGAACGCGCCACACGTCGGCGACACCAGCGGTCGGCTCGAACGTCTGAGACATCAGCTGATCGCCGATGTTCCGCAGCCGGTAGCGCGCCCTGCCCACGGTATCAGCCCCACGGGCAATCAGCGGCTGCAAGTTGACGAAGCGCTGGCCGACTCCCAGACTGCTGCTCAGCAGATTGCCGAAATTCAAGATGTCTACTCCGATCTGGAGGCGGTTCCGCCGGCCCGAAACATCCTTGTACAGATCCTGTTGAATGCGCAGGTCCATCCGGTACACCATCGGCAGGAATGCGGCGCCGCGGACGGCATACGAGCCCCGATGCGCGCGTAGATACTCGTCCTGCTGGATGTAGGCTTCCCACGCATCCACCTGCTGCTGGACGGTAAACGTGACCGGACTGCCCGCCACGGTTGCCGTGTACTGCTCGAAGTTCATCTCGCTGTAATCGCGAGGGATGTAAATAAGATCATTGCTGGTGCCGCCGTCGCCGTTCAGGTCGCCGGAGAACGTGTAACTGCCGCTCCCGCCGGTGCGACCTTCCCAGAACAGTGAGACGGTCGTCGCGCCGAAGCCGAAGTACTCCCGGCG
Source organism: Gemmatimonadota bacterium (assembly GCA_016209905.1). Classification (GTDB taxonomy): domain Bacteria; phylum Gemmatimonadota; class Gemmatimonadetes; order Gemmatimonadales; family JACORV01; genus JACORV01. The sequence goes on along the minus strand of JACQVG010000219.1, from coordinate 2,747 downwards.
GTAGGACAGCGCCGCGAAGATCCGGTGCCCCGGCGAGGTGAGGGCGAACCCCAGACCCGGGTTGTTCGGATCGCCCGCATGCTGGTTGTTGTTCCACGAACCGAAGGCGATGGACCCCGGATCCACGGTGTTCTCGGCCTTGCCGTAGCTGTACGCCACCTTCCCGAAGAAGCCGTCGCGGAACGGCCGCTCCAGTGAGGCCGCGAAGTTCCAGGAACGCCCGGTGTTCTGGTTCTGCAGCACGACGGCGCTGGTAATGTTCGAGTTGATCCGGTTGCTCGTGGTCCACCGGGGGCGGGTATCCGCGCCGACGAAGTTCCTATTGGGCGGCGCGAGGTTGGCATTGATGTAAGCCATGCCATTCACGTCGCGGCCGTAGAGGAACTCGGCGGTACCCACCAAGCCCCACGGCAGCCGCTGGTCAATCGCGATGTTGCTCCGCCACAACTGCGGGAACCGGAAATCAGGGTCGGTGAAGGCTAGGCCGTAGCTGGCCGCCGGGGCGCCCGTGACGTCCGCGGGCTTGTAGTGATTGGGGTCGGGGTGGAATGGCCGGGCGGTGGTGTTGCTTACCTGCTCGAAGCCCGTCAGCACCCCGTTCTCGCCAATCTGGTTCGAGATCCACACGTAGGCCGGGCGAGCGGTGAAGATGCCGGAACCGCCGCGAATCTGCGTGCTGCGGTTGCCCCCCACGTCGAGGTTGAAACCGAATCGCGGCGAGATCAGCACGTTCCGGCGCGCAAGGTCATCCGTCGAGTACTGCACCGTGTTGCCGGCCGCATCCCGGAACGACATGGCGTCAACGGCCGCGTTGGCGAACCCGGTATTCCCAAACGACGGGACATCGAGCCGCAAACCCAGCGTCAACTTCAGGTTGTCGCCTGCCCGCCACTCGTCCTGCGCGTACGCCCCCGCATACAGCACTTCGAGCGGCTGGATGGGCTTGACCTGACCCGGGATATTCGACCACCGGACCTGGAAGCGCTGCAAGGTCACTGGCGACGTCGTGCGGTTCGGGTTGGCGAGATAGTCGTTGGCGTCCCTGTAGAAATCGGCCAGTGAGCTGTAGGTGTACACGCTCTGCGAACCCGGGAAGAACACGTTCTCGGACTCGTACCGCTCGACGCTCGCCCCGAACGTCAGCGAATGACTGCGTCTGAAGATGGTGAAGTTGTTCTGGAGCTGGAAGCTGCTGTACCGCAGCTCGTTGCTCGGCGTAAACGGCTCGAAACCGAACGTCGTGTAGGTGGAACCGCCCTCGAGAACGTCCACCATCGGGAAGAAAGTACCCCGCGAGCCGCGGCTCTCGTCCTGGAAAGTGTAACCGATGATGAGGTTGTTGGCCATGTTGTCGCCAACATTCGAGTTCCACTCGGCCACGAGGGAGCGGATGTTCTCCAGAATGATGTAGTTCGAGTTCTGGAAGTTCAGGCCGGTGGAAACGGATCGTCTCGTGCCAAAGCCCAACGACGAGGAGTTGGAAAGCAAGACGTCGGTTTCAGAATCCAGGTGGGTGTAGCGAAGGCTCAGCTTGTTCCGGGCGCTCAGGTTGTAGTCGAGCCGCACCAGGTACCGCGTCGCCGGCGTCTCGTGATCGTACCCCTGATAGTCGCCGGTCTCGTACCCGAAATTCGTCGCCAGATAGCTGCTGAGCGCGTCCAGGTCGGACGCCAGCACCCGCGTCACGCCGCCCGCGACGTCCTCGCCGCCGGTGTTGGCCCGGAACGTCGTGCCCGGCTGGGTCAGTCCGTCGCCTTCATAGCTGGCGAAGAAGAACAACTTGTTCTGGATGATGGGTCCGCCCAGGCGCACGCCGAACTTGCCGTAGCGGAACGTGCCCGGATTGAAGGTGTTGCTCCCGGCCCGTGTGCCGACGAGGCCCTCGTTCCGCATGTAGTAGTAAAGCGAACCGGAGAACTCGTTGGTGCCGCTCCGGGTGACCGTGTTGACGCCCGCGCCCACGAAGTTGCCCTGGCGCACGTCGTAGGGCGCGACGTTGATCTGGACCTGCTCGATCGCGTCCAGCGAAATGGGCGCTACACCCGTGCGGTCACCGGGCTGTCCGGCCAGACCGAACGAGTTGTTGAAATAGGAGCCGTCCACGGTCACGTTGTTGAGACGGTTGTCCTGGCCGGCGAACGAGAACCCGAACCCCGCGCCGCTATACTGCGGCGTCAGGCGGGCAAAGTCCTCGATCCGGCCGGAAATGGTCGGAAGCCGCTCCAGCGCCTCGGCGCCGACGGACGTCGCGGCACCGGTCCGGTCGGAGCTGAACACGGCGTCGCGTTCGGCGGTGACCGTGATTGCCTGGATCTGTACGGCTAGCTCCCGCATCACAAACCGGAGGTCGGTCGCCACGCCGAGCGTGAGGAAAATGTTCTCCTGCGTCTGGCTCTCGAAGCCGATGTAGGACGTGGTCACGCGGTACGGACCGCCTACGCGCGTGCCGGGAATGGTGACCCGGCCGTCCTGCCGGGTCGACGCGATGTACGAGGTTCCGGACGGTTGGTGCACCGCGACCACCCGGGCCCCCGCGAGCGGGTTGCCGTTCGCGTCGGTCACGAGGCCGCTGATCGCGGCCCTCGTCACACCCTGCGCCAGGGTCGGACCGGCCGCGACGAGCGCCAAGATGGCGCAGGAGGAGGCGGCGCGGGCAAGCAGCTTCCACGCACTCGAGACGCTCATATGACACTCCCCGATGGATGGCTGGTACGAAAGCACCGGATCAGGCGCCCTACAATATGTGT
>JACQVG010000206.1 GCA_016209905.1 Gemmatimonadota bacterium | reverse complement strand
CAGCACCAGACGCTGCACCGCGAGTCCCGTCGCCAGGGCGCCGGCGGCCACCGCCGCCGGCACCATCCACTCCGTCATGGTCATGTGTCGCACACCGCCAGGAAGGGCAACACCAGCGCTCCGTAACGTCCAGGGCCCCGCCGTGCCCGACTACACCGACGACACCGGGGATTGCGGCGAGGCGTTGTGCCCGTTGTACCTCGACGTCCGCCGGGTCACCCGCGCGGCCCTGGCTCTCGTAAACGATGCCGATCGCGGGTGCTGCCGAGGTGTCCCAGGAGCTGATCTCGTCACGCGCGACCTGAATGCTGGGGCTCCCGGAGACCGCAAACGCGTAGCCGATGACCGCGCGCTCGCGGCCCGTGTGGCACGCAACTTGGGCAAGGGAGGCCAGACACACCACGCCGGTGGCCCGGACGGCCGTGAGGCATCGCATCGCCAGATACCTGACAACGGCTCCGGGAGGAGAACACGGCAATCTCACCTTTCGCGCTCCTAATCTACCACGCCGCGGGGCGGGATGCGCTAGTTGACACGGCGAAGCTCCCGGATCAATGTGAGGAGGGACCGCTTCGCATCGCCAAAATACATCACCGTCTTGCGGAATAGGAATTTGAATCGCCGCTCCCAGCGAGTACGCGTAGTGCCGAGCTGGTGCGAGAGGGGTGCGGGCGCAGCACCGAGGCTCGGGTGCCGCGGAAGGTCACCCGAGTCCCCACCTTGTCTCCTTCCACGATCTGGTCCTCGATGGAGAGCCGACCGGTACTCAGAATCGAGGCGGGTCGACAGGGGCCTACACTCAGGCAGCGAAGGGCCGTTGCACCGCCGCCCTCTGCCGCTTCACTGCGAGTTGGTCGAAGCACTCCAGCGCGACCACCGCAAGCAAGGCGAGCCCCGCATACACCAGCGAGTGAGTTCTCTGAACATGATCCGCATCCGCGTCCCCGGGATGTTCCGCGCTGCCTGGGCGCCGCTCGCCGCACTCGTATGCTCCGGAGTCCCAGCCTGCAGGGATCGCACTTCCGGGCAACCACCGGATACCGCCTCTCGTGAGGCAGTCGCCTCCTCTCTCCGGGTGGCGGACCGGCATCCGGTCGAACCGGGCCCGGGCGCTACTCCGCTTCATCTCGCCGCGCTTGCCGGGAATCGCGTCGCGGTGGAGTCGTTGCTGCAAGCGCGGGCCGAGCCCAACGCCCGCGACGATCTCGGCGCCAAGCCCCTGCACTACGCCGCGCGAGCAGGTGCCCGGGGGGTGGTGGAGGTGCTTCTGTCTCGCGGCGCCAATGTTCGGGCTGCCACTGACGGCGGCGTGGCGGCGATCCACGAGGCGGCACGGCACGGTCACCGCTCGGTTGTGGAAGCCCTCCTCGCCGCGGGCGCGCCGGCGGCCGTGGCCGACTTCCAGGGTAACACCCCACTGAGTCTCGCTCGCACGGGCCGCCACGACGCCGTTGCCGCACTTCTCATGTCCGTACTCCCCGCCTGGGCCGTACTGCCGATCGTGGACACGCTCACCCTGGACCCGGAGCGTGCCGAGTTCTCCGACTGGGTGACTCAGGATGTGACGCCGCAGGCACGCGACGGCGGTGACTGGTGGGTCGCGATCGCGAATCTCCATTACGGCGAGGACGATGCGCCCCCCTGCAGCTACCGGAGGCCGTGGAGCGGTAGGCCCTGGAACAGTTTGGAGAGCGATGGTGGAATGTGGATCGAGCGTTGGCGATTCAGGCGCGCCGCCGCTTCACGTCTCGAGCGAATCGAAATCGCGGCTGAAACGCACCAGGCCTCCGAGTGCACCGCGCAGGGGGAGATCGAGCGCCGCTTCGCGACCGCGCTCCGCGGCCTCCCCGGGCGGTTGAGCCAGGACGCCGTGTGGGTGCTGGAGGCAGCCGACACCTTCCGCCTGCCCGTCACACCGGCGAGGCGGCTGTCGTACCGAGCCGAGCGCGACACCACTGCGGAGTTGCCGCTCGAAGGCGATCTGGTTCGTGGACAGCGTACGCTGCTGTGCTTCTCGGGAGACCCGTTCCCCGACGAACGGTGCGTGATGGTGAACACCGCCCACGGCGACGCGTACGCGAACTGGGTGTGGCCAGTCTCCGCCGCCGTGCATAACGACACGCTGTGGATCTTCGGGCTCTGGACCCGCGGCGAGCTGGTTCAGCCCGTCTGGGCCGTGCAGCCGCATGCGACGACCCCGGTCCTGCTTGGCCGCCTGCCGCTGCCTCGCGCTCGGCCCTGACCCTATGACGATTCCCCGGGCGTAGGCCAGGTAAGCATCGGAGCGTGCGCTACCGGCCGAACACGATGCGAATCTCTACGACAACGGGATTGAGCCGCTGCATGGGGCGCATCGCAGACGACCGGCAGCTGTCGCCCGAGAGCACGTGCTGCTCGGCGTCCGGGAGATCGCTCAGGCCGGCTTCGCTGAAACCTAGCCGGACGTTGGCCAGCGGCGCCGCGAGCCGCCCACCGCCCCACGAGCAGTCCGAGCCGCCATAGTCCCAGCCCCACCCGGCCAGCTCGAACGGCCGTCCGTTGAGCGCCTCGAGGTCCCTGAGGCTGCGGCCCAGCGTCACGCCCTCGCGCGTCCGCCACACCGCGGCCGTGCCCCGGAGCGTGATCACGAGCGGCGAGCGTCTGGCGTCCGCGTCCTCCCATTCGATCTCGATCTCGCGAAGCGAATCGCCCGGGAACAGGACCGTGCCGACTGCCCATTCGCCCTCGCCGAGGTAGATCGTGTCGCGAGCGACCTCCTCGGGTCCGAACCGGTCCAGAAGCTCTTCCTCCGAGGTCGAACGCGAGATCGGACCGATGCCCTCCCCGGAGATGAACCACGGCGGCCTCGCCCACTGCCACGGCGGCGGCGGACTGTCGTACCCGCTCAGCCCCAGCGTGACGGCTGCCACGCGATTCCCCTCCATCCGGAACTCCACGGCGGGAGGCAGGCCGCTCGGGTCATCGTCGTCTGAGTACTTCCACGACGTCGGGGTGCGGACTACCGACTCGCCATACGCGGCGCGAACGCGCTCGGTTACGTCGCCCACGCGGACGCCTCTGGCGGTGGTGACGGCCGGCGACCGGAGCGTGATGCGCTCGACGCTGCCGGCGATTTCCACGATCACGTCTCGGTAGTGCCACACCCTGAGGCCGGCCGAGTCGAAGGGGTGTCCCCGCACCTCGACGCTCTCCGGCCGGCCCAGCGCGGCAACGACCCTCGCGGAATCCGTGCCCAGCGCCACCGCCGCCACCGAGAAGTCGGCCTCCTGAATCGGGCCGCTGGGCGGAGTTCCGGTGACACTCTCCGTGCGCGGGCGGGAAGCGAGCGTGTCGGCGGGCGGCTCACCCCGCTCGGACCGGCATCCGGTGTCGGCGGCGAGGACGAGCGTCGCCGCGAGCACGGCGGGGATCAGCCTGGCGTGGACCACAGACGAACCCGATGAGGGGGCGCCGCCGCGCCGTGGGCGTGGGGCGGCGGCCGGTCGGTGTCAAGGTATCCCCGTTGGCGCGGGGCGCCAGCCCGTCCGGCGCTGCGGGCCAAGCAGGTTGACGCCTCGGCGACTATTGTGTATTGTTGTGATAGGTATTTATGCAGCGCTCCGACCTCACCCTCGGCCAGCTCGCCACGGCGGTCGGCGCCACCCCCCGCTGGGTGCTCAACACACTAACGCGGCTCGGCGTGCCAAGGCGCTACGCCGAGCCGCTCGCCCGCCGGCTCGCGCTGGCGAGGACGCTCGCCGAGCACGCCGGCACGCCGCTCTCGGACGCGTGGGCCCTGGCCGGCCGCGCGCTGAAGGAAGCGGACCCGCACAGAACCTGGCGCCACGAGTCACCGAACGGGGCTGTGGTGCTGTCGGTGGACATGCCGCGCTTTCTGACCAGCTACGGCGCCCGGCTCGCGCTCGCCCTCAACCACTACGGCGAGCGGCGCCGCGGGCGCCGGCCCCGCCGGCGCGGCACAGCTGTCGAGCGGGCACGGGCCTGGGGGATCGACACCACCCTGCTCACCTCCGCCCTCAGCCGGACCCCGGAGCTTCGCCTGCGCACGCTGCACGAGAACATGGAAGCCCTCCGATCACTCCGCGAGAACTTGAGGCGCCGTGAGCCTGGTCGGCCTGCTTGAAGGCCTGAACGGCGCAGGAGTGCGCTACGTCGTGGTCGGCGGCGTAGCCGCGAACGCGCACGGCTCGGCCCGCATCACGAGCGACGTGGATGTGTGCTACGACCCCGAACCCGAGAACCGGAATCGGCTGGCAACCCGTCTCGCCGCCTGGCACGCGTATCTGCGCGGCGTTCAGCCTGGCCTCCCGTTCGCGATGGACGGCCGCACGCTGCGCGATACGCCCGTCATGACGCTGGTCACCGACGAAGGTGATCTCGACGTGATGGATCGCGTGGCCGGCGTGGGTGAGTTCCCGGCGGTCGAGGCATCGAGCCTCGAGACATCCGTGCTCGGTGTCCCAGTGCGCGTCCTCTCGCTCGACGCCCTGATCGCCGCCAAGCGCGCCACCGGTCGGCGCAGGGACCACGAGGCCCTGCTCGAGCTCGAAGCCCTGCGGGAGGAACGCCGGCGCCGACGGCTCTAGCGTCCCGGCAGTTTGACAGGTACCCGAGTCCGCGACTCCCGCAATCAGGACCGAATAGGAATTTGCATCGCCGCAGTTCGACGCTGCCCCCATACTCTAGCAGCGGGGATTCAAGTTCCTATTCCGGAGCGCGGCGGCGAGCCGGTCGCGCGGCCAGGATCCGGCACGGCCGGGCCCACCAGCCGACATGCGCGCAGGCCAGGTGCCCCCAACGCCAGGGATCCGGAGGCGGGGGCGCAACGGCTTACGCCGAGGTGGCAGTGCGGGGAGCCGTCCGGCGCTGCGGTGGCGCCCGCGAGCGGCGGGCGGGGGTCGCGCTGCGGCGCAGGTGATCAAGGATCTGGTAGATTACCCGGGGCTGGGTAATGAAGCCGACGAGGCGCATCGCGTGGCCGCACCGGGGACACCGGAGCGGGTCGACCTCGAAGATCCAGCGCAGCAGCTCCGCCCAGCGGCGGCGGGCTGCGTGGATTGCGGGTGGCACCGCCCCGGCCTCCACGGCCGGGGCCGGCTCGGGGACTGCCGCTACCTGGGCGTGGTGGAAATGCCGCTCCGGTTTCAGCCGATGCGGTTCGTGGGTTGGCAGATCTACGGGGTGCAGCGCGACGAGCTGGACGTGCAGTACGTGGTGCGGGTGCGGATCGTGACCAGGGGTGCGTGACTGACGGAACGACGGAACGGCGGAACGACCGGGCGAGACGCAGGTCGCCCCGACAGCAAACACGGCGCCGCACGAGTGATGCCGGGCCCTCCCATCACGCTGCGATGCCGAGCGATCCTGTTCGACATGGACGGGGTGCTCGTCGACTCCCGTGAGTGCATCGAACTCATTTGGCGCCGCTGGGCGGCGGACCGGGGCAGAGACCCCGAGCCGTTTCTGAGAGCGGCCCATGGACGCCGTACCGTGGAAACGGTACGGTTGGCAGCACCGGAGATGGACGCCGTGGCCGAGGCCGTCGTGCTGGACGCGATGGAGGAGACCGAGACGCGCGGCGTCGTCGCGGCGGCGGGGGCTAGCGGCCTGCTAGAGCGGCTGCGTGATAATCAATGGGCTGTGGTGACGTCGGCGAACCGGAAGGTCGCGGCGCTTCGACTGCGCACTGCGAACATCCCTACCCCTCGAGTCCTGATCACGTCCGAGGACGTGGCGCGCGGCAAGCCGCATCCGGAGGGCTACCGGCTCGCGGCCGCGCGCCTTGGAGTGCTCCCTCACCAATGTGTCGTGGTCGAGGACTCACCGGTGGGGGTCGAGGCCGGTAAAGCGACCGGCTCACGCGTCGTCGCCGTGCTGCTGAACTATCCGGCGACCGCCCTCGCCAACGCGGATGCGTGCGCGGCGACACTGGCAGATCTGCGTCTCCAATCGGCGGACGAAGGCGATGGTTGGTTAGTCATCGAGGTGTGAACACCAAGCAGCGGAGACCGCCATGGAAGCGGTTGGCCAACTCGTCGACGCGCTCTACACCCGGCTGGTGCTCAGGGACTTCTTCGGCCGCGTGCTCCCGGGGATTGTCGTCCTCTGGGCCTTCGCCCCGTTCCTGGAGTTATCGTACCCGGCAGCGACGCTCCTCGGCACGCTGAACCTGGGGCAGTGGCTCCTCTTGATTGCGGCGGCGTGGGTCACGGCATTCGTGGTGCAGCGGCTTGGGGAGCTGCGGTTTCCGATCGTCGGCCGCATCGTCTTCTATTCGCCGCCCTTCAACGTCAAAGAGTTGGCGACGGCCGAACCTGACGACGCTGCGTGGGGCACCCTCGCCGCGAACCCGTTGTGGTGGTACCAACTCGTGATTGCCTTCCGTACTGCGACTGCCCACGCCGAGGAGGCGGAGCACCGGCTCCAACTCGAGCGTGCCGTGGTCATCAAGGAAGCCTGCGGAAACAACTGCGTGGCGCTCGGATTGGCGACCACTGTTGCGGTGTTTCTCCATGCGCTCGGATCGAAGGGTGCGGCGCCGATTTCCGCCGCTCTAATCGGCGAATGGGTCAGCGATGCTCTGCAACACGCCCCGATTGCGATCGCCGTCCTCGGCACGCTCGTGTTACTGAGGCGGCTGCACCTCGAGCACGTCTGGCGACAGTACGTTTACGCCCGATCCGTCCTGGAGGCACGTAACGTTGACGTCACGAGGTACCCGGCCGGGCGCCCGCCCTATCCGAGTTGGCGCCGATTCGCCGGAGCCGTGTTGGTGTTCTGGCTGGCCGCGGTAGTCGCCGGACTGGTCTGGAGGGTCGTCGTCGGGCTCATCTGACGGCCCACCATCGGCCCCTTGGCGAACGCGGCCGTTCGCCCCCACATTGAACCCGT
>JACQVG010000199.1 GCA_016209905.1 Gemmatimonadota bacterium | reverse complement strand
GGCCGAGATCGAGGGCGAGATGGGCGAGCCGCAGATGGGGCTGCAGGCGCGGCTGATGAGCCAGGCGCTCCGCAAGCTGGCCGGCGGCATCAGCCGATCGCGGACGTCGGTGATCTTCATCAATCAGTTGCGCGAGAAGATCGGCGTGATGTTCGGCAACCCCGAGACGACCAGTGGCGGTCGCGCGCTCAAGTTCTACGCCTCGGTGCGACTCGACGTCCGGCGCGTGGGCGCAGTGAAGGAACGAGACCAGATCCTGGGGAGCCACGTGCGGGTCAAGGTCGTCAAGAACAAGGTGGCGCCGCCGTTCCGGCAGGCCGAGTTCGACATCATGTACGACGAGGGGATCAGCCACAGCTCTCTGCTCGTGGACATCGCGAGCGAAGCCGGGATCATCCAGAAGACGGGCGCATGGTACTCTTACAACGAGCAGCGGATCGGCCAGGGGCGGGAGAACACCAAGCTCTTCCTGAAGGACAATCCCGCGCTCCTCGCCGAGATCGAGGCGAAGGTCCGGGAGCTGCTCGGCATGCGGGCGGCCGGGGCGGCGGAAGAGGAATCGGCCGCCGAGGAGTAGATGGCGCGGGTCACGGCGCTCGAGCCCGACCGAACCGGTGACGGCATTCGGGTGCACGTCGGGGGCGCGGTCTTCGGAACGGTCGCCCCCCGGGACGTGCGCGAGCTGGGGTTGGAGGTCGGAGAGGCGCTCGATGGAGGGCGCCTCTCGTCGCTTGCGGCGCGGGCCGAGGTGTTCGCCGCCCGCAGCGTGGCGTTGCGCATGCTGGCCGCCCGGGCGCTGCCGGCGCGCGAGATCGCGCGCCGCCTGATCCGCCGAGGACACGCGCGCGCCGCCGCCGAGGCGGCCGTGGACGCGCTGGTCCATGCCGAGGTGATTGACGACGCGGAATTCGCGCGCCACTACGCCCGGACGCGGGCGCAGCGCTTCCGCTACGGGCCCGCCCGGCTGGTCGCGGACCTCCGCCGGCTGGGTGTTGCCGAGCGGGAGGCGGAGTCCGCGGTGCGCGACGCTCTCGCCGCCGACGGGATCGATCCCGTGGTTCTGCTGCGCGAGGCTGCCGCCCGCAAGCTGCGCACGATGGCCGACGTTGATCCCGTCGTCCGGCGCCGCCGCCTCAAGGCCTTCCTGCTGCGGCGTGGATTCGCCGCCGCCACCGTGGGCGAGGTCGTGAAGGAGCTATTAGCCCCGTAGGGCGCGTCGCTCGCGCTCCGGCCTCCGGCCGCCGCCCGCGCGAGGGCTTGCACGTACAGCATGTGCAACACATAATTACGTGTATGAAGCGGAACCTGACGCTTCGCCTGGACAGCGGGGCCATCCGCAAGGCGAAGCTCCTCGCCGCCCAGCGGGGCACGTCCGTGAGCGAGCTGCTCCAGCGCTTCGTGGACGAGCGGCTGCGGGCGGACGACGCCTACGAGGGGGCCCGCCGCCAGGCGCTGGAGCTGCTCGACCGCGGCTTCCGGCTCGGCGGCAGGATCGGCGCCACGCGGGACGAACTGCATGAGCGGTAGCGCGTTCGTGGACACGAACGTGCTCGTGTACGCGCACGATCGGGACGCCGGGCTGAAGCACGAGGTGGCTCGCGAGCTGGTCCGCCGCCTGTGGTCGGAGCGCTCGGGCGTGCTCAGCGTGCAGGTACTCGAAGAGCTCTACGTCACGGTGACCCGCAAGATCAAAAGGCCGCTCAGGCTGGCCGCGGCGCGCGACCTCGTCGCCACGTACGGCACGTGGCGCATGGTCTTGCCCGGCGTGGACACCGTGGTCGAGGCAAGCCGCTTGCAGGAGCGTCACCGCCTCTCGTTCTGGGACGCGCTGATCGTGGCGGCGGCGCTCGAATCCGGAGCGGAGAAGCTTCTCACCGAGGATCTCCACGCCGGCCGGGCTTTCGGCGCTGTGCGGGTCGAAAACCCGTTCGCACCCGCATAGTACGTAGCCGCCCGCGCTTCAAGTGCCGGTCGGCCTGTGCGAAGCTCCGGTGCGCCGGTGGTCAACCGCGCGCCCGCGGACTAAATTGTTGCGGCTATGGACGCTGCGACCATCCGACGTCGCTTCCTCGACTACTTCGTCGAACGGGGCCACCGCGAGGTACCTTCGTCGCCACTCGTGCCCGCCGACGATCCTACCCTCCTGTTCACCAACGCGGGGATGGTCCAGTTCAAGCGCGCGTTCCTCGGGCTGGAACGCCGCGACTACCGCCGTGCCGCGACGGTGCAGAAGTGCGTGCGCGCGGGCGGGAAGCACAACGACCTCGAGCAGGTGGGACACACCGACCGGCACCACACCTTCTTCGAGATGCTGGGCAACTTCTCCTTCGGCGACTACTTCAAGCGCGAGGCGATCGAGTTCGCCTGGGAGTGGGTGACGGCCGAGCGGTGGCTCGGCATCCATCCCGAGCGCATCCGCGTCAGCGTCCACCACAAGGACGAGGAGACGCGGCGGCTGTGGCGGGAGGTGGCTGGCCTGGGGGACGATCGCATCTACGGCCTGGGCGATGCCGACAACTTCTGGCAGATGGCCGATACGGGGCCGTGCGGGTATTGCAGCGAGATCTACGTGGACTTGGGCGAGCCGACGGGCTCGCCTGCGAGTGCGGCTCAAGTCAGCGACCACATCCACTCGCTGGATCAGTTCGTCGAGCAGGCGGAGGCCGGGCGGTTCCTCGAAATCTGGAACCTCGTCTTCATGCAGTTCGACCGGCAGCCCGGCGGCGAGCTGGTGCCGCTGCCGGCACCGTCGGTGGACACGGGTGCGGGGCTCGAGCGCATCGCCGCGGTGTTGCAGGGCGAGCAGTCGAATTTCCACACCGACTTGTTCCATCCGCTTATCCGGCGCGCGGAGGCCGTCGTGGGGCAGCCGTACGACCGCGGGGGAGCTGGTGCGCCGTTCCGCGTCCTGGCGGACCACGCGCGGGCCGTGGCGTTCCTGCTGGCGGATGACGTCTACCCGTCGAACGAGGGACGCGGGTACGTGCTCCGTCGCATCCTCCGCCGCGCGGTGCGCCACGCCTACCTTCTGGGCTGCCGGGAGCCGACGCTCGTGCACCTGGTGGACGAAGTCGTGAAGGTCATGGGCGAGGCCTACCCGGAGCTGGTTCGGAACGCGGAGCGCCTCCGGGACGTCACCCGAGCCGAAGAGGAGCGCTTCCTCGAGACCATTGAAGGCGGTCTGGAGCGCATGGAGCAGCTCAGCCGTGTGAGCGGGGAGGAGGCCTTCAAGCTCTACGACACCTACGGTTTCCCGATCGACCTCACCGAGATCGTCGCGGCCGAGCGCGGGATTCCGGTGGACGTGGCGGGCTTCGAGGTCCTCCTGGAAGAACAGCGCGCTCGATCCCGTGCGGCGCGAGCCGGCGGCTCCCAGCGCGCGACGCATGGAGGCGAGGAGGCGGGCCCACGGACGAGGGCGGGCGCCCTTAGGGCGCAGCGAGCGGTCCGACCGCCCGAGGCCGAGGGGTCGCCCCGCAGCCGGGGCAGGGAGCATGTCACCTGGACTCGGGTCATGCCGCGGCTGCGCCAGCGCTGGGTCGGCTACGAATCCATCCACGCCGCGACCCTCATCCTCGCGTTCCGGCGCACCGACGAGCGCCTGGGGCTCATCCTGCGCGAGAACCCCTTCTACGCCGAGAGCGGCGGCCAGGTGAGCGACCGCGGCGAAGTGCTGGGCGCGGGGTGGCGGCTCCTGGTGGACGAGGTGCGGAGGGTGGAGGGGAAGACCGCCGTCTTTGGGCCGTACGGCGGCCCCTTCGAGCCGACGCCGGTGGAGGCGCTGGTCAGCGAGCCGCTGCGGCGGGACACGGAGCGCAACCACACCGCGACCCACCTCCTCCACGCGGCCCTGAGGAAGGTGCTCGGCACTCACGTGCGGCAAGCGGGGTCGGTCGTCGCTCCGGAGCGCCTGCGCTTCGACTTCACGCACCATCAGCCCATCAATGTGGATGCGCTCGCCGCCGTCGAGGAAGAGATCAACGCGCACGTGTGGGAGAATCTCGACGTTGTCTCGGACGAGATGCCGTACGCCGAAGCCCTGGCGGCCGGCGCGATGGCCCTCTTTGGCGAGAAGTACGGCGACGTCGTCCGGGTCATCAGCGTGCCTCTGGTATCGCGTGAGCTGTGCGGCGGCACGCACGTGCGGACCACGGGCCAGATCGGCCTGGTGCGGCTCGTCGGCGAGAGCGGCGTCGGAGCCGGGGTGCGTCGGATCGAGGCGCTTACGGGTCCGGGCGCGTTCTCGTGGC
>JACQVG010000033.1 GCA_016209905.1 Gemmatimonadota bacterium | reverse complement strand
TCCGCGACAATCGCGTCCGCCTCGATCTCGACCAGCAGGTCCGGGTCCACCAGGCCCCTCACCTCGACCATCGTGCTGGCGGGCAGGATCTCGCGGAAGAACTCGCCGTGGGCCTTGCCCACCTTCTCCCACTCGGCGATGTTGGTTACGAAGACCCGGGTGCGGACGACGTCCTTGAGGCTCGCGCCCGCCTTCTCGAGCGCGCGCTCGATGTTCTTGAGCGACTGGACCGCCTGCGCATAGACGTCTCCCTTTCCCACGATCTCGCCGTCGGGGCCCGTAGCCGTCGTACCGGCGACGTGAATGACGTTGCCCACGCGGACGGCACGCGAGTAGCCCACGACCGCCTCCCAGGGCGCGCCGCTCGGGATGTTGGTGCGGGTCATGCGCTGCCTCCTACCACACGGCCGCGAACCGCAGGTGGCCGCCGTCGAACGGAGCCGCGAGACCGCGGTCGAGATCCCACCGCAGTCCGGCCGTCACGTAGAATCCCGACCGGAACACGTAGCCGCCCTCCATGACCTGCCGGTGGTTGACCGCCGACAGCTGCGGGGCGAGCACGCCGGCCTCGCGGTCCATGAACGCGTAGCCCAGGCGCCACGCCCAGCCGACCGGAGGGCGGCGCGCCAAGGTGACCTGGCCGAATACCTCGCGATCTCTGTGCCGGACAGTGTCCCCGTCGCCTCGGAGCCGATCTTCAGGCCGCCACCGGGTGCTGAGATCCAGCTCCCACGAGAGCGTCTGGCTGGCCCGGAGGTGCCCGCGAAAGCCGACCGCCGACGTCCGCTCGCGGAGCTGGAGATCGTCTGGACTCGGCGATGCGAACCGCCGATCCGTCGCCGCCCGAGCAGTCGTCCCGAGCAGCGCCAGTACAACCCGCCGCGACAGCGTGACCTCCACCAGCCCGCCGGCGAAGCTCACACGCTCGCTGAGCGCGTAGGGAGGGTCGCCCGTGGAGGGAAACGTCACCGCGACTTCGCTCCGAGTCGTCACCCCGCCGTGCAGCTCGACGCGCCCCATCCGTGACGAGCCGGCGAACGCGACCCGGGCGGCGATCGGCACGGTCGTGTAATCGAAATGCGCGGGCGTCTCCTCCGGCCTGACGCCGAGAGCGTTGAAGATCACGTTGTTGAACGCGTCGAGCATCGCCAAGCGCAGATCCACCGAGAAGCGATGGCCCTCGCTCCGTCCCCAGCTGCGCGCCAGCGCCAGCTCCACGTCGGCGGACGACTTGAAGAAATGCATGCCGATGGAAGACTTCAGCGTCCACGGACCTCCCGGCGTCTTTCGCCACGCAATGCCGACCATCGGATAGTCGCGCTGCGTAGTCAGTGAGCGCTGCCGGCGATACCGGACGAACAGGTCGACGGGCCCCGAGACCGGCACCTCCTCGCGCCAATCCACGAAGTTGAGGATGAAAGGATGGTTGATGCTCGCTCCCGACACGCGCAGGCCCTCGGAAGCGGCCGTCCACCGCTCGTCCTCCGGCGCGCTGAAGAGCCCGGTGAGAAGATCGAGCTCGTACTCGGCGTCCATCAGCGGGTTGAAGCGCTGAAGCGTCCCTTCGTCCGCGAGACGTCCGAAATACGCGCCGTCGCGGTCGGTGAGGGCGAGCCACACATCGTCCGCCCAGAGGGCCAGGGTCCCGGTGGAGCCGGCGCGGGCGGCCCGGCCGCCGGACGTCGTCTGCGCCTCCAGAGACGCGCAGGCCAGCCCGAGCGCCACTGCAACGACCCATGTCTCAGCGCCTGCGTTCGGCACGCGGAATTCGCGTGGCGGCTGGGGTGGGCGCCCGCTCAGCTCTGCGCGACCGGCGGCGCCGCCGCGCCGTAGATCTCCGAGCTGCGGTATCGTTCCAGCGCCCGCTGGGCGAGCAGCTTGACGAGCACAGCCAGCGGCACGGCGACCAGGAGGCCGACGAATCCCAGCAGGCTCCCGAACAGCGCCAGCGCCACCATCACCCAGACCGGGTCGAGGCCGACTGACTCGCCGACGATGCGCGGGCCCGTGATCGAGCCGTCAATGAACTGCACCACGAAGAAGACGGCGCCCAGCTTGAGGAGCGAGGGCAGGACCGCCCCGGAGACGAGCGCGAAGAGGATGCCGGGCAGGATGCTGAGCGGCAGGCCGATGTAGGGGATGAGGTTGCCGAGCCCGGCGATGACGCCGACGAGCAGCGCCCCCGGGAACCCGAGCAGCGCGAGGGACCCGCCCGTCAGGAGCGCCACCAGCGACGCCTCGAGGAGCTGCCCGCGGACGTAGCGGCCGAGCAGGCGGTCGTATTCGCCGATGAAGTCGAAGATCCCGGCGCGGCGGGCCGGCGGCACCAGGTCGTGCAGGCGCGCCGTGAGTCGCCGCCACCCCACCAGCAGGTAGAACGTCACCACCGGCGTGATGACCAGGTAGCCGAGGATCGTCAGCGCGACGCCCACCCCCCGGCCGAGGCCGAGCAGCGCTGACCACATGCGCCGGGCGATCTCCTGCCACCGATCCTCGACCATGCCCACCAGGTCGCCCGGCTTGAGATCGCGGAGCCAGGCCGTCTGTTCCTCCGAAAGCACTCCGCCACTGCTCGCTAGGAACCGCGTCCTGAGCTGGAGCACCCAGTCGGCGATGCGACGGATGAGGCCGGGGAGCCGACCCGCCAGGTCCACGACCTGGCGCTCGACGGCGGGCAGGAGCAGCACCAGCAGCAGCGCGAGCGCGGCGAGGAACGGCAGCAAGACGAGCGCGATCGCGAGGCCGCGCGGCACGCGCCGGGCCTCGAGCGCGGCGACGGCCGGCGCGAGGACGTAGGCGATCGCTAGCGCCAGCAGGAAGGGCGCCAGCAGGGAGCCGGTCACGTACAGGATCCAGATTGTCGTGAGCGCGCCGGTGGTGAAGAGGAGCCGCGCCACGGTGCGGTCGGCGCGCTGCGGCCAGAGCACGATGCACAGCAGCGCGAAGACGACGATCGGCGACAGGACCGCCCGCACCTGCCACAGCAGGAAGACGATGAGCAGCACGGCCGGTGCCGCCTCGATGGCGAGGCGCATCGGACGTGCGGCCGACGGCGCGGTGGCGGCGGAGGGCTCGGTCACGCCCCGCTACGCTACCACGCTTTGGGACCGGTCACAACCCGCCGCACCAGCAGGATCACGCCGAGCGCCAGGAAGAGGTGAATCCAGCCCGCTCCGACGGGAATCACGAAGCCGCCCGCGATCCACACCGCCAGGGACAGCAGGCCCGCGACCAGCGAAAGGTTCACGCGCTCGGCCCTCCTCCCGGGCGATCACTCATAGTAGTTCTTCTCCCACGCGTGCGCCGTCAGTTCTCCCAGCAGCGACGGCGACAGCAGCCTCCCGTCCGACACCGCGCAGTTCGCCCACGCGTGCTCCGGCGTCCGCATGCCCGGGATGACCGTGCTCACCGCCGGATGGCTGAGGCAGAACCGCAGCGCCCCGGCGGCCAGCGTGTCCGCTTCCCTGAGCAGCAGCGGCCGGAGGCGCGCCACTCGCTCGGCCACCTCCCCCTTGCGGTCGCCCTGGAAGTACCGGTGCCGCCAATCGCCGGCCGGGAAGGTGACGCCGGGCCGAACCATCCCCGTCAGCGCGCCCTCGTCGAGCGGCACCCGGGCTATCACGCCGACGTTGCACGTGCGACACAGCGGAAAGAGCCGGCGCTCGGACGAGCGGTCGAAGATATTGTAGATCACCTGCACGCTGGAGATGAGATCGCACCGCTCCACCGCCAGGAGCGCGCTGTCGGGCTCGTGGTCGTTGACCGAAATCCCGACGGCGCGGACGGTGCCCTCTGCCACGAGGGCTTCGAGCGTGCGTTCTACCGCGGGCCACTCGTCGTCCGCCAGCCACTCGTCGCGCCAGACGTGGAACTGGAGCAGATCCGCCGGTCGGCCCAGATTCTCGGCGCTTCGCTCGGCGCAGCGCCGGACGTGAGCCACGGGGAAGGCCGCCCGGAGCGGGACGCCGCGCCGGGCCGGCCAAGTGCGGTTGTCGGGGGGCATCTTCGTCGCGATGAGCACCCGTTCGGACCGGCCGGCCAGGGCGCGCGCGATCAGCCGCTCGCTGTGGCCGTCCCCGTACGCGAGCGCGGTGTCCACGAAGTCGAGGCCGGCGTCGAGTGCGGCGCGGAGCGCGGCGAGCGACGCGTCGTCATCGCTCCCCTGCCACATCGCGCCGCCGATCCCCCAGGCGCCGAACCCGATCTCCGAGACCGTGTATCCGGTGCGACCGAGCGTGCGGTATCTCATCGTGATCGCTGCCGAATCGGGTCCTCGGTCGGATCTTGACGCTCCCCGGCGCGCAACCTATCTTGGCGCCGGACCTCCGAAGTGGGAGCGAAGAGACAAATTATTGAGCCAACAGGTCCGATTGCGGTCCCATATGCGCCGGCGGCCGTCATGCCCCCTCGGGGGGAAGGCGAAACCCGGGGCGCGGGGCCAAGACTCTCAATGGGGCCTCAATAATCCTCTTCGTTCCCCGCGCATCGAGCCCCGGCCTCACCGCCGGGGCTCCGTGCTTCGGGCCGCCCGCCGGGCGCGGTTCTCGCGCAGCACTTCGATAAAGACGCGCGGCGCGACGAACGGCTGCCGCCGCGAGGCGAACATCAGCAGCAGCCAGGCGCACCAGGCCAGGTACGCCCACGTGACCTCCTCGCGCCACGAAGGGTTGAAGAACTGCGCCGCCCAGAGGACGAACAGGCTCGCCGCATCGAGCCAGCCGAAGCGCATGGTGAACAGCACGAGCATCGCCAGCAGCGACTGCGCGAGGGTGAGCCCGATCTCGACCTGCTGCTCGGCGTCGAAGTCGAACGGCACGAAGCCACCGCCCGCCGCGGCCCGCGACCAACCGTAGACGATCGGAATCATCGCGGCCAGCACCGTCCACTGGTTGATGTTGCTCGAGACCATGTTCATCAGCGCCATGGGCGCCTTGTGAACGCGGCGCGCCCAGTAGAACGCGGAGATCTTCTCGGGGAACTCCGACAGGAATGGCGCGACCCACTGCACCAGGACGAAGTCGCTCACGCCGATCAGGGCGGCCATGGCCAGCATCGACTCGAGGAAGGGGTGGGCCGTGAGGTAGAGCAGCAGGCCGCCGCCCAGGAAGAGGCCCGTGATGGCCGCGGTGCGCCGCCGCCCGCCGAGCCGGTAGGCCCAGCGCGAGACGGCCGGTGCCTCGTCCAGCTCCTCCTCCTCGTGCGGCGGGCACTGCCAGAGGATCCACAGATAGGCCACGTACAGCCCGATCAGCACGACCGCGTCTACGATGCTGATCGAGCGCTTGAGGTAGATCACGGCGAAGTAGAGGAGCGGGGGGAGGAGGCCCAAGACCTCGACGGCGTGCTCGCGGTTGAGCTCGATGTTGGGCAGCCGGCCGCGCGTCTTGCGGCCGTAGAACGCGGCCACGCAATAGATCATCGGCCAGGCGAGGCCGACGAGGAGCCGGATCGCCCCGGTGAGGTTGGCGATCGCCAGGTGCGCGCGACTCTGGTCCTTTCCCGCCTCCCACGCGATCACGGCCTCGACGGCGAACTCCGGCAGCGTCTGGAGCCAGGCGAGCACCGCCAGGGCGAGACCCTGGGAGATGAGGAACTGCGCCGCCTCGGCGCCCCACGCCACGAGGAAGGCCGAGAGCAACATCGAAGGGAAGGTCCACAGCGCCGCCAGCGCGGCGCCGCCCGCAGCGGCGGTCCGGGACACGAGGGCGACGAGCGGCTTGACGATCATCGGGACGGGGGCATTATCTGTTAGCGGGCGAAGTTAACGGCCGCCTCCACCCTCAACAAGCAAGCGAGCATGCGTCCAGAGGTCGTCGTCACCCGTCGCGCCCACTTCAACGCGGCGCACCGGCTGTTCAACCCCGCGCTGTCGGACGCCGAGAACGCCCGGCTGTTCGGACCGTGCGCGAACCCCAATTACCACGGGCACAACTACAATCTCGACGTGTCGGTGGCCGGCGCCGTCGATCCCGGGACTGGCTACGTGATCGACGTGAAGACCTTGAAGGACCTGATCGAGACGCACGTCCTCTCAAGGTTCGACCACAAGAACCTGAACCTCGACGTCCCGGAGTTCCGGGACACGAACCCGACGGCGGAGAACATCGCGGTGGCCTGCTGGCGGCTGCTCGAGCCGGTGGTTCCCGCGGGGCGGCTCGCGCGCATCGTGCTGTGGGAGACGGAGCGTAACCTCGTCGAGTACACCGGAGGCTGAGGTGGACCTTTCGAAGGTGGAGTTCGAGGCGCTGGTGGCGGAAATCCTGCGCCGGCTCGGCGAGGACCCCGAGCGCGAGGGGCTCAAGCGGACGCCCACTCGGGTGGCCGGCGCCTTCCAATGGCTCACCCGAGGCTACGCCGTCGATCCGATGGAGATCATCCGCAGGGCGATGTACGCCGAACCTCACGAGAGCATGGTGCTGGTGCGCGACATCGAGATCTACTCCCTGTGCGAGCACCACCTGCTGCCGTTCTTCGGCAAGGCGCACGTGGCGTACATCCCGAACGGCACCATCGTCGGCCTGTCCAAGGTGGCCCGGCTGGTCGAGGTCTACGCCAGGCGCCTGCAGGTGCAGGAGCGGCTGACGGACCAGGTGGCCGATGCCCTGCAGTGCACGCTGGAACCCGCCGGCGTCGGCGTGGTGATCGAGGCGTACCACCTCTGCATGATGATGCGCGGCGTGGAGAAGCAGCACTCCAAGACCGTGACCTCGGCCGTGCGGGGCGTGTTCCGCGACGACCCCAAGACCAGGGACGAGTTCCTCCGTCTCGTGCACGGGGGCCTGAGCCTGGTATGACGCACCCGCCGCTCGTCGGACGCACGGCGGTGGTGGCCGGGGCGTCGCGGGGCATCGGTCTGGCGATCGCGGAGGCGCTCCACACGGCGGGCGCGCACGTGGTGCGCCTGGCGCGCAGCCTCGCGGACGATGCGGGCGAGCGGCGCTCGGACTTCCGGTGCGACGTCACCCGCCCGGACGAGGTGCGCCGGGTCGCGGAGCTTGTCCTCGAGGGGCGTGGCGCGCCGGACATCCTCGTGAGCAACGCGGGTACGTATCTCCTCAAGGACCTCCCGGCGATCACGCCGGAGGAGTTCGAGGCGCAGATCGCGAGCACTCTCTTCGGGGCGTTCGTGGTGCTGCGCGCCTTCCTGCCCGGCATGCTGGCCCGTCGCACCGGCCTGGTCGTGACGATCGGCTCGGTGGCGGATCATACGCCGTACCCGGGCAACGCCGCCTACGCCGCCGCGAAGTTCGGCGTGCGCGGGCTGCACGGAGTCCTCACGGCCGAGTTGGCGGGGACGGGCGTGCGGGCGACGCTGGTATCCCCCGGTCCCGTGAACACCGCGCTCTGGGACCCGGTGGAACCGGACGCGCGGCCCGGGCTCACGCCGCGGGCGGCGATGCTGCGGTCGGCTGACGTCGCCGAGGCGGTGCTGTTCGTGGCCACGCGGCCCGATCACGTGGTCATCCCCGAGCTGCACGTCGTGCCGAGGACGTGATGCCGCGTCGTTTCCGACCGGACGGGCGGGCGCGGGCGCTCAGGGCGGCGGCGGCGCTCGCCCTGGGCGTGGCGTGCCTTTGCGGTCCGGTGGCCGAGGCGCAGGTCCGCCGCTTCGCGCCTCCGCCCGCGGCGCCGTCGCCCCCGCACCTGCCGGAGCTGCCGAATCCCTCGGGGTGGGGCACGCACATCCTCGCGCTGGCGCGCGCCCCGGACGGCGCGATCTGGGTGGGCACGTACGGCGAGGGGATCTATCTGCTGCGCCCCGGCGCGACCGAGTGGGAGAACCTGCGCGCCGACACGGCGGGCGGGTCCCTCGCGTGGAACGTCGTCCACGCCATCGCCTTCGGTCCCGAACGTGACATCTGGTACGGAACGGTGGGCCACGGCTGGGGCCTGTCCCGCGACGGCGGACGCACGTGGCGGAACTGGCCCTCGCGGGAGCGGCCCTCACAGTCGCGGCGCGTCGCCCCCAACGGGATCGTGGCGCGCGGCGACACGGTCTACGTCGCGACTGCGGATGGGATCCTCATCAGCGCCGATAGGGGCGCGGGGTGGTCGGCGCTGACCGACGGCATCCCCGGGGGTCTCCCCAGCCGCTACGTGCTGACGCTGGCGCCGGCGCGCGCCGGGGGCCTGTGGGTCTCGACGCTGCGCGGCCTGGGCGAGTGGCGAGCG
>JACQVG010000200.1 GCA_016209905.1 Gemmatimonadota bacterium | reverse complement strand
GTTCCTGCTCGGCGCGCTCGGGCTGCTCGTGGCCTTCTCGGCGTGGGACGTCCGGCGTCTGGCGACGCCGCGGGCCGAGCCGCGGGCCGCCGGCGGGGGCCCGTGGCGCGCGGCGTGGCGGCGGTTTCGCGCCAACCGCGCCGCCCTGGGCGCGGTGTACGTGATCGTGCTGCTCTACGCGCTCGCCGTGCTCGCGCCGCTCCTCGCGCCCTACGACCCCTCGGCGATCGGGAACGTGCCCCTCACGCGGTACCTCCCGCCCTCGGTCGCCCACCTGTTCGGCACCGATGAGTTCGGCCGCGACCTCCTGAGCCGCGCCCTGTACGGGGCCCGCGTCTCGCTCTCGGTCGGCCTGCTCGCGGTGCTGATCGCCAAGCTCGTCGGAACGAGCTACGGCGCGGTGGCGGGGTACTTGGGCGGTGTCGCGGACGAGGTGCTGATGCGCGCGGTGGACGTGGTGCTCGCGTTCCCGACGTTCTACCTGATGCTGATGCTGGTCGGCGTGTTCGAGGCCGACCTCGTGGTCCTGATCCTGATCCTCGGGCTCACGGCGTGGCCCGCGAGCGCGAGGCTGGTGCGGGGAGAGATCCTCTCGCTCCGGGAGCGCGACTTCGTGCAGGCGGCGCGCGCGCTGGGGCTGCCGGCGCGGGCGATCATCGTGCGGCACCTGGTGCCGAGCGCGCTCGCACCCGTCCTGGTGAGCGCGGCCCTCTCGGTGGCGGCGATGATCGCCGCCGAGGCGGGCCTGTCGTTCCTCGGCCTCGGCATCCGGCCCCCGACGCCCTCGTGGGGGAACCTGGTGAGCGGGTCGCGGGACGCGCTGCCGGTCGCGTGGTGGATGGCGGTCTTTCCGGGCGGCCTGCTCGCCCTGACGCTGATCGCGTTCAGCCTTCTGGCCGACGGGCTGCGGGACGCGCTGGATCCCAGGGCGCCGCTCAGGCGGTTCGTCTAGCCCGGTTGTGGAGCGCCCGGTGCCCTCTCGGCGCCGCCGAGCCGCGGTCGCCGACCCCGCCGGCTATCGCTCGGCCACGAGATCGCGCGCGATCCGCTCCGAGGGCTTGACCCGCCAGGTCCACAGCGCCGCAGCCCACTGGTCGGGCCGGACCGACACGTTGTCGAACCGCCGGTGCACGGCCGCCACGGCCACCGGTGCGTACAGCCAGACCGCGGGGGCGTCGGCGTTGATGGTCGCGATCGCCTCGCGCCACCTTGCGCGGGCCGTGGACCGGTCACGGGCGGCGAGTGCCGCCTCCACCAGCCGGTCGGCCTCCGGGTTCGCGTAGCGCCCGAAGTTGAACCCGCCCAGACCCGCGCTCGTCCAGGTGTCCCGGATGGACGCGGGGCTCGGGTCCTGCGCCCACGCCCCGAAGTAGGCGTCGAAACGGCGGGCCCTCGCGCGGCTCAGGAAGGCGTTGAACTCCAGCTCCTCGATCTCCATCGCCACGCCGATCCGGCGCAGCTGATCTTGCACCACCACGGCGGCCCGGCGGCGCAGCCCGCTCGAGGACGGCACGATGAGGCGGAACGCGAGCCGCCGGCCGCCGCGATCGAGCACACCGTCCCGGTTCGTGTCGCGCCAGCCGAGCTTCGCGAGGCGCGCGCGCGCCGCCGCCGTGTCGAAGGGCAGCTGCTCGATGCTGTCGCTCCAGATCCACAGCCCCCGGCTCACCGGACCCACCGGCACCTCGCCGAGGTCGCCGAGCACGGCGCGCACCACCGCCTCGCGATCCACCGCCATCGAGAGGGCGCGACGCAGCTCCCGGTCGGCGAACAGCGGATGCGGGCGGGCGCCCTCGCGCGGATCGCTCAGATTGAACCCGATGAAACCGTACACGGCGGCCGGATACCGGACCGCGCGCAGCTGCGCCGCCTCATTCACGCGCCGCACGTCGTCCGGACCCGCCACGGCGCCGTGCACGTCCGCCTCGCCCGCGACGACCTGCGTCACCGCCGTCGAGGGATCCGGGATGAACCGCCAGACGACCCGGCGCAGCCCGGGCCGCCCGAGCACGAAATCGGGATCCGCTTCGAGCTCGACGGACTCACCGGGCCGCCAGCGGACGAACCGGAACGGCCCGCAGCCGACCGGGCTCCTGCCGAACGCGTGCGCCGCCAGGCTGGCGCGCGGCACCGCGGCCAGCAGGTGCCGCGGCAGACTGCGCATGTGGTAGACGGCGTCGAAGAGCTGCTCGGGGTACGGCTCAAGGAACCGGAACCGCACGGTGTGCGTGTCGCCGGCGGTGACGGCTGCGATGCGATCGAGGCGCGGGCGCGCCGGCGAGGCGACGAGCGAGTCGCGGTACACGTCGAACGTGAACGCGACATCGGCGGCGGTGACGGGCGTCCCGTCGTGCCAGCGCGCCTGCGGCCGCAGCGCAAAGCTGACCGTGACGGAGTCGTCGCGGCGCCAGGAGCGCGCCAGCACGGGCACGAAGCCGGAGTCGCCCACGGTACCCGCGTCCGGGCCCACGTCCGCGAGCTTGGCGAAGACCAGATCGCTCAGGGCGACTCCCACGTCGGTGCGCGTCACCGGCGGCAGCAGCAGGTCCGCCTCCGCGCTCGACACCACCACCGCGGTGCCGCACCAGCGATCAGGGCAGCCGGCCTCCCGGGCGCACGCCCCAAGCGCGAGCAAGGGAAGCGCGGCCAGAATCGGCGGGCGGAAGGCCGGTCGCGTCATGGTCATCGTCGCTCTCGTCGTCGGTGAGCCGCCGGCCGGGTCAGAGCGAGGCCGGCGTCGGGCGCACGAATATACGAGCGGCGGGGCAGTCGGGAACACGAGTCGCCCGCAAGCACGGGGTCGAGCAGTCGGGATGCAGCAGGGACCGGGGAGGAGTGAGGAGGCAGCAGGCGCCGGGTGGGTGGCTCCGGGGAGGGCCAGCCAGCCCGCAGTGCGCGAGCGTGGGAGCTCTAAATCAGCAGGTCGAGCTTGCGCACCTCTGCCTCCGCGCCGAGCTGGCTGAACTGCGCGCGCGCCGTGAGCGCGAGGTCCTTGGCCTCCGCGGCCCGTCCGAGGCGCCGCAGCAACTGCGCCAGGTCGCGCCGGGCCTGCGCCGCCAGCAGCGGCCGGCCCTGGGCCTCGGCCCGCTCGATCACCTGGCGCAACGTGTCCTCGGCCTCAGCGTTCTCGCCCATCGCTTGGAGGGCGAGCGCGAGGACCCGCAGGGCCTCCGCCTCGCCGACCACGTCGCCCAGCTCGCGGTGCGTGGCGAGCGCGCGCTCCGCCTCGCGGCGCCCGACCACGGGCTCCCCGGCGAGGACCCGGATCTCGGCCCGGCCCGCGCGCGTCTGCGCCCCGAGCGCGCGGTCGCCGGCCGCGTCCGCCTCCTCCACCGCGCCCTCGGCGGCCGCGAGCGCGGCGCCCAGGTCACCCTGGTCGCGGTAGGTTATGCCCAGGTTGTGGCGCGCCTCGCTGATGCCGCGGCTCAGGCCGGCCTGCTCGAACGCGGCCATCGCCATCGTGTAGGACCCGATCGCGCGACCATGGTCGCCGCGCAGGTTCGCGACGATGCCCAGGTTGTTGGAGCAGCGGCCGACCGTGCCGTGGTCGCCCTCGCGCCGCGCCGCCTCGAGCGCGCGAGAGAAGCATCCGGCGGCCTCGTCAACGCGGCCGGCCTCGAGCGCGATGGCGCCCTGCACGTTCAGCGCCCGCGCCTCGACGGCTCGGTCGCCGCGCTCCTGGGCCTGTTTGCCGGCGGCATCCACCCAACGCTGGCCTTCGGCGTGCCGGCCGATTCTCGCCTGGGCGATCCCATAGAGCAGCGCCAGCGTGGGCGACCGCGTGATCTCGTTGGGGGGCAGCCCGGCGAGATAGTCCACCACGGCGGCGTGCTGGCCGGTATCCGAGAACTCCCTGGCTTTGCTCAAGACCATCAGTGATTCGCGCACGTCCATCGTCACACGGATGAGACTGCCGTTACCAGGAGATCGCGTAGCCGGAGAAATGGAAGAGATCCGACCGGAACCGCTTCTCGGACGGGATTTTGTCCGTGAGCTGCGCCTCCCAGGGCGCTCCAAGCGCGGCTTGGTACCACACCCCGAGGTACTCCTGCCGTATCGTATCGTCCGTTCCGTCTACCTGTCCGTCGGCGTTGAGGTCCGGGTCCGCGTTCTGGTACCAGAGGTTGAGGCGCACCGGGGACCCGTCGCTGAACTGGAGTCCGCTGGGCTCGAGGTTGAACAGGAGCTGCGTGGGATCCAGCGTCAGCGTGATCTCGACCCCCTCGCCGTCCCCGAACAGCGTCCCGTCGGGCCGCCGGAACAGCGTGCCGGCGGCGAACTCCAGCCGCAGGAATTGCCCGCCACCGACGTAGCCGACGTTCACGGTCGTCTTTTGGCCCCGCACGACCCAAAAGCGCACCTGGTACGTCTCCAGCGCCGGCGCCGTCGTCCGGTGCCGCAGGATGTGATCACCGATGCTCTGACTGGAAACCGCGAACGCGAGGTCCGGCGACCTGGCTCGCGGCGGCCCCGTGCTCTCCGTGCACGCGGCGATCAGCGCCGCAGCGACGGAAACGATGACTGCAAGCGGTTTACGCATACTGCCCCCCTTGAATGAGATCCGGCCTAGTGACGCTGGTGCAGCGAACGTGCCCGACCTGCCTTGACCATCAAGTCCATGGGAGGCCGAATGATGCGCTCGGCCGCCGCAGCGACCGCTGGGCCTTTCTGAACCAGTTGGGCCGATTCGACCCGGCGTTGGCCTACGTGGCCGAGGCCTCCGTGCCGAGCAGCCTGCGGAGGCGGCGTCTGGAGATGCCCAGGCGCCGTGCGGCCTCGCTTCGGTTGCCGTCGCAGGAGTCGAGCATGGCTTGAACGGCGGCAGCCGTGATGACGTCCAGCGGCGCGGGGAATGGGATCGTCCCCGCCGGAGCCTGGGACGCGGGGCCCGCCAAGGGCAGGAGCTCGCCGACCTCCAGTGTGCCCGGCGGCGAGAGGAGCAGCGCGCGCTCGACCGCGTTCTTGAGCTCGCGCACGTTGCCAGGCCAGTGATAGCCCAGCAGCGCGTCGCCCGTCTCGCGGCTCAATTCCGGGACCGGCAAGGAGTGCTGCCTGGCCAGGCTTGCCAGCAGCGCCTCAGTGACGAGCAGCACGTCGCGTCCGCGTTCCCTGAGCGGCGGGAGCTCGAGCACGATCACGCTGAGCCGATAGTAGAGGTCTTGGCGGAACCGGCCCGCCCGCGCGGCGCCGGCGAGATCCTCGTTGGAGGCGGCGATGATGCGCACGTCCACCGAGCGCGGCCGCACGCCGCCCACGCGGCGCACCTGCCTGTCCTCGAGCGCGCGGAGCAGCTTCCCCTGGAGGGCCAGGGGCAGCGTGCCGATCTCGTCGAGGAAGAGC
Source organism: Gemmatimonadota bacterium (assembly GCA_016209905.1). GTDB lineage: Bacteria > Gemmatimonadota > Gemmatimonadetes > Gemmatimonadales > JACORV01 > JACORV01. The sequence goes on along the minus strand of JACQVG010000200.1, from coordinate 4,602 downwards.
GTGCCGCCGTCGGCCACCTCGAACAGGCCCGGCTTGGCGGCGTGCGCGTCCGTGAAGGCGCCGCGCTCGTGCCCGAACATCTCCGACTCGACGAGGTGCTCGGGGAGCGCCGAGCAGTTGACGGGGACGAACGGACCCGTGCGGCGCTGGCTCCCCTGGTGGATGGCGCGGGCCAGGAGCTCCTTCCCGGTGCCCGTCTCACCCACGATGAGCGCCGTGGCGTCGGGGTGGCCGAGGATGCGCGTGGTGCGGTCCAGAACCGCCTTGAGGGCCGCGCTCTGACCCACGATGGGCGCGAAGACCTCCGCGTCCGTCCGCGTGGCGGCGCGCGCGGCCCGCCGCAGCGATTCGCCGCGGCGCGCGACGGCGGAGGCCACCGTGTTGCGCAGGATCTCGACGTCTTCCGGCAGCGCGAAATAGTCGCGCGCCCCGCGCGCCACGAGCTGCGCCGCGATGCGGCGTCCGGGATCCGCGCCGACCGCGAAGATGGGCGCGTCGCACGTCGCGGCGTGGCGGTCGAGCCAGTCGAGCGCTTCGAGCTCCGCGCCTCCGGCCGCCACGAGCGCGGCCGCAACGTCGGGCGCCGCAACACACGGCTCCTGGCGGCCGTGCTCACTTACCTCGACGCCGAGGTCGCGGCCGAGCTCTCCCCACAGGTCCGCGAACGCGTCGGACATGCGGATGATGAGGATTCGCACCGTCTCCGTGGCCGTTCCCATCGCGTGCGCGGGCCCTCCCACTGCTCTTGGCCTGGATACGAGCGGTGCCAGCCGGGTCGTTCTGAACCAGCCAGCGCGAACCGTACCAGCATATCCCTCGGTGCCGGGTCGCGCAACTAGCACCGTGGCAGGCATTTGGAAACCGGGCAGCAGTGGCGCGGTCGTTGCGACACGGTGCCGTTGGGCCGGCGCGAACCAGCAGGAGTCGGCCGGAACGAGCCGGGTGAGCTGGCCTTGTGGCGAGGAAAGGGCCGAGAGGGCGACGACGTGACCGCTGTGCAACCGCTGGCGCTGGAGCTACAGCCGACGTGGAGTGGGATCGGGGTGGGCGGCCCAGGCTCGGGCTCCGAGCCATCGGGTGGAGCGACCGCCCTCCCGTGGAGGTTTCGGCTGCGCTCCCGCAGTCCGCGCCGCCCCTGCCCCACGGCGCGGACGCACGCGATTGCCGAAGGGGTGTTCCTGGCCGCCCTGCGCGCGCTCGGTCAGGCGCTCGAGGCCAAGGACCCTGACACCTGGGGCCACTCGACGCGGGTGGGCGCGCTGGGCGCGGCCATCGGGTCCGATCTCGGGCTGAGCGAGGGCGAGCGGGCCGACATCCGTCTGGGCGGCGAGCTCCACGACGTCGGGAAGATCGGCGTGCCCGACGACCTGCTGCACAAGGCGGGACCGCTCACGCCGATGGAATACCTCCGCGTGATGCAGCACCCCTTGATCGGCGAGCGCATCCTGGCCCCGCTGATCCACCACCGTCCCGCCGTGCTACAGATCGTGCGGTCGCACCACGAGTGGTTCGATGGGCGGGGCCTGCCCGACGGCTTGGCCGGCGAGGCCATCCCGCTCTCGGCCCGGGTCATCGCGGTGGCCGATGCGTACGACGCGATGACGAGTCCAAGGCCCTACCGTGCCTCGCTGCCCCTGGCGACGGCGACCCGAGAGCTGGAGGACAACGCCGGCTCGCAGTTCGACCCCGACTGCGTGCGCGCACTCGAGCGGGCCCTGCCGGGGGTTCGGCATCCGGCGCGGCAGGCGCTCCGGCGTCCCGTGTTGCCCTTCGCGCGCGCGGCGGCCTCGAGCTGGGCCTAGGCGCGCCGGTCCCGCCTGCGCAAACATGCAGCCTCACCTGACGCTCGCAGTTCATTTGCATTACATTGCATTGCATGGACGATCAGCTGACGCTCAGGATTCCTCGCGATCTCGCGCGCGCCCTCTCGCGGCAGGCCCGGGAACGCGCCGTGCCGAAGTCACAGGTCGTGCGCGAGGCATTGGCGGGGTATCTGGGCCTCAGCGAGGCGGCGGCGCCGGCCGCGTCCGTGTGGGAGCGCGTGCGGCACCTGGTGGGGTCGGTGCAGCTCGACGCGGCGCGGATCGAGGCGGACGAGCTGTCGCGGCGGATTCGCGCGCACAACTGGCGCGAGTAGCGCCTGCTGCACCCGCGCGACGTGCTGCTCGACACCGGCCCGCTGGTGGGCGTGCTGGACAGCCGCGACCAGTGGCACGCGGTCGTTCGGGAGGCGTGGCCGTCGCTGGTCGCCCGGTGCGTGACGACCGAGGCCGTCCTCACCGAGACCTGTCACCTGATCGGGCGGGGCGGTGGCCACCCGGCGCTACCGCTCGAGTTCGTGCTCGGGGCAGGTGTTCCAGTAGTCGCGCTCGACACGCCTGCCCTGCGCCAGGTCGCGCTGCTCATGCGCCGGTACGAACGGGTCCCGATGGACTACGCCGACGCGACGCTCGTCGCGGTGGCCGACGTGCTCGGCATCACGCGCGCGTTCACGACGGATCGGAAGGGGTTCGGGGCATATCGCGGAGCGCGCGGGACCGCGTTCGAGCTGGTGCCGACGTGAGCGGCGGGCGGCTGGTGCCGCTGGGCGAGGCCCCGCGGGACCGCGAGCTGGGCCCTGCGCGGGGCGCGATCGTGATCGCGGCCGACTTCGACGCGCCCCTACCCGCCGACGTACTCGCGGCGTTCGAGGATGCGCATCCTTCTTGACACCCAGTGTTGGTTGTGGATGGTCGCCGCGCCGGAGCGGCTCTCGGCGCGGACCCGGGAACTGGTCGTCGTCGCCGAGAACGGATGTCGCCGCGCGATCAGAACCAGAGGCGAGCGCCGGCCACCGGACCGCGGAACGCGGGCGTCCGGCCCACCTGCATCCAGTGCCAGCCGGCCTGGAGCTCGATGCGCCCGAAGAATACCGACCCTGAGGCGTTGAGCTCGCGGAACGTGAAGGCGTCGAACCCCGACCACGAGAGCCGGGCGATGCGGCCGGTCACGTTCGCCCCGACGGGCCGGCGCGGAAAGATCTGAAGACCGAGCTCGCCCTCGGGGCCGGAGGCGTCGCTGCCGCCGCGCAGGACGACGCCGCGAACCCCGCCGCCGACCACCAGGTACCCGTAGCGGCCCAGCCGCGGCTGAACGCCGACCGCGGCGCGCCAGGTGTGCAGGCGGTCGGTGCTCCCCGCGAGCGGCTCCGCGTAGTGGCCGTACGCCACCTCGCCGCGGAACACCCCGACCGCGCCCTCGAGCGCGACCCGGCCGGCCTGTGTCGTCGAGCCTCTGTCCTCGAAGTACTGCGCCGTCAGCGCACCGAAGCGGCGGCGATCGGGCACCCGGCTCCGCACGAACGTGTCGCCGCGGTCGCCACCGGCGTACGGGTACGCCAGGTACCCCTGGCCCAGGGCCGGCCTTTCCTCCTCATAGTCCTCATAGTGCTCATAGTCTTCCGGCGGGCGATGGTAGCGCGGATAGTACCCGGGGTACCAAAAGCCGCCGCCGTACCAGCCCCAGTAGCCGCGGTACCAGCCCCAGTAGCTGCAGTTCCAGCACCTCCCGAGCCACACGCCCGGGACGAGGATCACGCCGCGGCTGGTTCTGATCCGGGCCGCGCGCGCCCGGTCGCGGATCGCGCCGATCTTGCCCGATCCCTGCGGCTCGCGAACCCGAGCCGAGCCGCGCGTCTCGGTCCCGCGATCTCGCGTCCCGCTCGCGCGGCCTTTAGCCTGGCCCGTGGCGCCGCGGCTCGGCATCGCTGCACGGCGGCCGCCGGAGCTGGCCCGGCCGCGGGTCGCGCCGACGCTGCTGCCGCCCCGGCCGCCCGGAGCCGGACGGCCGGCGGTTGCGCCGCCACCGCCCGTTCCGCGGCGCTGAGCGGCGAGGTTGCCGGCCCCGATGAGCGTCAGGGCGAGCAGGAGTGCGGCGGCCGTGCGATGCGTGCGCATGTCTTCCATAATAGTGCGCCGCAACAGACGTGCCACCGGCTCGAGATGCTCAAGTCCAAGCCGCGTAGGGAATTGCGAGAATGACGCCGGCCCGGAAGCGACCCCTGGCGGTGGCAGTGCGACCGAGGCTGTGGACACGTCGCGATGCGGGCCCCTACGGTTCTTCGCACCGCGGAGGCTGCCCCGGGTGAGGGCAAGCAACCCTGGAGGCCGGTTGAGCATCCAAGAGGTATTCCATCACCCGGGCTCCCGTCATGACCCGACGCCTCACGACGCTCCTCGTGCTGGTCGCCGCCGCGCCGGCCAGCGCCCAGAGCATCCACCCCACGCCGGCCCCGGAGGTGCGGGCCGTCGCCCTCGGGGGCGCCATCCGGCTCGACGGCCGGCTGGACGAGGCCGTGTGGGTGACGGCGCCCACGACCGGCGAGTTCCGACAGATCCAGCCCCGCGAGGGCCAGCCCGCATCGCAGCGCACCGAGGTCCGCTTCGCGTTCGACCACGCCGCGCTGTACGTGGGCGCGCGGATGTACGACGACAGCGGGGCCGCCGGGGTCCAGACCCGCCTGGTGCGGCGCGACGGGAACCCCGACTCCGACTACCTCGAGGTCATCTTCGACACCTACCACGATCACATCGGCCGGCTGTTCTTCCGCGCGAACCCGTCGGG
>JACQVG010000196.1 GCA_016209905.1 Gemmatimonadota bacterium | reverse complement strand
GGCCGCAGCGGACGCTCGAGGTCAATCCATCCCTGGGCGCGGAGGGCGCCGGTCGAACCCGCCGCCAGCGCCAGCGAGAGCATCAGTCGTCGGAACATGGTCCGTCTCCCATTTGGGGTGCCAGACGGGAGACGCTCGAGGGCCGGGGAGTTGCACATGTGATCAGGATCACGACATGTTGTGCCACCCTCGGCCGGAGCGACGTGTGACCACCAAGGAACGTCTCTACGCGGAGTACGGCGAGTTCCACAGAGACGCGCGGAACCGGGCCTGCCACTACCTCGGCATCCCTCTGATCGTCGGGACGCTGATCGGGATTCTGGCGCGGTGGGATCTGTTGTTCGTCGGGAGCACCGGCCTCAGTGCCGGGCACCTGCTCCTTGTGGCGAGCTCGCTCGTGTACGTCGCCATCGCGCCGGCGATGGTCCTGCCGATGCTGGCGGTGGCAGGCTTCCTCGGCGCCCTGGGCCGGGCGCTGCCGGTGGAGGTCGCGGCCCTGCTATTCGTGGTCGGCTGGATCTTCCAGTTCGTCGGCCACGCGCGCTACGAGGGGAGAAGCCCGGCCTTTCTGCGCAACGGGATGCATCTGCTCATCGGGCCGCTGTGGGTGCTCGAGAGAGCGATGGGGCTCAGCGAAGGGCGGTAGCGATCGGCTCAGTAGTCCACGACGATCGTCCCGAGGTCCTTCGCCCGGCGAGTCGCGTCGAGCCGGAACACGCCCGGGTCCCCGCGCACGTCGAGATCCGCCAGCTCGGCGACCGTCGCGTTGGCGGGCGAGAGCAGCGCCAGCATGTAGAAGCCGTCGCGCAGGCCCGTGAAGGCGAAGCGGCCGTCCGGGCCGGCGTCCGTGCCCGCCACCATACCTGCCAGGACGACTCCCTCCGTCCGCGGGGCGAGCTGCGTCGGGTCGAGCCCGGTGCTCGGGTCCTCCGCGATGAGGAGCGCAACCCGCCAGCCCGAGCGCGAGGAGGCGATCCGCCCGCTCAGCGACCCGTCCGTGTACGCGGGGCGGGGCCGCAGCGTGGTGAGGGCGGCCGCATCGGCCGGCTGGATCGCGCGCTGGCGCCAGGCGGCCTCGGCCGCCGTGTCGCCCGCGATGCGCGTGTAGTTGGCGAAGAGCGTCGCCGCCTCGCCGCCGTGCCGGAATCGGGAGGTGTCGCCGAGCGCCGCCAGGATGCGGCTCAGGGCGGCCGGCCGCTGGCTCCCCAGCCCGGTCATGGCGTAGAGATAGGTCAGCGGGCCGGTGCGCTCGGGGCGATCCGACAGGAAGATCCCCTCGCGCGCCGCCTCCGGATCCCAGCGAAGGGCCTGGAGGGCCGCGCGGCAGCTGGCCACCCGGATCGCCAGCCCGCTCACCTCCCCGCGATGATCGTCGAGCCACGCGCTCAGCCTCTGCACGTTCGTCGCCGTCGCCGCCGGCAGGACGCGGTTCTCGCCCGTGGCGTGCACGCAGTCGTCCGCCGTCGTCAGCGGGACGGTCTGGGTGCGCGGGACCAGCCGCCGTGCGGCGGAAACCCCCTGGCCCGCGAGGATGATCGGGGTGCGGGCCGGTGCCGAGCGGTCGAGACCGAGCGCCTCGACCACGCTCACCCGCACCTCGGCGGCGCGGCTTCTCGTCGTCCCGGCGGTCGTCAGGGCCACCACCGCGAGGAGCGCACCGAGGATCGCCGCCACGAGCGCGCTGCCGCGCCGGTTGCCCGGCCCGAGCGACTGCGGCGCCGTCACCACGAGCAGCGCGCCCGCCACCGCCATCGCGATTCCTGCCGCCAGGATGTCGGAGGACACCGCCCAGCCGGCCGTGGCGCCCGGATCGCCGCGGGCTGCGTCGAGCGTGAGGAGCGTGTAGAAGGTGTCCAGCGAACTGCTCAGGAAGCTGCGCGGCTGGCTGGACAGCAGCGTCGCGAACGCAATCGCGGCCCAGATGGCCAGCCCGCCCAGCGCACCGTGCGAGATGCGAAGCGGTATGCGGCGCCCGAAGTCCTTCGGTCCGATGAAGGACCAGATGCCGCCGCACAGGAGGGCCGAGAGCGCCCCCAGGCCCACCAGCTGGCGGCGCGCCCGGTCCGGCGTCCCGGTCAGAACGTCGGTGGTGAAGATCCCGTCAATCATGTCCACGGCGCGCAACAGCAGGAACGACAACACGAAGGCGATGGCCACGGTGGTGATGCGCCGCGCGGGCGATACGTACTGCGGTCCCTGCGCCGACAGGATGTCGGGGTGCATCACGATCACCAGCGCGATCACCATGACCACCGTCGCCGCCACGGCCAGCGACGTGCCCATGTCCGCCGCCGCGAGCCGGCTCGGCCAGGCCGCCGATCCCGACCACAGCGCGGGCGCGATGCCCCACCCGGCGGGATAGGCGAAGCCGAACACGACGTCCGTGGAGGCGGAGAGATCCGGCGGGGCCGCCGCCGCAGCCCGCGCGAGCGCGTAGAGCACCCCGAACACGAGGAAGAGCGCCGCCACGACCCCGGCGCGCTTGGCCTCGCGCTGCGGCGTGGACGGATTGAGGACGGGAAGATCGGCGAGCGTCATGACGGCTCCGGTGGATCGGCGAGTGGCGCGTCGGATCCCGACGCGGGCGGCCACGAAATCGCGGCGGCCCGCCGCGACGCTAACAACTTGTCCCCGATCCGCCCGGACCGAAAGGGCCGCGGTGGGCGCCGGCGCCCCGTGGGCCCTCGCGGGTCGCCCCGTGGGCCGTCGGGCCGGGCGGCGGCGTGCCGTTTGGCGGGGCGGCCGTCAACCATATAGCTTGCCCGGCGTTGCCCGGAGCGGTGGATGTCACAGGCCCAGCATTCCGACCCACAGCTCGCCGAAACCCGGCGCCGCCTGCTCACGGCGGCAGCCGCCACCCTCCTCGTCTTCACGGTGGGAGTGGTCGGCTACCTGATCATCGGTCATGGCGAGCACCGGTTCCTCGACAGCCTCTACATGACGGTCATCACGCTCACGACGGTCGGCTACGGCGAGATCATCCCGCTCGAGAACAACCCGGCGGGCCGCATCTTCACCATGGTGCTCCTCGTCTTCGGGATGGGGATCCTGGTCTACTTCGCCTCGACCGTGACGGCCTTCTTCGTCGAAGGCCAGCTGGGGCATGTTTTCTGGAGGAGACGCATGCGACAGGCGATTGCCGAGCTGCGAGAGCACCTCATCGTCTGCGGCGCCGGCGTGGTCGCCGCCCACGTGATTGATGAGTTCCGCCGCGTGCGCCGGCCCGTGGTGGCGATCGTCCCGGCCGGCGGCGCGGCGCCACCGGTGGGGACGGCGGGAGAGCTGCTCCAGGTCGAGGGCGACCCGGCGGACGAGGGCGTGCTGCGGGAGGCGGGGATCGAGTACGCTGCCGGGCTCGTGCCCGCGCTCGAGTCCGACCGGGACAACGTCCTCATCACCCTCACCGCGCGGCAGATCAGCCCCGGCCTGCGGATCGTGGCGATGCTGACGGAACCGCGCAACGAGGGCAAGTTGCGGCGGGCCGGCGCGGATGCGGTGGTGTCCCCGTTCCTGATCGGCGGGCTGCGGATGGCGTCGCAGATGATCCGGCCGGCGGTGGTCACCTTCCTCGACTCGATGCTGCGCGATCGCGACCGCAACTTGAGGATCGAGGAGATTGACGTCGGCCCCGGCTCGCCGGCCATCGGCAGATCCGTCGGCGCCCTCGACTGCAGCGCGGTCCCCGGGCTCCTGCTGCTCGCGATCGTGGACCCCGGCGGCGGGACCTACCACTTCAAGCCCGGCGACGCCCAGGTCGTGGCGGAGGGGACGCGAATCATCGTGATGGGGGATCCCGGCGCGGTGGAGCAGCTTCGTCGCCGCTACGGCGGCCAGCGCTTGGCGGAGACCTCCGCTCCCGGAGATCGCGCCCCTCGAGCCGGCGCCTGAGGGGCTCGCTCACCGCGAAGAGCCCGAGGCCGAGCGCGGCGCCGGCGAGGGCATCTACGGCGTAGTGGAATTGCCCGTAGACGGTGCCCAGCGCGAGACCCAGTGCCGGCGGCGCGAGCGCGAGCGCGAGCGCCCGCCGGTGCTTCCAGCTCGCGAGCACGGCCACCCAGCTCGCCGCGACGTGCGAGGACGGGAAGGCGGTGCCGTACGCCGACCCGAGGCCCAGCACCCCGTAGATGAACTTGGCCGGCAGCACCTCGACGAGCGCCCCTTCCGGCTTGGCGAAGAAGTAGTTCGGCCCCGCCACCGGGAAGAGCCCGAAGACGAGGTAGCAGGCGTAGAACGTCAGCGCGAGCGCGAAGACGACCCG
>JACQVG010000198.1 GCA_016209905.1 Gemmatimonadota bacterium | reverse complement strand
GTGGACACGCTCCAGGCGCTGCAGGCCGCGCTCAACCGCACCCGCCTCGGCGCCCACCTCGCCGTTCCGTACAGCTACCTGGCGATGACCCGCCGCTCGATCTACGAGATACCGGACGAGCCGGACGGCGCCTCCCGGCTGGTCATTCGGCCGAGCAGCGCGCGCTATCTGTTCGTCTATCCGTTCGTGAAGACGCGGGAGTGGTACGCGCTCCCTTTGGCGGAGCGCCAGGCGATGATGGACGAGCACATCCGCGTCGGCCGGCGCTTCCCGAACATCCGCCTCAACACGACGTACTCCTACGGGCTCGACGACCAGGAGTTCGTGGTCGCCTTCGAGGGTGACGATCCGGCCGAGTTCCTCGACCTGGTCATGCAGCTCCGCGAGAGCCGCGCCTCCCGCTACACTCTGCGCGACACCCCGACGTTCACGTGCATCCAGATGTCGCTGTGGGAGACGCTCGACAGCCTCGGCGGCGAGCGCTCGGACGCCGAGACGGAGCGCCGCCCCGCGCGGCCCGACGGATACGTGGCGACGGCCGCCCTCGGGGATCTGCCGCCCGGCGCAAGCCGCCGCGTGTACGCCCACGGCGAGGCGGTGGCGCTGTTCAACGTGCGCGGCCGCATCTACGCGATCGGCAACCGCTGCACCCATGCCCGCGCCTCCCTCTGCGAGGGCGCGGTGGACCCGGACGCTGCCGTCGTGACGTGCCCGTGGCATGCCGGCCGCTTCGATCTCGTGACGGGCCGGGCGCTCAACGGCCCGCCGAAGGCGTCCGTCGCCGTGTACGCCGTGAAAGTGGAGGACGGGAGAATCCTGGTGGGCCCGGCCGAGGCCGCGATTGGCCGGTGAGCCGCGCGCGGTTCTGCTCCTCGCGTACGGTGGGCCGGACTCGCTGGACGACGTGGAAGCCTACGTTGCGGACGTGCGCGGGGGGCGGGCGACTCCTCCGGCGCTGCTCGAGGAGCTGCGCGCCCGCTACGCGCTCATCGGAGGCGGGTCCCCGCTCCTCGCCCGGACGCGCGAGCAGGCGCGTGCTCTCGGCCTGAAGCTCGGGCCGGAGTGGCCAGTCGCCGTCGGCATGCGGCACTGGAGCCCGCGGATCGCGAGTGCCCTGGAGGCGCTGGCTGCGGATGGCGCGCGGCAGGTCGTGGCGGTGCCCATGGCACCCCACTACTCCGCGCTGAGCGTGGGGGCGTACGGGGCGGCGTGCGAGGCCGCGCCCGCGGTGCGGCGCGGCGCCGTGAGCGTGGCGTTCGTCAGCGGGTGGAGCGACCACCCCGGCTTCCTCGACGCGGTCGCGGAGCGGGTCGGGGAGGCGCTGGCGCGATTTCCCGACGGGGCGCGGACGAAGACCCGGGTCGTCTTCACGGCGCACAGCCTGCCGGAGCGCGTGCGCGCCGACGGCGACCCGTACCCGGATCAGGTCCGGGCCAGCGCAGCTCGGGTGGCCGAGCGCCTGGGCCTCACGGACTGGCGTGTCGCCTTCCAGAGCGCGGGCGCGACGGGCGAGCGGTGGCTCGGACCCGAGGCGGGGGACGTCATCGCCGAGGCGGCGAAGGAACCCGTCGCCGGGGTGCTCCTCGTCCCGATCGGTTTCGTGAGCGACAACGTGGAGGTCCTGTACGACGTGGACATCGCCTATCGGCGGCGGGCGGAAGCGATGGGACTCCGGTTCGCGCGGAGCGAATCGCTGAACGCCAGCCCGCTGCTCATTGACGCGCTCGCCGACATCGTGCGCCGGCGCGCCGCGGCCGCGACGTGGGCATGAGCACGACGGCCGTCATCGGCGGCGGGATTGCCGGCCTCGTCGCGGCGTGGGAGATCTCCCGCCACGGACAGCAGGTGGCGCTGCTCGAGGCGGCGCCGCGGGTCGGCGGCGTGATCGCCACGGAGCAGGTGGCCGGATTCCTGATGGAGGGAGGCCCGGACTCGTTTCTCGCCGGACGGCCCGAGATGATGTCGCTGTGCGCCGAGCTCGGCCTCGCCGCGGAGCTGATCGGGCAGCGCTCGCGCCGCGTGCTGATTTACGACGGCCAAAGGCTCGTGGAACTCCCGCCTGGGAAAGCGGCCGAGGTGCTCGAGCTCTCCACCGGCGGCGGCGAGGCCGGCGACGCCTTCTCCCTGCGCGGCGGCCTCGGCGTCGTCGTGGACGCGCTGGCCGCGCGCCTCGCCGGTCGGATTCGCACCGGCGCGCGAGTCGTGGCCGTGATGCGCGCCGGAGCGGGCTTCCGCCTCATGCTCGAGCCGGCCGAGCCGGTCGAGGCCGATGCGGTGATCCTGGCGGTTCCGGCGCCCGCAGCCAGCGGACTCGTCCGGCACCTCGACCGCGAGCTCGCGACGACGCTCGCCGATTGCGCGTACGGGTCCAGCGCGACGATCTCGCTGGCGTACCCGAGGGAGGCGGTGCGGCACCCCCTCGACGCCGCCGGCCTCGTCATACCGAGAGGGGTGGCGCGCGCCGTGGTGGCGTGCACCTTCGCCTCCTCCAAGTTCGCCGGCCGGGCGCCCGCCGGCAGCGTGCTGCTCAGAGCCTTCGTGGGTCGGTACGGCGACGCATCCCTCCTCGACGCGGACGACGCCGCGCTGGTGGCCGCGGTCGAGGGCGAGCTCGAGCCGCTCCTCGGTCTCGCGGCGCCGGCCGATCGCTGGCAAGTGTTCCGCTGGCCGGCGGCCATCCCCCGCTACGACGATGCCCATCGTGCCCGCGTAGGGTGGATCCGCGAACGCGCGGCCGCTGCGGACGTGCTCCTGGCGGGAGCCGCCTACGACGGCATCGGACTCTCCGACTGTGTGGCGAGCGCGAAGGTCGCCGGCTCGGCCGCCCTGGGAGCGGCGTCCGTCCGGTGACCCGGAAGCTGCGTACGTACCGAGACCTCGCCGGCGAGGACCGCTCCCGCATCGGCGAGCAGGTGGGGGCGCAGCGGCGGCGAGTCGAAGAGCGGCTGCGCGCGGTGCGCCACACCGTCGCGGTCATGAGCGGCAAGGGCGGCGTCGGGAAGAGTTTCGTGTCGGCGGCGCTCGCGACGGCCCTCGCCGAGGCGGGCGAGCAGGTGGGCGTGCTCGACGCCGACCTGCACGCGCCGACCGCTGCCCGCATGCTGGGAGTGAGCGGCGGCCCGGTCGAGGTGCGGGAGCAAGGCGTCCTCCCGGCAATCGGGGCGCTTGGCGTGCGGGTCATGTCTACGGACTTCCTGCTGGCTGACGGGGCTCCGCTCGCGTGGCGGGAGCCGAAACACGAGAAGTTCGTGTGGCGAGGGACGCTGGAGGCAGGGGTGCTGCGGGAGTTCCTCGGCGATGTGATGTGGGGCGCGCTCGATGTGTTGCTCGTGGATCTGCCCCCGGGAACGGAGCGCTTCTCCGCATTGGCCGAGTTCGTGCCCTCGCTCGCCGGTGTCGTGGTCGTCACCATCCCGTCCGACGCGTCGCTGCGAGCCGTCCAGCGCTCGCTCGGGGTCGCGCGCGACGCCGGGATCCGGGTGCTGGGAATCGTGGAGAACATGGCGGGCTACGTCTGTGGCCGATGCGGCGGCCTCGCGCCCCTGTTCGCCGGCGACGCAGCGCAGCGGCTGGCCGCAGCCGCGGGCGCGCCCATCCTCGCGAGCATTCCCTTCGACCCCGCCGCTCAGGTCGCCGCCGACGGCGGCGTGGCGGCGCCCGCGGGCGCCGCCGCGGCGGCATTCGTCGCTCTCCGTGCGGCTCTCCTTGCGAGGCTCGAGGCATCGTGAAGTTCCTTTGTGTGGACTGCGACCAGCAGATGGTCTTCGAGGATCGTCACCTTCCGGGCGACGGGACGCTCGCCGTCGCGTTTCGGTGCCCGTCGTGCGGCCGCACGGTGGCGCTGCTGACCAATCCCATGGAAACGCAGCTCGTTTCCTCGCTCGGCGTGATCGTTGGCGGTCGCACGGTCCCGGAACAGCCGATGGAACTGATCCGCACGGCGGTGGAGGGAGGACGCGAGGACGCCTTCGCAGAGGTCGGGAGCGCTGCGACCGGTTCGCCGACGTGGGATGAGGGCGCGCAGCGCAGGCTCGGCGCCGTGCCGTCGTTCGTCCGCGGGATGGTCAAGCGCATCTACACCGACTACGCCATCCAGCATGGCGTCGCCGTCATCACGACCGACGTGATGGATGCGGCGCGGCGCGACTTGGGCCTCGAGGGGATGTAGCGGGTGGGCGACACGTCCGACCGCGTGGTGCACGGGCTCCGCATCCAGATCGACCGGGAGGTGTGCGTCGGTTTCGCGGACTGCATCGGCGTGGCGCCGACGGCCTTCACGCTGGGGCACGACGGCGTCGTGACTTTCACCGAGCCGGAACACGTGGACCGCGCGGTGCTGATCGAGGCGTGCGATGTCTGCCCCGTGGACGCCTTGACCGTATGGAACGAGACGGGCGCACAGATCGTCCCCTAGCGGTCGCGGCGCGCGGGCTGGAGGTTGCCTACGGGCGAGACGCCGGTCGCCGCGCACTCGTCGAACTGGATCTCGAGGTCGCGCGGGGCGAGGTGTTCGGCGTACTCGGGCCGAACGGCGCCGGGAAGACGACGCTGCTCGGGGTGCTCGCCACCCGGCTCGCCGCCTCGGCGGGGACCTTGGCGCTGCTGGGCGGCGACGCGCGACGGCCCACCCGGTCGCTCAGGCGCCGGATCGGGGTCGTGCCCGAGGAGCCGGCGCACATCGAGGCGCTGACGGGGCGCGAGAACGCCGCCTTCTTCGCCCGCGCCGCCGGCCTCTCCTTCGCGGACGCTCGGCAGCGGGTGGGCGATCTCCTCGAGCGGCTGGGGCTCGCGAGCGACGCCGACCGTCCGGTGAGCGAGTACTCCCACGGCATGCGCCGCAAGCTGCTGCTGGTCGAGGCGCTCGTTCACCGGCCCGACCTCCTGATCCTGGACGAGCCGGCGCTGGGACTCGATCCGCCGTCACGCCAGCGCCTCGCGGAGCTTCTTGGAGAGCGTGCGGCGGCCGGCGCCGCGATCGTGCTCGCGTCCAACGATGTGGTGGACGCCGAGCAGTGGTGCGGGCGGGTGTGCTTCCTCCACGGCGGGCGGAAGGTGTTGGAGGGGGCACCCGCCGAGCTCCTCCGGGCCTGCGGCGGCACGACGAGGATCGAGTGCCGGCTCTCGGCGGGCCGCGCCCCGGACGTGCGGGTGGACGGTCTGGACGTCGCGCTCGCCACGAGCGAGCGGCTGGTGGCCCACTCGGCCCGCGGCCTGGCCCCGCTGCCGGCGCTGTGCGCGTCCGTTCTGGCGGGCGGCGCCGCGATCCACGCAATCGAGATCCGGCGTCCCGACCTTAGGGACGTGTTTCTGCGCGCGACCGGGGCGGAGCTGGAGGCTGCGTGAACGCGCCGGTCTGGGCGCTCGAGTGGCGCCAGGCGGCGCGCCGACGCCGGCTGCTGGTCCTCAACGTCGCCGTTCCGTTCGTGCTGGTGGCGTCCATCGCCCTGGGCGGAGCGCCGCGGGCCCACGCCGCCGCCGCGTACGCCGTGCTGTTCGCCATGTTCGGCGTGTTCGGCGCCGCCGTGCCGTGGGCGCGGGAGGTCGAGCGCGGCGTGTTGGGCAGGGTAGTCCTGACCGGCATCGAACCGCGTGCCCTTCTCCTTCAGCGCGTGCTCGCCGACGCCCTGCTCGACGCCCTGGAGCTACTGCCCGCTGCGCTGCTACTCGCGGCGACCGGGCGTGCGAGCGCGGCCACGACCGCCGGCCTGGCGCTCGCGCTGGTCGCGGGCCTCCTGTTCGCCAACGCGCTGGGGATCTGGCTGGCCGCGCTAGCCGACTCGCTCGCCGAGACCGCGCTCTTCGCGGCGGTCGCCACGCTCCTCCTTCTCCACGGCGGCGGCGTGTTCCGGGCCCCGGCTCCGGGCAGCGCGCTGGCCGTCGCCCAGAGCGCGATTCCCTTCCACCACCTCCACGACGCCCTGCGCGGGGTCGCCGGTGTCGCGCCGCCAGCTTCCGGCGGCGTGGCGCCGGCGCTCTGGAGCGGCGCGGGTGTGCTGGCCGCCCTCGGCGTGACGGCGCTCGCGGCTCCGTGGATCGCGGCCCGCGCCGCGCGCGTCCGGTGACGGGAACGCCGCGCACCAGCGCGCGCCCAGTCGCCGAGCGTGAAATGGCGACGCGAATGGTCGTCATTCGGAGCCGCTGAAACGCGCGCCGAGGCCGTCAATTGCCGCGACCCGGTCCGTTGACGCCCTGCTGGCAAGGGGATAGCCTAGACCGAGAACGGCATGAATCTCAACAAGCTGTTCCGCTCACTCCCGATCGGCGCCAAGCTGACGATCGCGTTCGCGGCGTGGGTGGTCATCCCGGTCGGCGTCCTCGGCGTTGCCGGGACCCTCGCCACGATGCGACAGATCGAGCGCACCGCGCTGGACGTGCTGCAGCGCGACCTGCTGGTCGCACGGGAGCGCTCCCAGGCTCTGCTCTCTCGGGTGCGATCCGATCTGGCATACTTCGCGGCCGAAAACCGGCTCGCCGAGCTCACCGCCCGACCCGACCGCGCCGACCTCACCGGGCTCCGTTCGGCGCTGGAGAGCTTTCTTCGCCATAAGCCGGAGTACTATCGGCTCCACGTGCTCGCCACCAGCGGGAGGTTGCTCGTCCGGGCCGCGGCCGACCCCGACGGCCGGGTCTCGGTCGACCTGGCGCCGGACCCGTCCGAGGGGCTGTACTACCGCTACTTGGCGGACCGTACCACACCCGGAAGCGTCGCCGTACAGCCGGTCGAAGTGCGGGGTGGCACCGACGGGAGCCCCATCGCCGCCATCGCGCTCGTGCAGCCGCTCGCCACCGGCGGTCGCGCCACCGGCGCCGCAGTGCTGGAGCTGCGCGTGGGCCAGCTGGCGGATCTTTTCCGCACGACGGGGATCGTCCAGCGCGGCGTCACCGCGGTCACGACCACGGACGGCTTTCTCCTCTATCACTCCGTGCGCCACAGTGAGCACCGCACCTTGCTGGCGCCCTTGCCGGAGGCGACGGTCTACGCCGACCTCCCGCGCGAGGTGGCGGACCGCGTGCTGGCAGGCGTGCCGGGCGTGGACCGAAGCTCGCGCTCGGTGATTGCCTATCTCCCGTTCCGGTTCGCCGGCCACGAGGCAGCGGAGCAGTTCATTCTTTATCACGTCGTACCCAAGGGCCAGCTCTTCGGGCCGGCCCGGCGGTTCGCCGCGATCACGCTCGTCGGGGGCACCGCATTCCTCGCTCTCGCCCTCTGGCTGGCCGTGGTGGCGGCGCGCCAGTTTACGCGCCCCATCCGTGAGCTTCGCGAAGGCACCAAGCGGCTGGCTCGAGGAGTCTTCGAGCCGCCGCTCGCGATCGCCACGAACGACGAGCTGGAGGAGCTGGGCGCAGATTTCACGCGCATGGCACACCAGCTCAGGCTTCACACCGAGCATCTCGAGAGCCTGGTCGCCCAGCGGACCCGGGAGAAGCTGCGTGCGGAGCGCCTGGCGGCCGTGGGCACGCTGGCGGCAGGCGTGGCCCATGAGATCAACAATCCGACCGGCGTCATCCTCAACCGAATCGAGTGCGTCTTGCAGGAGGTCGAGGAGCGGTGCGCGGGCTGCTTCGCGCTGCGCGACCTGGAGGTCATCCGCCAGCACGCCTCGCGGGTCGCCTCAATTGCCCGCGGGCTCCTTGACCTGTCCCGCCTCGACACCGACGGCCGGGTCCGGGTGAACCTCGCGGACGTGATCGCTCGAATCGCCGGCTTCGTGGCTCCCGAGTTCCGGGCCAAGAACGTGAGCCTCGAGGTGGCGGGAGAGGCTTCGAGCGCCCCTGTGCGCGGCAACGAGTCTCGACTGGAGCAACTCGTCCTCAACTTGGTGCTGAACGCTCTCCAGGCGACGCCGGACGGTGGTCGCGTCCGCGTCGGTGTCGAAGCGGAAGACGCGCAGCGAGTGGTTCTGGTGGTCGCGGACACGGGGTGCGGGATCGCGCCGGAGAACCTGGAGCAGATCTTCGAGCCGTTCTACTCCAGCCGTCACGAGGCGGGCGGCACGGGTCTCGGGCTGGCGGTCGCTCACAACATCGCGACCGCCCACGGCGCCGAGATCTCGGTGCGCAGCCGCCAGGGTGAGGGCACCACGTTCCGCGTCGCGTTCCCGCGTGACGGCCGAGCGATCCCCGAGTGAAAGCCACGGTGCTGATCGTGGACGACGAGCCGGCGATGCTCGAGAACTGCGAGCGCCTGCTCCGCCGCCAGGGCCTGGAGTGCGCCACGCTCGTCGACAGCAGCCTGTTTCGCGAGACCTTCCGGGCCACGCGTCCGGACGTGGTGCTCTGCGACCTCAAGATGCCCGGAAAGGATGGTTTCGCGGTCCTGACCGAGGCGCTGGAAGAGGATCCCCAGATCGCGGTCATCGTGCTCACCGCCTACGCGACG
>JACQVG010000197.1 GCA_016209905.1 Gemmatimonadota bacterium | reverse complement strand
TAGCGCGCCGGGACGATCGTCGTGATGGCCCGCAGCAGCCACGGCATGCCGGCGATGTCGAAGATGAGCCCGGAGAGGAGGAGCGCCGGCAGGTAGGTCGCCAGCATCGCCATCTGAGTGGCGAGGAGCTGCGACTTCACCGTGGCGCTGATGAAGATCCCCAGCCCGAGGGCGCCGACGAGGAAGAGGAAGGCCATGGCCAGGAGGAAGAGCGGGTTGCCGCGGAACGGGACGCCGAAGACGACCCCGCCGATCAGGGCCGCCACCACGACGTCAATCAGGCCGATGCCGAGGTAGGGCAGGAGCTTGCCCAGGATCACCTCCACCCGGTGCACCGGCGTGGCCGCGAGCTGCTCCATCGTCCCGCGCTCCCACTCGCGCGCGACCGTGAGCGCGGTGAGCATCGCGGCGATGATCATCATGATCACCGCCACGAGGCCCGGCACGACCATGTTGCTGCTCTTGAGCGTCTCGTTGTACCACACGCGGCTCTCGGCGGCGACGGGCAAGGCGTGGGTGCGGCCGGCGAGAACCACGCGTGCCGAGTACGCGGCGACGATGCCGCGCGCGTAATTGAGCGCGATCGCCGCGGTGTTGGCGTCGCCGCCGTCCACCAGCGCCTGCACCGGCGCCGGCGCGCCGGCGGCGAGCCGGGCCGCGAAGCCGGGCGGGATGAGCAGCACCAGCCGGACGGCGCCGCGGTCCAGGAGCGGCTCGGCGTCTCTGGAGCCATCGAGGCGCGCGGCGACCGTGAAGTAGCCGGACGCGGCGAACGCCTCCACCAGCGCTCGGCTCCGCGCGGTCCGGTCCTGATCGAGCACGCCCATCTTGATGTCGCGCACGTCGAAGGTGATCACGTACCCGAACAGCAGCACCAGCACGGCTGGCACGACGAACGCCATGCCGAGGCTGCGCGGGTCGCGGCGGAGCTGGAGAATCTCCTTGCGCGCGACGGCGCGCAGGCGGCCGAGGCGGATCCTCACGGCCTCATCCCTCCGCCGCGCCCCCCGCGCGCGTCACCAGCGTGACGAAGACGTCCTCGAGCGACGGGCGGCCGCGCCCGCTTTCCGCCGGGGCCCCCTTGAGCGCCGCCGGCGTGTCCAGCGCGATGAGCCGTCCCCGGTTCATGAGCGCGAGGCGATGGCAGTACTCGGCCTCTTCCATGTAGTGGGTGCTCACGAAGATCGTCGTGCCGCCGTCGGCGAGCGCGTAGATGAGGTCCCAGAAGTTGCGGCGCGAGACCGGGTCCACGCCGGACGTCGGCTCGTCGAGGAACAGGATCGGCGGCTCGTGCAGCATGGCGCACCCGAGCGCCAGCCGCTGCTTCCAGCCGAGCGGCAGCTCGGCCGTCATCCGGCGCCGCTGGCCCTCGAGCCCGGCCATGGCGAGCACCCAGTCGCGCCGCGCCGCCAGCCGCTCGCCCCTCACCCCGTAGAGCCCGGCGAAGAAGACGATGTTCTCGTCCACGGTGAGGTCGCCGTAGAGCGAGAACAGCTGCGACATGTACCCGATCCGCTGCTTGATCGCCTCGGCTTCGGTGCGGATGTCGTGACCGGCCACGCGGCCCGCGCCCGCGCTCGGCGCGAGGAGACCCGCCAGCATCTTGATCGTCGTCGTCTTCCCCGCGCCGTTCGGGCCCACGAAGCCGAAGATCTCGCCCTCGCCCACGTCGAAGGAGATTCGGTCCACCGCCGTGAAGTTCCCGAAGACGCGGGTGAGGTCGCGCACGCTCGCCACCGGCTCGGTGCCGACGTGGCTGTCCGGATGCTCAAGCCGCGGTGGCGCCGTCACGCGCTTTCCCGCCACGACCCGCCCCTCCCGAAGCAGCGCGACGTCGTCGCACCGTTCGGCCTCCTCGGGCGTCGAGGTCGTGAGCAGCACCGTCGTGCCCTGCGCGACCATCTCGCGAACGATGTTCCAGAGGTCGCGCCGCGAGATCGGGTCCACCCCGAACGTCGGCTCGTCGAGGAGGAGGATCTCCGGGTGGTGGACGAGCGCGGAGCAGAGCGAGAGCTTCTGCTTCATCCCGCCGGAGAGCTTCCCCGCCAGGCGCTCGCTGAACGGGCCCAGGTTCGAGAACCGGTACAGCCGCTCGATCCGCGCGGGGCGCTCGGCCTGCGGGACTTCGTAGAGATCGGCGTAGAACTCGATGTTCTCGCGCACGGTGAGGTCGGCGTACAGCCCGAAGCGCTGCGACATGTAGGCGATCCGGTGCTTGACGCCCTCGGGATTCGCCGCCACGCTCACCCCGCCGAGCAGAGCGTCGCCCGCCGTGGGCCGCAGCACGCCGGCGAGCATTCGCAGCGTGGTCGTCTTTCCCGCGCCGTCCGGTCCCACCAGACCGAACAGCGTGCCGGGCTCGACCTCGAAGCTGAGGCCGTCCACCGCCGTGAGCGCGCCGAACTTCCGCGTCAGGTTGCGCACCTGAATCGCGGCTTGCGCCGCCTTACTGGTCACTATCCACCACTGCAACTCTGCAACTCTGCACCCTAGTGGAGCCTGACGTCCGCGGGCACACCGGGCTTGAGATCGTACGACGGATCCGCGCCGATCCGCACCTTCACCGCGTACACCAGCCGCACCCGCTCCTCGGTGGTCTGCACGTTGCGGGGCGTGAATTCCGCCTCGCTGGAGATGAACGCGACGGCGCCGCGGTACGTCCGGCCCGGATAGGTGTCGGCCGTGATCGTGGCGTCCTGGCCCAGGCGCACGGCGCCGATCCGGTCCTCGCGGATGTAGATGCGGACCCACCGATCGTCGAGGTTCATGATCGTGAGGACCGGCGCGCCGGCGCCGACGGTCTCGCCGGGCTCGCGGTCACGCACCGTGACGACGCCGTCCCACGGCGCGCGGATGACCGCGTAGTCGAGCGCGGCGTCGGCCTGCCGCACCGCCGCCTCGGCCTGCGCCACGAGTGCCCGCTGCGCCGCGATGCGCTCGGGTCGCGGCCCCGTCTCGACGAGCTGCGCCTGCTGGGCCGCCTGGTCGCGCTGGCTCTCGGCCACCTCGAGGGCGAGGCGCGCCTTGTCGAGCGCCTCCTGGGAGAGCGCCCCGGCCGCGACCAGCCGCTCCGTCCGCTCGAGGTCGCGCCGCGCGTCGGCGGAGCGCTCCGACGCCGCGCGTAGCCCCTCGCGCGCCTGGGCGACCTCCTCGCTTCGGGCGCCGGTCTCCATCTCGGCGAGAAGTGCGCGCGCGGCGGCGAGCTGTGCCTGGGCCTGCGCCCCGCGCGCCTCGAGCTCGGCCCGCTCGAGCGTCGCCAGCTCCTCGCCCGCCCTCACGCGATCACCCTCGCGCACTCGGACCGCCTCGACGCGCCCCGCGGCCTGGAAGCCGAGCTGCGCATCCGTCGCCTCGACGGTGCCCGAGGCTTCGAGCGTTCCCTCGGCGCCGTCGGCGCCGAAGAGCGTGAGGCGGAGTGCGACGGCGACGCCGAGGAGCGCGACAACGGGAACGATCACCCGCTTGGGGTTCATGGCTCACCTTCCCTGCGGCCGGGTGCCGGGGCGTTCGGCGTGTCCGCGGTCAGCACGGTGCGGGCGAGCCAGGACGGCGACAGCTCGCCGCCGACGCGGGCCAGCTCGATCCGCGCCGAGATCTCGGCGTGCCGCGCCTCGATCAGGCCGGCGCGGGCGCGGAGCAGGCTCGCCTCGGCGTCGAGGTAGTCGGTTTGGGTGCCCGAGCCGACGTCGAGGGAGAGCCGCTCGATGCGGGCGACTTCCTCCGACTGCTCCACGGCGCTCGCGAGCGCGGCCACGCGCGCCTGCGCCTCGCGGACCGCCGCCAGCGCGCGGTCCACGCCCTGCTCGAGCGTGAGCCCGGCCAGGCGGAGCTGCTCGGCCGCCGCCCGCGCGTCGGCGTCGGCGCGCCGGATCGCGCTCGCCCGGGCCCCGCCCGTGTAGAGTGGATAGGAGAGCGAGAGGCCCACCTGCCACTCGGCGGAGAAGTCGCCCTCGTCGCGGCCGCGGTCCACATAGCCGCTCGAGAGCCTGAGCTCGGGAAAGCGCGTGGCGCGCGCCGAGCCGAGCCTGGCCGAGGCCGCATCGGCGCGCCGGCGGGCCTCCAGCAGCTCGGGGCTCGCGGCGCGTGCGCGGCCGACCAGGGCGGCGCGGTCTTCCGTCAGCGCGTCCGCCGCGGGCGCCGTTTCGGCCAGGCGCAGGGCCGCGAGGCGGCCCTCGTGCACCCGCTCGAACGGCAGCTCGGCGAGCTGGGCCAGGTCGTGCTCGGCGAGGTCGAGCTCGGCCGCGGTGGCGATGCGGTCGGCGCGGGCGCGCGCCAGCTCGGCGTCCACCCGCAGGACCTGGACTCGCGCCGCCTTCCCCTCGGCGAGCAGCCGCCGCACGCGCGAGGATTCGGCTTCGAGCGCGGCGAGGCGCTGGTCCTGGGCGGCGAGGACGTCACGCGCCGTGAGCACGCGCAGGTACCCGTTCGCCGCACGCGCCACAAGCCGCTGCTCGGCGCCACTGAGCGCCGCCTCCGCGGCGCCGTCCAGGGAGCGCGCGGCGCGGATGCGGAACGCGCGGTGCCCGAAATCGTGTAGCGTGTAGCTCGCGAACAGGCCCGCGGCGGCTAGCGTGCGGTCGAAGAGCGGCGGCGTCCGGGGGTCGAAGCCGTGGAGGGGGAGGACCACCATCGGCTCCTCGAACCGGGTCACCGACCCTTCGAGCGCGAGGCGGGGCAGGCGCGCGGCGCGCTCGTCCGCGAGGTCGGCGGCAGCGCGATCGCGGGCCGCGCGCGCAACGGCCACGGTCGGGTACCGCGCCAGCGCCCGCTCGACGGTCTCGTCCAGCGTGAGGCGCGCCGTGTCCTGGGTCCCGAGGGCGGCCGCGAGGGCGGCGGTGAGAAGCAAGGGTGGGTTCATGATGGCGCTTTCGGCTGACGGGCGAGGGCGGCGCGGACCGTCTCGACCACGTGCCGCACCAGGCGCGCCCGTGTGGCGGGGTCGTGCCGGTCGAGGCCTAGGCCCTGCTCGAGCAGGCGGCCGGTCAGGGCGAGGTGCAAAGGCTGCGCGACGACGCTCATGGAGAGGAGGATCGGGTCCCCGGTGCGGATGCTGCCGTCCCGCTGTCCGGCGCGGATCGTCTCCGACAGCGCGCGGATGTTCCGCTGCATGGTGCGCGCGGCAGGCGGAGGCATGCGTCGCTCCGAAGCCAGTACCCGGATGATCAGCGCGGGCATCTCCGGGTGGCGTTCCATCTGCTCGAAGACGGTGCGGACGATCGCCTCGATCCGGTCGAGCGGCGCGCCCGCGCCCGCGGCCGCCGCGGCGACGCGGTCCACGAACGGCTCCGTGATGGACTCGATCACCTTGTGGTACAGCGCTTCCTTCGAGCCGAAGTGGTAGGTGACGGCGCCGAGGTTGGCCTTCGCCTTCGCGGTGATGGCGCGGACGGAGGTGCCGTCGTAGCCGCGGCGGGCGAACAGGGCGCGGGCGGCGGCGAGGAGGCGCGCGGCGCAGTCGGGAGCGTGATTCATACGTTTGTATGATGGCGCCGCGCGCCGGCGGCGTCAAGGCGGCGCGGCGGCCGGCGTTGGCGTCATGTAACGCTCGCTGGAATAAGGCGTTACGATGACCGCTTGTGCGCTTGGCGACAGGCTAGTATGGTAGTCGCTTCACACCTCTCCGATCCGTGGCGCGAATGTGGCGGGCGATGGGCCGTCGGGCGGGCTCTCTGTGCGGGGGCTCCTCGACGAGCGACGCGATATGCGTGGGCGGCGCGCCGGTCGGCGCGTCGAGTGTTGACGTTCTTCCTGGAGGTGGTATGCGTGTGGTGAGGAAGCTGGTTCCCGCGATCGTCGTGCTCGCCGTGGTCGGCTGTCAGCAGCAGCAGCAGGCCGCCGAGCAGGCGCCGCCGGGTCCGGCGCCGGGGACGCCGGAGTGGAAGATCGCGAACGCGGAGAGCGCGGCGCCCGCGCAGATCGCCAGCGGCGCCACGATCATGGATTGGGCGGCGAGTGAGGGGGCCCAGCCCACGGAGCTGCGGGCCGGCAGCAACGGCTGGACCTGTTTCCCAGACATGGCCAACACGCCCCAGAACGATCCCATGTGTGTGGACGCGCAGTTCGCGAATTGGGCCAACGCGTGGATGTCGCACGGCACGCCGAACATCACGGCGACGGGACTGGCCTACATGCTGCAGGGCGGGGCGGCGGCGAGCAACACCGATCCCTTCAAGATGCAGCCGGATTCGGGGCAGAGCTGGCACGTGGAGCCGCCGCACGTGATGATGGTCGTGCCCAGCGTGAGCGCGCTGCGGGGGATGCCGACCGATCCCATGAGCGGCGGGCCGTACGTGATGTGGGGCGGGACGCCGTATGCGCACATCATGATGCCGGTGGCGGCGGCAAGCCAGTAGGGGGGCCGCAGGCGGCAGGAAGCAGGCGGCAGGAAGCAGGCGACAGGGTCCAGGGGTGCCAGGTGGCGTGTCGGCAGTGGCCTCGCCGCCCGGCACCCGTCTTCTTTACTTGCGTACGCCGGGAGGCCTGCGGGTTTCAGGCGAAGATCACTCGCCGCCGAAGCTCGGGATGCGGCCGCCGCGCATCGAGGCGCTGAAGCCCGAGGTCCAGGGCGATCGCCCGCGCCTCGTCAAACTCAGCGGACGTGAGCCGCCGGTTGATCTCGGCGTGCTGCGCGGCGCTCACCTTGCCCGCCGGGCGGTACTGGTCCATCAGGTTCACGTAGGTGTCGGGCCCCAGCTCCGCCCTGATCCATTCCAGGATGGCGCGGGTCTCGTCGAGGCAACCCGGCATCACGAGGTGGCGCAGGAGCACCCCGCGCACGGCGAGCCCGTCGGCGTCCAGCACCAGCGGGCCCACCTGCCGGTGCATCGCCAGGATGGCCGCGCGCGCGGCCTCGGGGTAGTTCTCCGCCTTCATGAACGTGCAGCTGCGCTCCGCCGACCAGTACTTGAAGTCCGGCATGTAGATGTCCACTACGTCGTCCATCAGCGCGACGCTCTCGAGCGAGTCGTAGGCGCTGGTGTTGTAGACGATCGGGAGGAAGAGGCCGAGGTCCACGGCGACGGCGACGGCCTCGACCACCTGGGGCGCGACGTGCTCGGGGGTGACGAAGGTGACGTTGTGGCAGCCGATCTCCTGCAGCTCGATCATCATGCGGGCGATCTCGTCGGGCCGGTGGCCCGTGGCGCCGCCGGGCCGTACCGCCTGGCTGATGTCGTAGTTCTGGCAGAAGACGCAGCGCAGATTGCAGTGCGAGAAGAAGATGGTGCCCGAGCCGTTCCAGCCGCGGAGGCAGTCCTCCTCGCCGAAGTGCGGGAAGTAGCTGCTGACCACCGCGTAGCGGCCCGTCTTGCACGCGGCCCACTTGTCCTCGAGGCGGTTGACGCCGCAGTCCCTCGGGCAGGCGCGGCAGTCGGCCAGGGAGGCGACGGCGCGCCTCGCGCGCTCGGCCAGCTCGCCGCGCGGCAGGCCGAGGTAGGCGGGAGGGTGGGTGCGGGCGAGGGCGGTGTACGTCATGACCGGACCATCTAGAATGTATCTTGGAGCCGTGCCGTGACGCGAACCATGCGGGCGGTCTGGCTCGAGGATCGGCGCCTCGGCCTAAGGAGCGACGTGCCGGTGCCCGAGGCCCCGGGTGAGGCGCTGGTGCGGGTGTTCCTGGCCGGGATCTGCAACACCGACCTCGAGCTGGTGCGTGGCTACTACCCGTACCGCGGCGTCCCGGGTCACGAGTTCGTCGGCGTCGTCGAGCGGGGTCCCGAGGGGTTCGTCGGTCGTCGGGTGGTCGGCGAGATCAACGCCGTCTGCGGCGCCTGCCCGGCGTGCCGGGCCGGGCGGAGGACGCACTGCGAGCGGCGCACCGTGCTGGGCATCGTCGGTCGGAATGGCGCCTTCGCCGAATACCTGATGCTGCCGGCGGAGAACCTGCACGAGGTCCCGGACGGCGTCTCGACCGACGCGGCGGTGTTCACCGAGCCGCTGGCCGCCGCGCTCAACATCCAGGAGCAGGTGTCCATGCGGGCCGGCGACCGCGTGCTGCTAGTCGGCGACGGCAAGCTCGGCCAGCTCATCGCGCGCACGCTGGCTCTCACCGGCTGCGACCTCCTGGTGGTCGGGCGCCATCCCGGGAAGCTTGCGCTTCTCGGCGAGCTCGGGATCGGAACGGGGTCTGCGGAGAGCGTGCCGCCGGCCTCGTTCGACGTGGCCGTCGAGTGCACCGGTGGTCCCGAGGGTTTCCGGATCGCGTGCGCCGCCCTCCGGCCCAAAGGGACGCTGGTCATGAAGAGCACGTACGCCGGTGCGCTGACGCTCGATGCTTCGGCGGTGGTCGTGAACGAGCTCGTGCTGGTGGGGTCGCGGTGTGGGTCGTTTCCTCCCGCGTTGCGCCTGTTGGCGGAGGGCCGGGTGCGTCCCGAGCCGCTCATCCACGCGCGATACCCGCTCGGCGAAGGCGTGGCGGCGTTCGAGCACGCCGCGCGGCCCGGCGTGCTCAAGGTGCTGGTGGAGGTGGGTTCTTGAGCGGAGGTGGCTTATGGCGGTGACGTCTTCCATGCTGCTCGAGCTCGGCGCGGTGGCGCCGGACTTCAGGCTGCCGGAGGTCGGCGGCGGCGAGGTGGCGCTGTCCGACTTCGCGGGCGCGCCCGCGCTCCTCGTCATGTTCATCTGCAACCATTGCCCCTACGTGAGGCACGTGCGGCACGAGGTGGCCGCGATGGGCGAGGAGTACCGGGCGCGGGGGGTGGCGGTGGTCGGGATCAGCAGCAACGACGTGGCGGCCTATCCCGACGACAGTCCCGAGGGAATGCGGGAGGAGAAGCGGCGGGTGGGCTACACCTTCCCGTACCTCTACGATGAGAGCCAGGAGGTGGCGAAGGCGTACCGGGCCGCGTGCACGCCGGACTTCTACCTGTTCGATCGGGGCCTTCGGCTGGTGTATCGCGGGCAGATGGACGGCAGCCGGCCGGGGAACGACGTGCCCGTGACGGGGCGGGACTTGCGGGCGGCGCTCGAGGCGGTGCTCGCCGGGCTGCCCGTCTCGCCCGAGCAGAAGCCGAGCCTGGGGTGCAACATCAAGTGGAAGCGGGGCAACGCGCCCGACTATTTCGGCGCGTGACCGGCGGCGGGCTAGCCGCGGCGGCGCGTCGTCGCCGGAGGCGGCATCATCGGACGGTCGCTGTTACCGATGTCGTCGGCGATCATCCACTGCCCACCCATGTTGTGCCAGTGCACGAGGTACTTGCCGGTCTCCGCCATGGCCGTCATGCCTGCGGGGGCGTTCGGGCCGGGCGCGAACGACATGCTGTACGTGCCGCGTTCGAGGCCGATCGGTCCATTGGCGAGCGCGGCCTGGATGCTGATCGTGTATGTCCACGTGCCCCACGAGAACCACTGGGTGAACTTGGCGCGGATGGCCTCGCGGCCGACGACCATGGGCTCGTTGGCCGGCAGGAGGTTCGCGTTCTCCATGTACAGGTTGGCGATCGAGTCCACCTGGCCGGCGGCGGCCCACGCTTGGAACTTCGGGGCGAGGGAGTCGAGGACGGCGCGGAAGGCAGCCGACTCCTGGTCAATCCGGGTCTGCATCTGTTCGGCGGTTTCGGTCGCTTGGCAGCCGGCGGCGGCGAGGGCGAGCGCGGCGCCGAGCCATCGAGTGTAGCGCATCGGGGTCTCCGGGGTGAGTTGCGTGGTGGGGCAAGTATATCCCTGGGCGGGCAAAGCGCTAGTGTTCCGAGTCAGCGATGCGTTGCGCACCGAGGACGCCGCGGCGGTGGCGTCGAGCTCGTGCTCTTGCTGGTGGGTGCGTGACGGCGGCGTCGGAGGGCGCTAGATTGGCGGGGTCGGGCGGGACGTAGCGCAGCCCGGTAGCGCACCTGAATGGGGGTCAGGGGGTCGCGGGTTCAAATCCCGCCGTCCCGACTGCTTGAAGATCAAGCCTCACCGTGATTTCCCGCTGTGGGGCTTTGTCGCGCCTCAACCCGTGTGGCGAGTTCTGTTGGGAGTTCCTTCCCGGCCTGGGCGTCG
>JACQVG010000202.1 GCA_016209905.1 Gemmatimonadota bacterium | reverse complement strand
CGTGGTGCGCGACCTCCTGAGCGTGCTGGTGGCTCTCGCCGAGGACTTCCCGCTGCTCGCCGCGCTGGTCGATCGGCAGGCCGGGGGCCAACGGCGCTTGCCGGTCGGGCGTCCCGGGGAACCGTCAGGGATGCTCTCGGGACGCGCGGGCGTCGTCGCGCCGGAGTGGCCGACCGTTGCGGCCCCGGAGCCCGTCCCGGCTC
Organism: Gemmatimonadota bacterium; assembly: GCA_016209905.1. Taxonomy (GTDB): domain Bacteria; phylum Gemmatimonadota; class Gemmatimonadetes; order Gemmatimonadales; family JACORV01; genus JACORV01. Next base: position 11,000 of record JACQVG010000202.1, on the reverse strand, counting down.
CCGCGACGGAAGCGGGCGAGCGCGAGCCGGAACCGCGCGCACCGACGGAAGCCGAGCGCGAGTCGGCGGTCGCCCTACCGACGCCCGGCGGGCCGCGGGAGCGTCGGCGGCCGGGTCGCTACGGGCTGACCATCCAGTTCGAAAGCCGCCCGGAGGACACGAGCCTCGGCCGGCTCGTCGAGTCCACGGTGTGGGTAAACGAGGCCCACCCCGCCTACCGGCGCGCGGTGGCCTCGAAGTCCGAGGGCTACCACATCGCGCTGAGCGTGGCGATGGCCCTCGCGCGGGTCGCGGTGGAGCCCGCTCAGGTCCACGCTTTCGTGACGGCCTTCCTCGGGCGGTGGGGGAAGACACTCCAGCGCGGCCGGCGGCGCGGGCGGCGGCGCGGCTGACGGCGTGAGCGCGGGCGCCGGGCTGCTCTGGCGGACGTGCCGCCCGGCGCGCAGATTTGTGCCCTCCCGACGAAGCTTCCCTCTCGAAGACGACGACACGCGGAGGAGTGATGAGGACCGTGACCTGCATCCGGCGAGGCTGGTGGGTGTCCGTGGCGTTCGGCTGTCTCGCGACGGCCGGATGCGCCGCACGGCGTGTCGAAGGCTGGAAGGTCGCCCCGGGCGCGACGCCCGCGGCGGGAGCGAGCGCGGAGTTCGAGGCGGCGCGCGGCCGCGCGATGGCGCACTGGGAGCGACGCGACAGCGTCCCCGAGCTGCGGGCCGCGATCGCGGACCTGGAAGAGGCGTCCCGGCTCAGCCCGGCGGACGTCGAGGTCGCGTCGCTGATCAGCCGCGCCTACTACCTGCTGGCGGAGAACCTGGAGAACGAAGAGGAGCGCCTCGCCACCTACCAGACGGGCACGCAACGGGGCGAGCAGGCGATGTCCATCAACCCGGGGTTCCGCGCCGCCATGACGCGCGGCAGGAACGACGCCGCGTTGGCCGCCCTGGGGCGCGAGCACGTTCCGGCGCTCTACTGGACGGCGGTGAACTTGGGGCGGTGGGCGCGCGCCAAGGGCTTCATGACCATCCTGGCCAACCGCAGCCGGATCCAGCGGCTGGTCCGGAGGGTGACGGCGCTCGATTCCACGTACTTCCACGCCGCGCCGGACCGCTACTGGGGCGCCTATTACTCCATCGCGCCGAGCATCGCCGGCGGCGACAAGAACCGGTCGCGCGTGCATTTCGAGCGGGCGCTCCAGATCGAGCCGAACTACATCGGCACGCGGGTGACCTACGCCGAGACGTATGCGGTCGGGGTCCAGAACCGGGCCCTGTTCGAGGAGCAGCTTCGGCTCGCGCTCGCCACGCCCGTGGACGCGATCCCGGGCATCATCCCGGAGCAGAAGCTGGAGCAGCAGAAGGCGCGGCGCTTCCTGGCGCGCGTGGACGAGCTCTTCGCCCGATGAGGGGCCGCCGCTCTCTGGCTTTGGCGGCAGCGGTGCTGCTCGCCGCCCCGCCCGCGGCCGGGCAAGTCGTTCGCATCCGGCTCGGCACCGTGGCGCCCGACGGCTCCCCGTGGATGCAGTCGCTGGTGGCGATGAAGGGCCTGGTCGAGCGGGGAGGGTCCGGCATCACGCTGCTGCTGTTCCCGGGCGGGCAGCTCGGAGACGAAGTGCAGATGGCGGAAGGCACGCAGTTCGGCAGCATCGAGTGCGCCGGAATCAGCACCGGCGCGCTCGCGTCGCTGGTCCCCGCCCTGGACGTCTTCGAGCTGCCGTACGTGTGGGAGAGCTCGGAGCAGGCGTACTTCGTCATTGACAACCACTTCCGCGAGTACTTCGCGCGCGAGCTCCAGGGCCGCGGGCTCGTGCTGCTCGGATGGAGCGAGAACGGGTGGCGCAACTTCCACACTCGGAACCGCGCCGTCCGCCGACCGGAGGACCTGCGCGGCCTGAGGATGCGCTCGCAGGAGAGCCCCATCCACCTGGCGTTCTGGCGCGCGCTGGGCGCCAACGCGAATCCGATGGCCGTCACGGACGTGTACCAGGCCTTCGAGCGCGGGGTGATAGACGGTGGCGAGAACTCGTTGGTGTTCACCGCGGCCGTGGGCTGGAACGAGGTGCTGCACCACGTCACGATCAGCCGGCACATCTACCAGCCCGCCGTGATCGTGTGCAACCGGGCCGCGTGGGAGCGGCTGACGCCCGCGCAGCGAACGCGCTTTCAGGAGGCGATGACGCGGACGGAGGCGGACGTCCGCCAGCGGCTGGCGGTCGCCGAGACGGAGGCCCTCGACCTGTTCCGCCAGCAGGGGATCCGGATCGTGACGCTTTCGGCAGCGGAGCGGCAGGCCTTCGCGGCGCGCACCGCCGGCGTGATCAACCAGCCGGACGTCCGGCGGCGCCTGGGCGAGGAAGTGCTGCAGGCGCTGGCGCGCGGCAAAGCCGAGTTCGCGAGCCGCACCCGCCGGTAGCGAAGGCGTGACCGCCGAGGCCCAGCCAGCCCCCGGCCACCCGGTCTTCACCTGGCTGGTCCGCACGCTGGGGCGCATGGACGCGCGTGTCGCTTGGACGGAGCGCGCGGTCACCGTGGCCGCTCTGCTGGCGATCGTGGCGGTGGTGTTCCTGCAGGCGGTGCTGCGCTACCTCTCCGGCGCCCTGCCGCTCGGCGAGTGGCTCGATCCGCAGCGCTTCCTGCCGCCGCCCGACGCGGCGCTGGGCCTCCTCGACCGTCTGGGGCTCCTGCTCCGCCGCGCCGCGGCCACCGGGTACGACATCGTCGTGCGCGGTGGAGGCGAGATCGCGCGCTACTCCATGGTGTGGGCGGCGGTCCTGGGAGCCAGCGTCGCGACGCGCGAGCGGCGGCACATCGCGGTGGACGCCGTGGCCCGCATACTCGAGCAGCGCGGCAGAGTGGTCGCCAAGGAGTGGCTGACGGTTGCCGGGGCGGCGATCGCCACGCTGATCACGCTGTACCTCGCCAGGGCGGGGTGGGTGCTCCTCGGGTCGGCGCCCATCCAGTTCCGCGAGAGCACGGCGCTGGGGATCCCGATCAAGTACGTCGCGCTCGCGCTGCCGCTCGGCCTCGGGATCATGGCGCTGCGGTTCCTCGGCGTGGCCTGCTCCGGCACCCTGGCCAACCTCGGCCTCATAGACCCCCAGCTCCGGTACCGGGGCGGCGGCGGCCTCCAGGCGCTGATCGCCGAGTACCAGAAGCGGCCGCCGGACGCCGGCCAGGCTCAGGGACTGTAGCGTGGGACCCCTGATCGCTCTCGTCGTCCTGGTGCTGTTCCTCCTCGGGCTGCCGCTGTTCGCCGTCCTCGGGGCTGCCACCGCGCTGGCCCTGCGCTTCCTCGCGGCGCTGCCGGCGGCGGTGCCGCACGCCGCGGAGTACGAGCTGGCGCGCAACATGTTCCGGGTGCTGGACCAGGACGCGCTGCTCGCGATCCCGATGTTCGTGCTGGCCGGGGTGATCATGTCCGGCGGCGGGATCAGCCGCCGGCTGGTGGACGTCGCGCGGTCCGCGACCGGATGGGCGCCCGGTGGGCTCGCCATCGCGGCGGTCGCCGCCTGCGTCGTGTTCGCGGCGATCAGCGGCTCGTCCCCCGCCACGGTGGTCGCGATCGGGATCGTGATGTATCCGGCGCTGATCCGGGCGGGCTACCGCGCGGAGTTCGGCCAGGGCCTGCTGAGCAGCGCCGGATCGCTGGGCATCCTGATCCCCCCGTCCATCCCGATGATCGTGTACGCCATCATGGTGCCGGCGGCGTCGGTGAGCGCGATGTTCATCGCCGGCGTCCTGCCCGGCCTGCTGATCGCGGCGATCTTCGCCCTGTATTGCCTGCGGGTGGGTATCGTCGCCCGGGTGCCGCGAGTGGCGCTGAACGTCGCAGCCGTCGCTGTCGCGCTCCGGCGCGGCGTGTGGAGCCTCCTCCTGCCGGTCATCATCCTCGGCGGGATCTACACCGGCCTGCTCACGGTGAACGAGGCGGCGGCGGCCGGCGTGGTCTACGCGCTCCTCGTCGAGACCCGGATCCACCGCGAGCTCCGGCTCCGGGACTTGCCGCGGCTGATCAGCCAGAGCGCGGCGGAGATGGGCGTCATCCTCGCGATCGTGATGGTGGCCGCGGCGTTCAGCCAGTACCTGACGCTGGCCGGCGTGCCGGATGCGCTGACCGCGTGGCTCCGGGCGACGCTGCCGACGCCGCAGCCCGGCGCCACGCCGTGGGCCTACCTGCTCCTGGTGAACGTGATCCTGATCGTGGCGGGAGCCCTGATCGACAGCATCAGCGCGATCCTCATCCTGGCACCGATCCTCGCCGCGGCCGGCGCGGCCTTCGGCGTGGACCCGATCCATCTGGGCATCATCATGATCGTGAACCTGGAGATCGGCTACCTCACGCCGCCCTTCGGCATCAACCTCTTCGTCGCCAGCACCATCTTCGAGCAGCCGCTGATCCGGGTGCTGCGCGGCGTGGTGCCGTTCGTGCTCCTGATGCTGATCGCGCTCCTGGCTGTCACCTTCGTGCCCGCGCTCAGCCTGACCCTCGGCCGGCTGGTCCAGTAGGCAGCCGACACGAGCGACCGCCGGCCGCGGTCGCCCCGGAGAGGGACGGATGGCCTACGTCGTTTTTCTAGTGCTCGCGGTGGTGTGCTGCTGGGCCGGCCTCGCGCACATCGGCAGGCGGCGCGCGGAGGGCCGGGCGCACTCGCCCCGCATCGCCGGGGCGCCCGGCGGCGCGCCGACCGGGTCGGCTCGGGACGAGGGGATTGACTTCGCCGAGCTGGAGCGCGCGGAGCATGAGGTGCGAGATCTCGACGCCGCGGCTGCGCCGGAGGACGGGTTCGAAGGCGACGACTGGGGGCCCGGGGCCGGGCGCACTCCGGGCTAGGCGAGCTTCTCGACGCCCTTCGCGCTGACCCGCGCGGCCACGAGGGGGAGCGGCGCCGCCGACCCCTCGCCGATCTTGATCGCGCGATCGAGCGCCTGCCGGCCGAGCTCGATGCCCGCCCCGTCGCGCGCGAAGATGGACGCCAGCGGCTCCGACGTGTGGACGGTCTGCCCCGGGCGAGCGGTGATCACGAAGCCGACGGTCGGGTCCACCGCGTCCTCCACCCGCTGGCGGCCGCCGCCCATCTGCACCACCGCGCGACCAATCGTGCGCGGCTCCACCTCCAGGATCGTCCCCGCCGCGCGGGCGTAGTAGACCTCCACCGCTGCGGCCTGCGGCAACAGCGCCGGATCGTCCACGCACCGCGGGTCGCCGCCCTGCGCCTCGATGATCTGCTGGAACGTCTCGGCCGCCCGGCCGCTCCGAATGCCGGCTTCGAGCCGCTCGGCCGCGCGGGCGCGGTCCGTCTCCCCCGCGAGAAGCAGCATTTCCACGCCGAGCGCGAGGGTCACGTCGTGCAGGTCCTGCGGCCCTTCGCCCCGCAGGGCCATGATCGCCTCCTCGGTCTCGAGGGCGTTGCCGCAGGCGCGGCCGAGGGGCCGATCCATGGCGGTCAGCAGCGCGACCGTCGGGCAGCCGCGGGCCTCTCCCAGCGCCATCATGGTGCGCGCCAGATCGAGCGACGATGCCGTGATGAACGCTCCGCTTCCCTGCTTCACGTCGAGCACCAGGCCGGTGAGGCCCTCGGCGAGCTTCTTGGACATGATGCTCGCCGCGATGAGGGGAATGGACTCGACGGTGGCGGTCACGTCGCGCAACGCGTACAGACGCCGGTCCACGGGCGCGATCTCGGGCGTCTGCCCGAACATGGCACAGCCTATCCGCTCCAGCTGGGCCTGCACCTGATCGATCGAGAGGTCGGTCCGGAACCCCGGGATGCTCTCGAGCTTGTCGAGCGTCCCGCCGGTGTGGCCGAGACCGCGCCCCGACATCATGGGCACCAGCACACTCAAGCTCGCAACCACCGGCGCGAGCACGAGCGAGACCTTGTCCCCCACCCCGCCCGTCGAGTGCTTGTCCACGACCGCGCGGCTGCGGTCCCCGAACTTGAGGCCGATGCCCGACGCCATCATCCCATCGAGGAGCGCCGAGGTCTCCTCCGCCGACAGGCCGCGGAAGAACGCGGCCATCAAGAGCGCCGACATCTGGTAGTCCGGCACCTGCCCCTCGTGGTAGCCGATCATGAGGTCCCGCCACTCGCCCGCCGTGAGCTCGCCGCCGTCGCGCTTGCGTTCGATCAGGCCCGGCACGAACATTAGGCCGCCCTCGATCCCGTGGAGACGTCGCCGTGCGCGCCTTCGCCCTGGTGGCCTCGACCCTCTGCCTGTGCGTGGCGCGCGGCGCGGCGCAGGACGTGTCGAGGCACATCGCCGCCGGCGACGCCGCGCGCTGTCAGCGCAACGCCGACGAGGCGCTCGCGAACTTCCGGGAAGCGCTGGCGATCGACTCCCTGAACTACGAGGCCAACTGGAAGGCGGCGCGGGAACTGGCCGACCTGGGGACGATGCTGCCCGACGCGCAGCGCACGCGGCGGGACTCGCTCTACGCCGAGGCGCAGCGGTTGGCGGAGCGCGCGGTTCGCGTCAACAGCGCCGGGGCCGACGGGCACTTCATGGTCGCGGTCGCGGTGGGACGCGTGGCCTTGTCCAAGGGCGCGCGGCAACGCGTCCGCTACTCGCGCGTCATCCGGGACGAGGCGCTGCGGGCGACCGAGCTCGACTCCCGGCATGGCGGCGCCCAGCACGTCCTCGGCCGCTGGAACGCCGAGATCCAGCGGTTGCCGGGCGTCACGAAGCTGTTCGCCCGGACATTCCTCGGCGCGTCCATCTTCAGCCAGGCGTCGTGGGCGAACGCGGAGCGGTATTTCGCCGAGGCCATCCGACTCGAGCCGCAGGTCATCACCCATCATCTGGAACTGGCCAAGGCGCTGGTGGACGCCGGCCGGCCGCAGGAGGCGGCCGTCCACCTGGAGCAGGTGGCGCAGCTGCCTCTCGGCTGCGACCCGCAGGACCAGCGGTTCAAGCAGGAAGCGGCGGCGCTGCTCCAGCGTCTCAATCGGCGGTAGCTTCGTCACGCTCGCGCCGGCGGCGGGAGTGCCGCACGCGGTCCGTGAGATCCTCGTAGCGATCCTGCGCTTCGCCAGCCAGCTGCTTCGCGCGTCGCCGAATCACTCGCCGCGTGTCGGCTCCGCTCTGCGGCGCGAACAGCAACGCCACACCGGCGCCGACCAGCGCGCCGATCAGCAGCCCGGCGACAAAGCTCCTGATGCCCCCCTCGCCTTCCGCCTGGCTCATGCGCCCCTCCGATCGGTCGTCCGTCGCCCGCGGCGACTCTGGTGCGTCGCCCCGATCGCGCTCGTCGTGGCCTTCGTCCGCCGCCATGATACCCCCTACCCCCTACACCCTTACCCCCGCCCGGCGCGCTATCGTTGGCCGCGGCGCACCGAGGCCTCGGCCGGCTGCTGCATGAGGCGCTCGATCTCCTGCGCCGCCCGCGGCGCGCCCGAGGAAAGGAGCTCGTAGCCGGTCGCCGTGACGAGCACGTCGTCCTCGATGCGCACGCCGAGAGACTCGGCGGGGAGGTAGATGCCGGGTTCGACCGTGAGCACCATGCCGGGCGCGAACGGGGTGCGATAGTCTCCGACGTCGTGCACGTCCATGCCGAGCCAGTGCGACAGGCCGTGGATGAAGTACGCGTCGCACGTCTGCGGCGCGCACAGGCCGGCGGAATGCTCCCGCATGTAGGCGCGGGCGAGCGCGTTGAGCTGCGCCACGGTCATCCCCGGCCGCACCGAGTCCATCGCCGTCTGCTGCGTCGCGAGCACCAGGTCGTAGATCGCCCGCTGGCGGGGAGTGAACGCGCCGCCGACGGGGATGGTCCGGGTGACGTCCGCCGTGTGGTAGCCGTACTCGGCGCCGATGTCCACCACGACGAGGTCCCCCGGCCGGGTCTGGCGCCGGTTGACGTCGTAGTGCAGCGTCGTGGCGTTGAAGCCGCTCCCCACGATGCTGGGGAAGCCGACGCGGTCGGCGCCCCGGCGACGGAAGGCGGCTTCGAGCAGGGCCTCCAGCTCGTACTCGAACATTCCGGGCCGCGCGCCGCGCATCACCTCGCGGTGGGCGTCGGTGGTGATCGCGATCGCCCGGCGCAGCGCCGCCAGCTCGGCATCATCCTTGACCAGCCGCAGCGAGTCCGCCACCGGCCGCACATCGCGCACGACGCGTGTCGTGTCGGCCCGCAGCCGCTGCACGACCGCCTCCTGCAGGGTGGTGCGGTCGAGGGGCGCGTACGTCGGAACCCGGCGCGCCTCGGCCGCGCCGAGCACGCTGTCGAGCTTGGTCGCGCTCAGCACCACGGGGATACCCGTCAGGCGAGCCGCGTCGGCGCCCGGCCCGAGCTTCGGTCCCGTCCAGCGCTCCTGCCGGGGATCGCGATCGGGAAGCAGGAGAACCACCGTGTCGGGCCCGGCCGAGCGCGCGTTCATCACGAGCCACGCGTTCGGCGACTCGAGCTGCGTGAAGTAGAAGAAAGTGTTGTGCTGGCGGAAATCGTTGTCCTGAATGTAGTCCTGCTCGAGGTTCCGGCCGCGGGCGGCCGGGATCAGCACGATCCCGTCACCCAGCCGGTCCATGAGCCGCTGACGCCGCGCGGCGGTGGCGGCGAAGTCGATCGGTCGCCCCGCGCCCGGCAGCTCCTCCACGTACGGGGCGGGCCCAGCCGCCTGCTGCGCCCGAAGGGGAACGGCGCCGCCCAGCAGGGTGACGGTCACGACCAGACCGACGACGTGGCGCATCCCTTCTCCGGTACTCTGTGGAGGGCTGAACGTACACGCGCCGCCGGGAGGCGGCAACCCGCTTGACGCGCGCGACGCGGGTCCCGAAGCTTGGACGGATGACGACCCCGCCGACACACGCCTCGGCACTGGTCCGGCGCGCCGCCGAGCTGCGCCGAGTCCTGAACCGCGCCATCCACGCCTACTACGTCCTGGGCGCGCCCGAGCTCTCCGACGCCGAGTACGACCGCCTCTTCCGCGACCTCCAGGACCTCGAGGCGGCGCACCCCGACCTCGCAACGCCCGACTCGCCCACGCTGCGGGTCGGCGCCGAGCCGGCCGAGAGCCTCGGCAAGCGCCGGCATCTCGTCCCGATGCTCTCCCTGGCCAACGCGTTCAGCGACGAGGAGCTCCTCGCCTGGGAGGAGCGCAACGCCCGCATCGCCCCGGACGTGCGTCGCGGCGGCTACACGGTCGAGATCAAGATCGACGGCGCCGCGGTGAGCCTCACCTACCGGGACGGCGTCCTCGAGGTCGGCGCGACGCGCGGCAACGGGGTGGTCGGCGAGGTGGTCACGGCCAATCTGCGAACCATCCCCGACGTGCCGCTGCGCCTGCTGGGCGAGGGGTGGCCGGCCCTACTCGAGGTGCGCGGCGAGGTCTACTTTCCCCGCGCCAGCTTCGACGCGCTCAATCGGAAGCGGGAGGCGGCCGGCGAGCCGTTGTTCGCGAACCCGCGCAACGCCGCGGCGGGAAGCCTCCGCCAGCTCGACTCTCGCGTCACCCGGCGGCGCGGCCTGCGCTGCTACGCGTTCACGGTCGAGGCGCCGGGGGCGAGACTCCCGTTCACGACGCAGGGCGAGCTGTTGGAGGGTCTCGCGGCGTGGGGATTCCGGGTCGAGCCGCACCGGCGGCGCACCGCGGACCTCGCGGAGGCGCGCGCGGCGGTCGCCGAGATCGAGCCCCTGCTCGAGCTGCTGCCGTTCGGCGCCGATGGGGTGGTGGTGAAGGTGGACGCGCTGGCGCTGCACGACGAGCTGGGCGCGGTCGGCGGCCGCGAGCCGCGCTGGGCGATCGCGCGGAAGTTCGCGCCCGAGGTCGCGGTCACCCGCCTTCTCGACATCAAGGTCAACGTCGGCCGCACGGGCGCCCTCAACCCGTTCGCCGAGCTGGAGCCGGTGGAGATCGGCGGCGTGACCGTCTCGACCGCCACCCTGCACAACGCGGAGCTGATCGCCGCCAGGGACATCCGGGTCGGCGACTGGGTCGAGGTGACCCGCGCCGGCGAGGTGATCCCCCAGGTGCTCGGTCCGGTGCGCGAGAGGCGCACGGGGGCGGAGCGCGAGTTCACCATGCCGGAGCGCTGTCCCGACTGCAGCTCGGAGGTCGAGCGGCCCGCCGACGAGGTCATGACATACTGCCCGAACGTCTCCTGCCCGGGCCGGGTTCTGGAGGGGATCGCGCACTTCGCGGCGCGCGGCGCGATGGATATCAGGGGCCTCGGCTACGAGCGGGCCGCGAAGCTCCTCGCGGCCCGGCTGGTCGCCGACGTCGCCGACCTGTACGACCTCACGGTCGAACGACTCGCCGCGCTCGAGGGCTTCGCCGAGAAGTCCGCGGCCCAAGTCGTGGCGGCCATCGCGGCGTCGAAGGACCGGCCGCTCGCCACGCTGCTCTTCGCGCTCGGCATCCGCCACGTGGGCGAGGGCGCGGCCGAGTTGCTGGCGCGACGGTTCGGGACGATGGACGCGCTGATGCAGCGATCCGCGGACGAGATCGGCTCGGTACGCGGCATCGGCCCCACCATCGCGGAGGCCGTGGCGGGCTTCTTCCGCGACGCCCGCAACCGGCGCCTCATCGAGCGACTCAGATCCGCCGGGCTCGGGATGGACGAGCCGGCGCGGACCGCGACCGAAGGCGCGCTCTCCGGCCAGACCTTCGTCCTGACCGGCACGCTGCCCTCGCTCGACCGCGCCGAAGCGACGCGGCGGATCGAGGCGGCGGGCGGCGCCGTGGTGGGCAGCGTCTCCAAGACGACGACGGCGATCATCGCGGGCGAGGCGCCGGGGAGCAAGCTGGATAAGGCACGCGCGCTGGGCATTCCGGTGTGGGACGAAGCGGAACTCTTGCGGCGTCTCGGCGGCTCGGCCTAGATTCGCGACCCATGACGGACGTCCCGCTCCACGAATCGTCCCTCGTTGCCCTCTCCCCGCGCGCGCTCCACGCCCTCCGGGACCGCGTCGGGGCGGAGGCGCTTCAGGAAGCGGGCTACGCCGCGGGGGACGCGGCTTACCGGGCCTTCACGGCGTGGCTTCCGGCCGTGGCCGGCGTGGACGACCCT
>JACQVG010000017.1 GCA_016209905.1 Gemmatimonadota bacterium | reverse complement strand
GATCTCGCACGAGTCGAACATCTTGATCCCGAGGATGTCGAAGTGCTTGGATGGGCCGGCCCCCACGATCTCGGTGAAGCTCGAGATGCCGATCCCCATCAGCTCGCCGCGCTTGCGCTTCTCGGCCTGCTCCTTCCGCAGATCGGCGTAGCCGATCTTATCCATGGCTTTGCGGAGGGCCGCGGCGTAGTTGCCGCTGTCGTACTCCCACCCCAGCGCCGACGGGTACGGGAACTTCTCCGGCGGAATGAAGTTTTTGAGGCGCAGCTCGGCCGGGTCCATCTTCAGCTCCTGCGCCAGCAGGTCCGTCATCCGCTCGATCGTGTGCACGGCTTCGGTGACGCGGAACGAGCACCGGTAGGCGATTCCGCCCGGCGGCTTGTTCGTGTAGACGCCGTCCACCTCGGCGAAGGCGTGCTTGAAGTCATAGGAGCCGGTACAAATCGAGAACAGACCCGCCGGGAACTTCGAGGGGTTGGCGGCCGCGTCCGCGTAGCCGTGGTCGGCGATCGTCTTGATTCGTATCGCCGACATCGTGCCGTCCCGCTTCGCCGCCAGCTCCGCAGTGATGTGATAGTCGCGCGCGAACGAGTCGGCCTGGAGGTTTTCCATCCGGTCCTCGATCCACTTCACGGGCCTCCCCAGAACCACCGATGCGGCGACGGCGATCACGTAGCCGGGGTAGACCGGCACCTTGCCGCCGAATCCGCCGCCGATGTCCGGCGAGACCACGCGGATACGCTCCTCCGAAAGGCCTACGTGACCCGCCACGAGCGCGAGCACGGTGCGGATCGCGTGCGGCGCCTGCGTGGTCATGTAGACGGTGAGCTTTCCCCTAACCCGGTCGAAGTCGGCGACGCACCCGCACGTCTCGATGGACGCCACGTGGATGCGCGGGATGTAGATGTCCTGCTTCACGACCACGTCGGCCTCAGCGAACGCGCGGTCGGTGGCCGCGCGGTCGCCCACTTCCCAATGAAAGATGCGGTTGTCCTTCTTGCCCTCCTTGTCGGTCCGCAGCACCGGGGCGTCCGGCTCCAGCGCCTTGAACGGGTCCACGACGACCGGCAGCGGCTCGTACTCCACTTCCACCGCCTCCGCTCCGTCGGCCGCGGCGTAGCGTGACGTCGCGATCACGCCGGCCACTTCCTGGGCCTGGTACATGACCTTCTCGGTTGGCAGCACCATCTGGGTGTCCGACATCAGCGTCGGCATCCAGTGGAGGTTGTACTGCTTGAGTGTCTCGCCGGTGATCACGGCGAGCACGCCGGGCACCTTGAGCGCCTTCTCGGTGTTGATTGCCTTGAGCTTGGCGTGGGCGTACGGACTGCGCACGATGTCCAAGTAGAGCATGCCCGGCAGCTGGATGTCGTCCACATAGTTGCCCTTGCCGCGGATGAAGCGCGGGTCCTCCTTGCGCTTGACCGAGTGCCCCATGCCGCCGACTTCGGGCGTCGTCCGGAGTGCCATGGTTCCCCCTTACTGCTGCTTGGCCGCAGCGTACTGCACGGCCTTCACGATGTTCACGTACCCGGTGCAGCGGCACAGATTACCGGAGATCGCCTGCCGGATCTCGGTCTCGCTCGGCTTCGGATTCCGCTTCAAAAGGGCGTAGCTCGTCATCAACATGCCGGGGGTGCAGAAGCCGCACTGGAGCCCGTGCTCCTGCCAGAACCCCTCCTGGATCGGGTGCAGCCTGCCGTCCTGCTCCAGGCCTTCCACGGTCATCAGCTGGCGGCCGTCCGCCTGCACGGCGAGGACGGTGCAGGACTTGACGGCCTCGCCGTCGAGCAGCACGGTGCACGCCCCGCAGTGCGTCGTGTCGCACCCGATGTGCGTGCCGGTGAGCCGTAGGACGTCGCGGAGCAGGTGCACGAGCAGCAGCCGGGACTCCACCTCCACCTCGTGCAGGGTCCCGTTCACGGTCACGCGGATCTTATGCGCCGCCATGGCTATCGCCCTCCCGCCCGCTGCACGGCCCGCCTGAGGGCCCGCGCCGCGAGGACGCGCGCCATCTCGCGCTTGTATTCCACCGACCCGCGCCGATCGGCCGTGGGGGCCGCGGCCCGCGCCGCCAGCCGAGCCGCCTCGGCGATGGTGGCGCCGTCCGGCTTCTTGCCCCTCAGGTAGTCCTCGGCCTCGCGCGCCTTGACGGGCGTCGGGCCCGCGTTGGTGAGGCCGATGCCAGCCCGCTCCACCTCGCCCTTCTTGCCGAGGGTCACGTGGGCCGCCGCGCCGGCGGTCGCGAAGTCGCCGACCTTCCGCTCCAGCTTCTCGTAGGCGCCGCCGCTGCCGGACGGCGGCACCGGAATCCGGATCTCGGTCAGGATCTCGTTCGGCGCCAGCGCGGTCGTGAAGAGCCCGGTGAAGAACTTGGCGATCGGGATGGTCCGCTCCCCCCCGGGGCCGCGGGCCACGATCTCCGCGCCGAGGGCGAGCATCGTGGCAGGATGGTCGTTGGCGGGGTCGCCGTGGGCGAGGTTGCCACCCACCGTCGCGCGGTTGCGCACCAACGGGTCGGCGATGACCAGGGCGGTCTCGAGCAGGATCGGGTACTTCGAGCGAATTAGGTCGGAGCGCTCGAGCGCCGCCTCGACCGTCGCGGCGCCGATCCTGAGGGAGCCGCCCTCCTCCTTGATGTACGCGAGGCCCGGAATTCGGCCGATGTCCACGAGATGGGCGGCCTGCCCCAAGCGGAGCTTCAGCAGTGGCAGCAGGCTTTGACCGCCCGCGAGTACTTTGGCCTCCTCCCCGTGCCGGTCCAGCAGCGACACTGCCTCGGCCAAAGTACCGGGGGCATGGTAGTCGAACGAACTCGGGATCATGACGCCTCCTGGTCCACTGCGAGAGCGCGCACTCCTAGGAGAGCCAGAGCCACCAAATCAGGACGGTCGCGACGGCGACCGCCAGCCACACAGCGGGGCGGCGCGCTGCCCGGCCGAGGCCGCGTGCGGCGAGCCGGATCCCGAACGAGACGGCCTCGATGGGCTCGGCCTCGGTCGGCGCGCCGGACCGCGCCGGGGCCGCGGCGAGGGCACCGGACTCGGCCGGGGCGGCGGGGGCGGCGGGGGCGGCCTCCAGCTGCGCGCGCACCGCCGCGGCGAACCGCTGGAACATCTGATCGCTGACGTCCTGGATCAGCCCGCGCCCCAGCTGCGCGAGGAGGCCCGTCACGCTCACCTCGGAGCGCACGGTCACCTCGGTCGCTCCTCCGTCGCGTTCCACGAGGCGACTGGTCATGCGCATGTCCGCTCCGCCCTTGCCGCGGACGTCCTGACCGGAGGCCACAATCTCCGCCGTCCTCGCGGCGGTGTCCAGTCGCTCGAAAGTCACTTTGCCTTTGTAGCTCGTGGACACGGGGCCCACCTTCACCGTGATCGTGCCGGCCCAGGTCCGCTCGTCCAGCTGGCCCGTGATCGCGGCGCCCGGGAGGCAGCCGGCGACCCGGTGAGGGTCGGTGAGGAGCGCCCACACCGCGTCGAGCGGCGCCCGCACCACGAGCGTCTGCGCGAGCTCCATCGGGTCAGGCTGCGACGAGCGTCGCGAGACGCTCGAGGGACTCCAGGTTGTGGGCGGGCGCCAGGCAATCCACGTACGGCAGCGCGGCCGCCATCCCGCGCGCCTCCGGCCGGTAGCGCGGGTCGCCCAACAGCGGGTTGAGCCAGATCACCCGCCGCGCCCGCGCGTGCAGCGCGCGCATCGCGGCGACCAGCCGCGCCGTGTCCCCACGGTCCAGTCCGTCGCTCAGGATCACCACGACCGTGCGGGCGTCCACCACGTCGTCCTGAAAGCGCGCGACGAACGTCGCGAGACAGTCGCCGATCCTCGTCCCTCCCGCCCAATCCGGCACCCCCGCCGCCAGCCGGTCGAGCGTCGGGCCGATCTTGGCGGGCGAGAGCCACGGGGTGAGACGGGTGAGCGCGGTGTTGAACGCGAAGACCTCCGTGCGTCGCGCCGCGCGCTTGAGCGAGAGGATGAACGTCAGCAGGAAGCGGGTGTGCGGGTCCATCGAGCCGCTGGTGTCGCACAGCACGACGAGGCGCGGCACCTCGATCGCTCGCGCGCGCCGCGCGAGCGACACCAGCTCGCCGCGGCTGCCGACGGCGCGCCGGAAGCTGCGCCGCAGGTCCACCAGGCCGCGCCCGCGCGCGGGCACCAGCCGGCGGCTCTGCCGGGTGGCGAGCGTGAGCGCCAGGCGAGCGAGGAGCCGCTCCATGGCCGCCAGGTCCCGCTCCGAGCACTCGTCGAACGGTTTGCGCCGCAGCAGGGCCTCCGCACTGTAGCCGGGCATCCTCCCCTCGGCGGCCACGCCGGGGCGCGGCGTTCCGGGAACGGGAACTCCGGGGCCCCACGCGGTCCGCGGCGGCGCGGCGGGGCCGCCAAGGCGAGGCGGCGGGGCGGTCCGCCGGCCAGTCTCGTCCAATGACGAGCCCCGCTCCGACCACAGGCGGTCGAACGCCTCGTCGAAGCAGGCGCGATCTCGCGGCCGGATCTTGAGGGCTGCGTACAGCGCCAGCCGCACCTCGTGGCGATCGCCCAGGTCCACCAGCGTGAGCGCCTCGGCGGCGTCCACGTCGTCGGAGAGGCCCACCATCACACCCCGTGCGCGCAAGGCGCGGGCGAAGCGGGCGAGGTGGACCACCAGGTCGCGATCGGTCACGGCACCGATGCCACGGAGAGCTGGGCCTGGGCGACGAGCGCCGCGCGATCCGCGTCGCCCAGCTCCGCGATGTCATGGGGGTCCTTCAAGATGCAGCCGAGCGTTTCCTCCACCGTCTCGCGGTCCAAGGAATCGCGGTGCAGACAGACCAGCGCGCGGGCCCAGTCAATCGTCTCCGCGGCGCCGGGCGCCTTGGAGAGCCGGCGGCCGCGCAGCGCCTGCATGAACCGGCCGATCTGGACGCCGAGCCGCTCGCTGACGTCCGGCACCCGGGCGCGAATGATCCGCAGCTCTTTCTCGAGGCTCGGGTGCTCGATGTAGAGGTACAGGCAGCGACGGCGCAGCGCATCTCCGATCTCCCTCGTGCGGTTCGACGTGAGCACGACGTACGGGACGTGCGCGGCACGGATCGTCCCCAGCTCGGGGATCGTGACCTGGAAGTCCGACAGGATCTCGAGCAGGAACGCCTCGAACCCGTCGTCGGCCCGATCCACTTCGTCCACCAGCAGCACCGGCGGTCCCTCGCGCCGCGTGATGGCGCGGAGCAGCGGGCGCTCGAGGAGGTAGTCGCGCCCGAAGATGACCTCCTCCAGCTCGGCCGGGTTCCAGCCGTCCCGCTCCGCCAGGCGCAGCCGCAGCAGCTGCCGCTGATAGTTCCACTCGTAGAGCGCCGTGTTGACGTCGAGCCCCTCATAGCACTGCAGCCGGATCAGCTCGGTGTTCAGGATCCGCGCCAGCACGTTGGCGATCTCCGTCTTGCCGACCCCGGCGTCGCCCTCCACGAGGAGGGGCTTGCGCATCTCGGTCGCGAGGAACGCTGCGGTCGCGATGGCCGCCTCGGCGATGTAGCCGTGCCGCTCCATCCCCTCCTGCATCGCGCGGATCTCCGGCCTCACTCGGGTGCTCCCAGCTTGGCCGCCGGGACGTAGCGGTCCGGGTCCATGGCGAAGCGCTCCCGGCACCCCCCGCCGCAGAAGTAGTACGTCCGGCCCGCATGCTCGTGACGCCACCGGGCGGTGGCGACCTTCACCGTCATGCCGCAGACCGGATCGATCGCCTCGGCGGCGACGGCCGGGGCCGCGGGGGCCGCGGCCTCATCCGGTTTGCGCGTCGCGCCCGCGGCGCGGCCGAGCTGCACGATCTGGGCGAGGATGCTGAGGGCGATCTCGGAGGGTGTGTGGGCCCCGAGGTCCAGACCGGCGGGGTTCGTGATTCGCGCCAGAGCTTCGGGGGCCGCGCCCCGGGCCGCGAGCGCGGCGCGCATCTCGGCGAAGCGCCGCCGGCTCGCCACCACGCCGAGATACGCGGGCTCGAGGGCGAGCGCGGCGAGCGTCGCTGCTTCGTCTCGCTGGCCCATCGTCGCCACGACCGCGAGCAGCTCCGGGCGCAACGTTTCGTTCCCGGCGTGCGGTCGGGCAGGCTCGAGCTGCGTCATCACACGGTCCGCGTCCGGGAAAGCCGCCCGGTCGGCCTCCGGGTCCACGGCGTCCACGAGGAAGCCCATTGCCTTGCCGAGGCGGGCGAGCGCCTGCGCCACCGGGGACAGCCCGAACACGATCAGCCGGGACGCGGGCAGAACCGGCTCGATGTAGATGTCCACGCTGCCTCCGCTGTGGCACGTCATCGGAAAGGCGGTGACGCCCTCGCGGCGGTCCGCCTCCGGCTGGGTCGAGAGGGCGATGAGCCGGGGCGCACCCTCG
>JACQVG010000189.1 GCA_016209905.1 Gemmatimonadota bacterium | reverse complement strand
GCTCTACGCGCTGTTCGCGGGCGTGACGAGCGACCTGAACAAGACCAACCCGAACACGATTTTCGGCCGCCCGATCGACTTCGGCCGCACCGTGGGCTTCGAGTTCGGCTTCACGCACTCGTTCAACCCGCAGACGGTGGTCGACATCTCCGGCTACACGCGCGACAAGCAGGGAGACGTCACCTTCCGCACCAGCCTGGTCGATCTGCCGAACCAGCCGAACACGACGGTCAAGATCATGAGCAACGCGGACTTCGGCTATACGCGCGGGCTGGATGTCCGGCTGACGCGGCGGTTCGCGAACATCCTCAACCTCGGGGCCAACTACAGCTATCTCACCTCGAAGAGCACCGGCTCCGACCCGAACACGTACCTGATCACCATCGGCCGCCAGACCAACCCGGTCACAGGCGAGCCGATCCCGCCGCCGCAGTCGACGTTCGCGACGGACTTCGATCAGCGGCACACGATCTCGGCGTCCGGCGTGATCAGGACGCCCGCGGATTTCTCGGTCGGGAATCCGGCGCTCGACTTCCTGCTGCGCAACCTGCATACGAGCCTCGCCTTCCAGGCGCGCAGCGGGTTGCCGTACACGAAGACCCGCACCGACTATGCGACCGCCTCGATCGGCGGACCGGACCCGGTCTTCTTTATCGGCGATTTCCAGCAGACGCGCCTGCCCTGGACCTACATCATAAACGCGCGGGTGGGGCGTAACCTCCGCGTGGGCGGCAGCTCGGTGCTGGCCTTCGTCAGCGTGCGCAACCTGCTGGACACGAAGAACGTGCTGGACGTGTTCTCCAAGACCGGCTCGCCCATCAACCCGGGCCTGACCGCGCTGCTGAGCGGCACCACCGGCAGTTCCCGCGTATCCGACGAGGAGATCGTGATCGCCGACGAGGAGGATGCGTTCCGACGGGCGCTGCTCGAGCGCAGGGAGCGGACGTTCGGCAACGGGGACGGTGTGCTGAGCGTGGAGGAGCAGCAAAGCATCTCCATCCAGTCCTTCTTCGCCGGTGGGCACAACCCGGAGTTGGGCCAGTTCACCGGCTACTATTTCGGCGAGCCGCGCCAGATCCGGCTCGGCTTCGAGTGGCGGTTCTAACCGGAACGGGTGGGGAGGCGCGGCGGCGCGCCTCCCCACATTACGCACACGGAGTGCTCTCATGAATCGATTTCGAGTGTTCGTCTGGGGTCTCGCGCTGACCGGCGCCACGCTCGTCGCGGCCGGCTCGCTCTCGGCGCAGACCACCACCCGGGACAAGTACCAGGCGCGGCTCGAGCAGAAGGCGAAGGCCAGGAGCGCCTTCAACCTGCGGACGCACACGCCGGACTTCACCCTGAACGTGAATAACTGGCTGTGCGGCCTCGCCAGCGATGGCGAGATCTGCACCAACACGTTCGGCAGCACCACGGGCGGCGGCGGCTTCTGGCCGATCGGCACGCCCAATCAGTACAGCTTCTTCGCCGGCCTGCAGATGGCCGCGCGCAGCCCGCTCGACCCGACCAAGTTCGCGGCCGCGCACTGCTTCAACGTGAGCGCGACCAACGCGGGCTGCCGGCCGCTGAGCAACGTCTACCACTCGGATCTCGACACGGACCTCGCGACCTGGCCGGGGTCGTGCAACCTGTGGAACCCGCAGACGGGCGAGTACGTGAAGACACTGTCCCAGCTCGACACCTGCGTGCGCTACTGGGATGGCGACCCGGTGGCGACGGTGCCGGGCGGGCACCCGCTCGGCGTGGAGGTGACGCAGCACTCGCTGGCCTTCACGCTTCAGGGCTTCCGCGATATGATCTTCTTCATCTTCAAGATCAAGAACATCTCGAACAGCGCGGCGTTCAGGCAGGCCAACGCTTCGCTCAACGTCCCGGCCGACGGCTGGACGCTCGAGGATTTCTACGTCGCAGTGGGTCACGACGCGGACGTGTCGGCCGACGAGGTGGACGAGAACTTCGGCACCTTCGTGCCGTTCCTGCGGCTGGCGCCCGACACCATCCCCCTCTTCCTGGCGACCATCTGGCAGTCGGACTTCGTGGCGGGCGACTTCACGCCGTACGCGCAATGCGGGTTCTGCTCGAACCCGGGCTTCGTGGGCACGACCTTCCTGCGCAGCCCGTACAACAACACCGGCAAGACCATCACGACCAACACGGTGGGCGTGGTCCGCACGATTCCTTCGCTGGATGACAGGGCGCGGCTCGAGGCGCTGCGCCTGGCCGCGGCCCAGGGTGACACGGAAGCGCAGGACACGCTGGCCGTCTACGAGATCGGCCAGAGCTTCGGCTCGCTGACCACGCGCGGCGGCGTGTTCCCGGACGCGGCGGATGCCGCGCAATCGTGGCGCTATTACTCCGGCAACCTGAGCGCGGCCGAGAGGGCGCTCAACCCCAACTCGCCCCCGGGCTTCGGCTTCGTCGACCAGCCGCAGCACGCGGATACCCGCTACCTGCACGCCACCGGCCCGATCAAGCTGGCGCCGGGCGACAGCGTGGAGGTGATCGTCGGCCTGGTGGCCGGCGCGCCCGTGCTGACCGTACCCGGCTTCGTGCCGGCACAGGGCGTGGAGCCGCTGCACGGCATCCCCGGCGACACGGCCCGCCTGCTCGAGAAGATCATGGGCCGGGGCGTGGAGGGCACCAACTATCCCAGCGTGTTCAAGCAGGTGCTGGACGCGCGCACGCTGTTCGAGACCAACTTCCTGCTGCCGAGCCCGCCGGCCTCGCCTACCGTGACAGCGATCCCGGGCGACCGCGAAGTCAAGGTGATCTGGAGCGGCGAAGCCGCCGTGGATACGGTCGGCGATCCGTACTACCCGGTCGCGATCCAGCGTGGCCTCACGACGTTCCGTAAGGTGGACTTCGAGGGCTACCGCGTGTACCGGCGGGTGCGCCCGAATGCCGCACCGGAGCTGATCGCCCAGTACGACCTGAAGAATGGACTAACGTCGGTGATTACCACGACGGACAGCGTGATCACGGCGGACGGCTCGGTCGTGCCGGTGAAACAAGACACGGCGATCGCGGGCGAGGATACCGGTCTCCGCTTCTCGTTGATCGACCGCGGCGGCAAGTTTCCCGACCCGGCGAACGGTCCGGGACTGCTCAACGGCGTGACTTACTACTACACGGTGACGGCGTACGACATCAACACGCCGTTTGCACCGGGCGGCAGCTCGCTCGAATCAGGGCAGCGACTCAGCGCGAAGATCCAGGACGTGGGCGGTGCCGCGGTCAAACCGCGGGTCGAGGCCACGAGCTTCAAGGCTGCCAGCTTCGACGTGAAGCTGATCGGCGGCGATGGATCGGAGCTCGATCCCGATGCGGCCGAGCCGACGATTGACAGCGAGAGCGGCCGGTTCTCCGGACCGTTCCCGCCG
>JACQVG010000194.1 GCA_016209905.1 Gemmatimonadota bacterium | reverse complement strand
GCCCGGAGAGGAGGCGGCCCAGGTGGTACCGTTTGGTGTACTTCACCTCCCCGCCGAAGTAGGTGGCGGACATCTTGTGCGCCTCGTCGCACACGACCAGGTCCCAGTCCGTCTGCTCCAGCTTCGCCTGGATGTCCGCGTTGCGGCTCATGTGGTCCAGCCGGCTGATCACCAGGCTCTTCTCGGCGTAGGGATTCCCGCTGCGGGAGGCCTCGATGGTCTCTCGCGTAATGATCTCGAAGGGCAGATGGAAGCGCCGGTACAGCTCGTCCTGCCACTGCTCGGCGAGACTGCCCGGACACACGACCAGGCAGCGCTGGAGATCGCCCCGGGCAATCAGCTCCTTCATCAGGAGCCCGGCCATGATCGTCTTGCCCGCGCCGGGGTCGTCGGCCAGCAGGAAGCGCAGCGGCTGGCGCGGTAGCATCGCCTCGTAGACGCCCACGATCTGGTGCGGCAGAGGCTCGACCAGCGACGTGTGGACCGCGAGTACCGGATCGAAGAGATGTGCGAGGCGGATGCGATGCGCTTCGGAGACGAGCCGGAACCGTGCGCCGTCGCCGTCGAAGCTCCATGGCCGGCCCTGCTCGACGACTTCGAGCCGGGGTTCGTCGTGCCGGTAGACCAGCTCGTTGGCCACCTTGCCGGCAGGCGTCTTGTAAGTCAGCTCAAGCGCCTCGGAGCCAAACCACTGCACGCTGACGACGGTGACGAGGGAGTCAGGCAGAAGACCGCGGACGGCGGCGTTCGGGCGGAGGTCCTCGAGCTTGATCACCCGGCGGACCCGAAGACGCCCTTGATGTTGCCGCTGTGCGCTTCCAGCCCTGGCACGATGGTCCCTCAGCACCTCAAGGGGGTCACGGGTCGTTCAGTAGCGCCCCTATTCTACTCTGCATTCGCGCACTTCAGGACGCGCCGGTAGGATGGTCTGTATGAAGCGGACGCCTCTGCCTCCACCCGAGCCGGCCGGTGTGCCGGCAGCACCCGGCGAATGGATGCAAGAGGCGGGGTGTTGAGGTCGATTACCCCGCAGCAGGCCGGCATGATAGTGTCGGGCATGGAGCCCCAGGAGTCCTTCAAGGCTCGCAGCTTCACCTCACTAAGATGAAGCCGCTTCTCGAGTTCGAGCCCTTCTGGTCAACGGGAAGACGAAAATGGATTCTTTCCCTCAGCCAGGAGGAGCGGCACCGCTGGGTTCGGCTGCGGTTGTTCGTCCGCTCTTCGCGGCTCCAGGGCGTCAGCTTCAACTGCAAGCCCGGGGGGGAGGTGGCGACCCTTGAAGAAATGACGAAGCGATTCGAGGAGCGTATTGTCACCGACGACCCCTCCTACGAACTGCTCCCCAATACTCTGCTCGCCGACGTCATGACCGCTGTGAAACAGGCCGCAGGCAATCCGGCGGCGCTCTCGCTGCCACGGGTTCTGCAGCTCCTCGAGCGTGTCACAGTTGACCTCGGCGGAGCCACCGTGAATCGGGCAGCTTACCGCCGGGCCACCAACGCATCGCCCCTCCGGCTCGGCGCGGAGGTTATGGACCTCGGCAGCGATTGGGCGGCGCGCGAAGTGCCGAAATGGATTGAGTGGTGCGCCTCGACCTCAAAGCGGGACGTCGGGCTCTTGACCCAGTACGAGTATGTTCGTGAACAGCTCGCGCGGCTTGACACGAAAGGTGCCTACCTCTCGGCCGTCCTGCAGGAGCGCCTCGGCGTGCGCGGTGGGCACCTCCGGTTCGGCCACTGGTCGGTGGAGGTGCGAGACCGCTGGAAGGTACGAAGCGAATTCGATTGGGCCCCGAGTGAATGGGCGATCTTCCTGCTCGCCGAAAAGGAACGGACCCACACACGCGCGATCAAGCAGCGACTCGCTGCACAAAACCTGGAACGACAGATCGGTGGCGCCTGGGCCCAATACGGAGGCTGGCTCAGCGAGCGCCCCGACGAACTCCGAGAACTGGAGATCCTCCTAGGCGGCATTGCGATCACCCCTGCTGTTGGTACTGAAGACGCGGGCAAAGTCGGTACCAACAGCGATTCAATAGCTTAGCCCTCTCCGTACGCGCTCGACCGCCAAGCGGTCTTATCGCCGCTCTCTTCCGAAGTAGGGTGGGCGCAGGTTTTTTTGTGGGCCACCTGATTCCGCTCTGCACTGGGCTGTACCGCTCGGGCTGCGGCGCTGAGGAGGGCGCCGTCTGTTCAGGCGCTGATGCCACGCGACCCGCGAGCGCGTGCACTGCGTGGGGGCGCTGCCTCTCCTATTCTCGGAGCCTCGGTCACTCTCGTGAGACCCGACCGACCGAGGTCCGAGTCCTGAATTCCTGGCAGAAGTCCCATCTCGGTCTCAGCGTTCCGAGACCTTCGTGCGTCTCCCACGCGAACGTCGACCGACGAACGGAGGTGAAGTCATGCGCTCGCTGAATTCCACGGACTGGGCGATCCTCGAGTTCCTTACTCGCGAACCTCGGCCGATCGCGCCGCTCCTGGCCACCCTCTCCAAGGGGACTGTGTATCGTCGCCTCGGCGTCCTTCGGGCTGCCGGGTTGGCCGCCAAGCGCGGCGCCCACTACAGCCTCACCTCGGCTGGCGAGCGCGCCAAAGCCGAGCGCGACGCGGAGAGCCTGACCGACGGCTTGGCGACGATCTACCCGCCGTTGTCCACGGTCCCGACACCGCAGCACCGCGCCGTCGTCGAGTTAGCGCTGGCGGCCAGCGTTCACCGCCGGCATGGCGACGCTGACGATCATCATGCTGGCTTCGTCTTACTCGGCCCCACCATGGCCTGGAAAACGTCGGCCGGGCACTTCCTGTGTCTCGCCCTGGGCGTCGACCCCGCCACGCACATCGTGGACTTGAGCGCCGAGAGCGGTAAGAGCGTCTGGCTGCGCCGAGGGCCGTCGGGCGAGATCGTGGCCCAGCGGGTCATCCTGGACAGTCCCCTCGTCGTCTTCGACGAGTACCAGTTCGCCGATCGAGCCGTCCGCCGGGCCATCGCCCCCTTCCTTAGTGGACGCCGCCGGGTTCCGGTGGAGAACACGGTGCTGACGATCGCCCCGGTGCCCGTTATCACCATGAACCCGGCACCCGGGGAGACACTTATCGCGCGGACCGGCTTGTCGACGCCCCAGCTGCGTCGACTGATCCCTTGTGACCTCGGGGCCTTGGACCTGCCGGATCTTGCGCTCGAGGGAGGCCGCGCCGTCGAGGCGGCACGGCAAGCCGGCCCGCTGCCCCAGCGAGAACCGCGCGGCTCGTGCAAGAACCTTCGCCCCGCGGTCGTCCGACTCCTTCGCCAGGCCCTTCGGCCTGAGGCGCTTGGCCTGGTCGATATCGAGCTGCTGCTCGGGCTCGGTCGCGGGCTCACTGCGTGGCTGCCGCCGGCCGTGGCCATGCGCCAGGCTCTCTACGACGTGCTGCTCGTGGTCGAGACCGTCGGGTGGACCGAGCCCGGATGGGTCGACCTCGTGCGGACCTGCTCGCTGGTACCGGGTGAGGACACAGGACGTGAGCCGCCCGACTCCGTCGCGCTCGCCCGAGTTTCCCGTGCCGCGGGCGAGCCACGACTTCGCCTCTTCCCCGAAGACGACGAGCGCCCCGGCCTGAAGGAGGGATCTGCCATGAGCTCAGGCGATTCGATCATGCCGACCTTCACGCTCTCCGAGTCGAGCAAGGCCACCCTGGTCTGGCTCGCCCAAGAAGCGCACATGCCGCTCGACGACGTTGTGTGGCTGCTCGCAAATCACTACCAGTTCACGCAGGCGAACGACACCGACCTCTTCGATCTGAACGTCATCGTGCGGCTCCGGGAGGAGTGCGAGGAAAAGGACGTCGCGGTCGCCGACCTTCGCCGCTTTCTCGACGGGCTCCGCGTCCTGCGCAAGCACGACCTTACCCTCGACGATGTCGGGGCGGCGCTCGAGGTGGTCGACGCCCTGGCCGCCGCCGGTCTCACCCTCGAAAGCGCCTCCGAGGTCGCGGAACTCATGGAAGCGCTGGCCGAGGCCGGCGTCGAGGACGCGACAATCCCCGATCAGCTGCGCGACGCGCTGGCCCGCTTCGAGGCCCTCGGCTATGCCCCGGACCGCCTGGCGAAGCTCGCCGAGGTGCAGACGAAACTCGAGGCGCTCGCGCTGACACCCGAGCGTCTCGACGAGGCACTGGTGCAGCTCCAGGAGGTGCAGGCCCTCGGCCTCGATCCCGCCACAGCCCGCCGCTTGGCCGAGGCAATCCACGCCGCCGCCGCCGAAGGCGCCGACCGCCGCCAGCTGGTCACGCGGCTCGTGGAGACCGCCGCGGCCGACCTCAAGCTCGGGACGCTGCGCACCGAGCAGGCGCGGCTCCAACAGGCGATCAACGATCTGAGAGCGAAGCAGGCGAAGCTGCGCGAGCGCGTCGAGGATCTCCGGGCTCAGGCCGCGCGCGGTCAGGAGCAGGAGGAAGCGCTCTCGCGACGGGTGGAAGAGCTCCGCAAGGAAGCCGAGGCGTTGCCTGACGTGCTCGGGGCTGGACTCGCGGTTCAGGATGCCCTCCTCGCGGCCGACCTCACGGATCGCTTCTGGGTCTCCGTCCTCCGCCTGCACGAGATGAAGACCAAGCACCCGGGGCAGTTCCCCGCGAGCGAAAAAATGCTCACGGCGACCATCCGCCAGATGGTGCGCGACTTGCTCGTTCGCATCGCTGCCACCGAGCCGGCGCCCGTGGCGACCGCATCGTCGGGATAGGACGAGCGCGTGAGCCCGACGGACAAGCCGCACGCGGGCCAGGACGCCGAGCGGTCAGCGGTTGACCCCTGGCTCGTGCGCCCCGATAATCCGCCTCAGCGCGTGGCGGACAAGCGGAGGCGGTCCATGCGTTTGTCCGCGCTCTTTGACGAGTTTTGCCAGTATCTCCGGGTCGAGAAGGAGGCGGCCCCCCGCAGCATCGCGACGTATCGCTGGTGTTTCGGTGACTTCATGGAGTTCGCGAAGCAGGACGTCGGAGGCACGGTGCTCGTGAGCCACTTCACCGCGGATCGCTGTCGGGATTATCAGTACGCGCTGGCGGAGCGCGGCCTGCAGGCCGCTTCCATCCGCGTGCGGCTGGCGACGCTGGCGAGCTTCGGGAAGTGGGCCGTGCGCCGGGACAAGCTCGACAAGAACCCGCTCGATCTGCTCACCCGCCCGCGGCGCAAGGCACGCCTACCGCATGTCCCGCGCTGGCGCACGGTGGAGCGGTTGCTCGCGGAGTCGTCCGATCCGCGCGAGCGGGCGATCGTCGCGCTCATGGCCTACGGCGGCCTGAGACGGTCCGAAGTGGTCGCCCTCGACGTCGGCGACTACGCGCCCGAGTTCGGGCTGCGTCGCGTCCGCGGCAAGGGTGGCGACGAGGCCGCCGTGTCCCTGCCCGAGGTGGCGCGGGCGATCGTGTCGGAGTACGTCGTCACCCAGCGTGCGCAGGCTGGCAGCAAGGACCCGATGTTCATCGTGCGGTATCGGACGCGCGGCGGCGTCTGGCGCGAGGGGCGCATGGCCGATCACAGGGTGTGGAAGCTGGTGCGTGCCCTGGGGCGGCGCGCGAAGGTGGCCGGGCTCCACCCCCACGCTTTTCGCCACGGGTGCGCCACGGAGCTGTACCGGCGGACCCGGGGCAATCTGCGCGCGGTCCAGGCGCACCTGCGCCACGCCGACATCCAGACGACGACGGTGTACACGCGGCTCACGCAGGAGGACCTGCGGCAAGCCGTTGGCCTGTTCGACCGGGATGAAAACTAGGATGATTTTGATCCCGACACGGCGGGATCAAAATTTTGGGGCGAAAATCACTTAAGAATCAAGCTGGTGGCCCCAACGGGAGTCGAACCCGTGTTTCAAGACCGTGGCGCGGTCGGCGGGGGCCCTCGCGGCCCCCGCCGGCGGAGTATCGGCGCCCGGGGTGATCAGCGCGCGGCGAACGGCGAGGACGCGGGCAGCGGCAACACCGGCGCCGCCGTCGCCGTCGACTTCGGATAGACGAGCTCGAACTTCCCCTCGATGATCTGGAAGACGGCGGCGAAGGCACGCGCGTTCTGGCCGGCGAACCGGTGGCCGGGCGGGTAGAACTTCACGCCGTAGCCCTGCATCGTGCCGCCCTCGGGAATGTCGGTCTCGCGCGCGGCCTTGGCGAGCGCGTCGGGCGACCACCCGCCGTGCTTCTGGAT
>JACQVG010000193.1 GCA_016209905.1 Gemmatimonadota bacterium | reverse complement strand
TACCAGCGCGTCTGGCTCTCGGTCGAGCCATCCAACCGCTCGGCCGTGCGCTCTTACGAGAAGGTCGGCTTTCAGCGGCTGCCCGGCTCGCTCTGGGCGCCCGAGATGGAGATGGAGGTGAGGCTCGAGCCGGCGTAGGCGCGAGGTCGGATCGGCTTCACGCAAAAGGAGAGAGGTGCCGTTCTCGAGTACCGCCACATCGATCACCACCTCCGGCAGTTCGGCGTCTGACCGGAAAACCAGGAGGAGCAATCATGAAGAGCGCGGCACTCGGTGCAGTTGTCCTGCTGGCCGGGCTTCTCCTGCGCGCGCGAGCAGCGCAGCGCCGGGCCAGGGGACGAGCAGGCGATCCGGGAGCTGTACGACCGCTACGAGGCCGCGGTCGAGGCGCGGGACGTGGACGCGGTCATGGCGCTCTACGTTCCGGGCGAGAGCCTCGTCGCTTTCGATGCCTTTCCGCCGCGCCAGTACCAGGGCGCCGCCGCTTACCGCAAGGCGTACGAGGGCTTCTTCGCCGCCTTTCCGGGACCGCTGACGGATTCGGTGATCGAGATGCGCATCACCGCCTCCGACTCGCTGGCGTTTGCGCACGGGGTGGACCGCTGGGTCGTGACCGGGAGCGATGGCAAGCCCGTCGAGATGGTGCTCCGCTGGACCAACGGTCTGCGCAAGGTCGACGGGAAATGGCTGATCGCGCACGAGCACGTCTCGGTTCCCGTCGACCCGGCGACGGGGCAGGCGGATTTCCTTTCCAACCCCTGAAAGGGAGTGGCCGCGGCTCTGGCTGCGTTGCACGCCATCCACTGACGGTACCATGCGCAGGATGGGAACCTCACCCACGAGGAGGCTTCGATGAGCAAGATCAACTGGGGCCGGGTCGTGCTGGGCGGGATCGTGTTCGGCGTGGTGTTCGGGATATTCCCGGCCATCTACATCCCCATGCTCGCGCGGGAATGGCGCGAGGCGTTCGCTGCTTTGGGCGGCAACTTCCCGGATACTACGCCGGCCTTCCTCGCCGGTGCCGGTGCGATCAACATCGCCGTCGGGATCGTGACGCTCTGGCTGTACGCCGCGATCCGCCCGCGCTACGGGCCCGGGCCCAGGACGGCCGCGATCGCCGGCGTCGCGATCTGGCTCGTCCTGTTGTTCGCCAACCTGTCCTATGTGCTGCTGACCGATCTCACGGTCGCGCACGCCGTGATGCTGCACGGCCCGAGTCTCGTGGCGTTCGTGGTGGCGGCCATAGCGGGAGCGTGGGTGTACCGGGAGGCGTCGCCGCAGTCCGCAGCGCCGGCCAGGGAAGCGACGCCGGCTCACACTGGGAAGCCGACACCCTGACGTGGTGACGCGCCCACGGGCTAGCGGCCGGGCTGTCTTGTCGCTGCGAGACTCAGCGCTGCGGCTCCTGCTCCTCCTGCTCCCCGTCAGTGAACTGGCGAGCCAGCGGGTGGAGACCGGATTCCTCGACCGCGCGGTCACGGTGGCCGGCCAGAGCTACCCGTACCAGGTCTACGTTCCGCGCAGCTATGCGAGCGCGCCGCGCTGGCCGGTCATCCTCTTCCTGCACGGCGGTGGAGAGGGGGGCGCTGATGGCTTGCTCCAGACCGCCGTCGGGCTCGGCCCCGCGATGCGACAGAACCCCGCCCGCTATCCCGCGATCGTCGTCTTCCCCCAGGCGCCGCGCGACTCCGGCTGGGCCGGCGTGTCCGGGGAGATGGCGATGGCGGCGCTCGAGCAGACCCTGCAGGAGTTTCGGACCGACCCCGATCGCGTCTATCTGACCGGTCTCTCGATCGGCGGCCATGGCTCATGGGCCCTCGCCTATCGCCACGCGGACCGCTTCGCGGCCGTGGCCCCGATCTGCGGGTGGGTGACGGGAGTCGCCGGGACCAGCCGGTTCGGACCCGCGCTGCCTCCCGAGGCCGGCGCACCGTTCGAAGCGCTCGCGCGCCGTCTGGGCCGGTTGCCGGTCTGGATCTTCCACGGGGAGGTGGACCCCGTCGTGCCTGTGGAGCAGTCCCGGCGGGCGGCGGCGACGCTCGAGGCCGCGGGCGCCCATGTTCGCTACACCGAGCTCCCGGGGACCGGCCACAACGCCTGGGATCCCGCCTATGCTTCGCCCGAATTCAGCACGTGGCTCTTCGCGCAGCGCCGGCGGTAACTAGGGGCGCCTCGATTCCCTGGCCGCGCGCGCAGGCCGACGCGAGCGCCCGTCATCGCGACGGCACTCAAGCCGGGCGCAGCAGATGAAGCACGAGGTACGTGGTTCCGGCGATCGCGGCGGATGCGGGGATCGTCAGGATCCAGGCCCACACGATGCGGCCGGCAATGCCCCAGCGTACGGCCGAGAGGCGGTGGGTCGCGCCCACCCCGACGATCGATCCCGTGATCGTGTGCGTGGTGCTGACCGGGATGCCGAATTTGGTCGCCAGCAGGATGCTCATGGCTCCACCCGACTCGGCGCAGAAGCCGCCGACCGGACGCAGCTTCGTGATGCGGGTCCCCATCGTGTGCACGATGCGCCAGCCGCCGAACGCCGTACCGGACGCAATCGCGATGTGAGCCCACAGCATCACCCAGAACGGAATGTGATCCGCGTTCGGCAGAAAGAAGTGATGCAGGAGACCGGTCTCGGTCGCGAACAGGGCGTTCGCCGATACCAGCAAGCTGACGACGATGCCCATGGTCTTCTGAGCGTCGTTCGAGCCGTGAGACAGTGAGAAAAGCGCGGAGCTGGCGAGCTGCAGCACGCGAAACCATCGATCCACCTGGCGCGGCGCCTTATGGCGAAACAGCCAGAACGTCACCACCATGAGCGAGTAGCCGAGCAGCATGCCGATCAGCGGAGACATGAAGATGAAGATGATCGTCTTCGTCCATCCCGCCGGGATGATCGCCGAGAAACCGGCCCTGGCGATGGCCGCTCCCGCGTAACCACCCAGCAGCGCGTGCGAGGAGCTGGACGGCAGGCCGAAGTACCACGTGATGAGGTTCCATGCGATCGCGCCCACCAGTCCCGCGAGGATGACGTCGGGCGTGACGATAGTGATGTCGATCATGCCCTTGCCGACCGTCCTGGCG
>JACQVG010000016.1 GCA_016209905.1 Gemmatimonadota bacterium | reverse complement strand
TCTCGCGGCGCGTTTCGCCGAGCGCGCGCTGTTGCTGGACCGCGGCCGCGCGGTCGCCGAGGGTGGACCGGCGCACGTGCTCACGCGCGAGCGGCTGGAGCGCGTCTACGACTGGCCCGTGCTGGTCACCGCCCACCCCGGGCCCGGGCCGGACGCCGGCGCGCCACAGGTGACGCCGTTGTCGACGCAGTCGACCCAACGCTCGGCTGATTGAAAGAATTCCGCCCGCTGCCAGAAGCTCACGCAGAGTACGCAGAGGAGCACAAAGAGGCGCAAAGAACGGAATGAAAAAATCAAGAAAATCTGTTCTCGGCGCCCCTCCGTTCATCTTCGCGTCCTCTGCGTGAGATGATTTTCGCCGGCGCCGCCCACGCTATCGACGGTCAACTGGGCTTGGCCCTGCTTCGCTCGGGATAACATGACGACCACAGGAGCCACAATGAAAACCAACACACGCTGGATCCTCGCTGTCGCCGCAGCCGCTGCTCTCGCGCCCGCAGCCCCCGCCCAGGAACCCGCCGACACCTTCGAGCTGGCAGAGCTCGTCGTGACCGCGACCCGGGTCCCGGTCCGCCGCGAGGCGACCGCCGCGTCCGTCACGGTGATCACCGGCGGCGAGCTGCGTGCGCGCGGGGTCCGCACCGTGGCCGATGCGCTGCGCGCGCTCCCCGGTGTGAGCGTCGCGCAGACCGGCTCGGCCGGCGGGCTGACGTCGCTCTTCCTGCGCGGCGGGGAGAGCGATTACGTGCAGGTGCTGATCGACGGAGTGCCGGTCAACCAGCCCGGCGGCGCGTTCGACTTCGCGGATCTGACGACCGACAACATCGAGCGCATCGAGGTCGTGCGCGGCCCCACCAGCGTGCTGTATGGCTCCGACGCGGTCACCGGCGTGGTCCAGATCCTCACGCGCAACGGACGCGGGCGGCCGCGGCTCGCTCTGGCCGCGCGCGGCGGGGTGGGCGACCGCGTCGGTCCGCTCGTCTCGCCGGAGGACGAGCGCTCGGCATCCTTCGGCTTCGGCGCGGACCTCGCCGGCGGTAGCGAGCGGCTGGGGTATTCGCTCTCGCTCTCGCGGTTTCGAACGGATGGGGCCTACGCCTTCAACAACCAATACGACAACACCAGTGCGAGTGCCCGCGTGCGCGTGCTGCCCGACACACGCACCGATGCAGCGCTCTCGCTTCGGTACACCGACAGCGAGTTCCACTTCCCCACGGACGCCTCGGGCCGGCCCGTGGACCACAACCAGATGCAGCTCGGCGAAGCACTGACCCTGGCGCTCGAGGCGGGCCGGCACCTGACGGAGGCCCTGGAGGCGAAGGTGCTCGTTTCCCTGCACCGGCTCGAGCAGGTGCAGGACGACCAGCCGGACGAAACCGGTGACGGATCTTACCGTGGCGAGAGCGCGCTCGAGCGCCGCGGCATCGACGTGCGCGCGAACGTTCACGCCACGCCCGGCGCCATCGTCACGGCCGGTGTAGAGCTGGAGCGGCAGGAGGGCGAAAGCGCGAGCCTTTCGCGCAGCACTTTCGGCGACTTCGCGGCCGCCACGGATGTCGAACGCGAGAACCTGGGCGTCTACCTGCAGGCGCTCGCGCAAGTGGCGGGGCGTGTCTCGCTCGTCGCGGGTGTGCGGCGCGACCACAACGGCGCGTTCGGCGATTTCGAGACGGTGCGGGCGGGCGCGAGCGTGCGGCTCATCCCGGGCGCTCGCCTCCGGCTCGCGGGCGGTACGGCGTTCAAGGAGCCCACTTTCGCGGAGAACTACGGCAGCGGCTTCGGCGACGTCGGCAACCCCGATCTGCGGCCGGAGGAATCGTGGAGCGTGGAGGCGGGGATCGAGCAGGAGCTTGCCGGCGGCCGCCTGATGCTGGAAGCGAGCTATTTCCGCCAGCGCTTCCAGAACCTGATCCAGTTCACGTTCGCGGCACCGGAGGGCGAGCCGAACTACCGCAACGTTGCGGAGGCACGCGCCGACGGGCTCGAGCTCGCCGCGCGCGCGGGTCTCCCGGCGAGCATCACGGCCTCGCTCCAGTACACGTACCTCGATACAGAGGCGACGGATCCGGGCTTCGACTCCGGGCCCGACGCGTACTTCGTGCAGGGCCGGCGGCTGCTACGGAGGCCCACGCACTCGTTCGGCGCGAGCCTGAGCGGGCCCCTGACCGCGCGCGGGACCTGGGGCCTGGGCGTCGACCGGGCGGGCGAGCGCGATGACCTGGACTTCAAGCCGGACTTCACGGTCGAGCGCGTGCGCCTGCCGGGCTACACGCTGGTGTCGGCGGCCGCCGAATACGAGCTATTGCGGCGAGCCGCGGGCGCGGGCCTCACGGCCACCCTGCGCATCGAGAACCTGCTCGACGAAGCGTACGAGGAGATCAGGAATTTCCGGGCGCGCGCGCGCGCGGTCGTTCTGGGGGCGAGGATGACGGTCGCGTTCTAGAAAAAGAAACACCCGGTATCCAGTGCCCGGCGTGCCAGAGGAGGCGAACGAGTGCCGGGCGAGGATACCGGGTGCGTTGGACCAGCAGCTAGGATGACGCTCCCGTCAGCGTGAAGTCGAGCGTCGCGCGCTGCTCCGACACGACCGTGATCGTCGCGGGAACGGCCGGACTGGTCGTGAACGCGCTGATGCTCGTAGGCGCATCGAAGCGGACCGCGTACGTCCCCGGCGCCAGGAACCGGAAGGTCGCCTCGAAGATCCCGTCCGCGTTGGCGTCCGTGAGCAGCAGCTCCTCGGAATCGTCATCGCTGCCCGTGAGCTCCACCTCGAACTGGCCCAGGCTGGCGCCGGCCAGGCTCACGCCCGAGCCCAGCCGCAGCGTGATCAACGCCTCACCCGTGAGCTCCGCTCGAGTGGCTTTGATCAGCGGCTGCATGATGAAAGCCCCCGACGCGCCCGCCTCGGCCCGGAAGCTCTCCGACACGTCGAAGTCGATGAGCAACGCCTGGTCCCCGCTGGTGACGCGCACGCCGCCCTCCGGCAGGTTCACCTTGAACCCGCTCGTGCTGCAGCTCGGGCAGCGCAGCTCGCCCTGCACGGTGCCGCACGCGGTGAAGCCCGAGCGCGTGGAGAAGACCTTCGTGCCCCCGCCGCTCTGCTCGACCACGAGACAGGCATCGTTCACCACCACGCGCAGCTGCGCGAAGGTGCCGACCGGCACTTCCACGTTCTCCACCAGCGCCTGCACGTCGTTCTCCAGCTCGACCAGGTCGGCCTCGATGTTCGCGCTGCTGCTCGCGTCGCCCACCAGGAACATGCGATCGCTCGCATCGCTCTCGCCTTGCAGGTAGACGCTGCCGATCACCACGACCGCCGACTGCACGTCGCCGGGCGCGTCCGTCAGCAGCACGTCCATCCGCCCGGTCTCGGGGCCGTTGTCCTCGCACGCCGCCAGGGGGAGAGCCACGGTCAGGGCGAGCGCCGCGTACTCCGTGAACCTACGGATCATGCCAGTACCTCCGCCGTTGTGACGTTGTGCCGGGAAGCTGCGGGAGAAAGCGCGGCCGGACCACCTCAAGTCCCGTGCCGCGCGCGCTCACCGCTCCGGCTGCCTCGATGGGATGACGACGCAGCGGCTCAAGAGGTCACGGGCGTCTACCCAGCCTCCGCGCGCAGCAGGCGGTAACTCTCGTATCTGTCGGAAGATAGGGCGCCGGCCGACAGCGCGTCTTTCACGGCGCACCCTGGCTCCGGGACGTGCGTGCAGGAGCCGCCGAAGCGGCATGCGCCGAGGTAGGGGCGGAACTCCGGAAAACAGAAGTCGAGCTCGTCCAGGGGAACGCCCCAGAGGCCGAGCTCGCGCAGGCCGGGCGTGTCGGCCACGTGTCCGCCGCAGCGGAGCGGAAGGAGCTCCGCGGTCACGGTGGTGTGTCGTCCCTTGACCACGGCCTCGCTGAGGTCGGCGGTGCGCAGCTGGAGGCTGGGCTCGAGCGCATTCAGCAGACTGGACTTACCCGCGCCGGATGGGCCCGTGAATACGCTGACGCGGCCGCACAGGCGCTCGCGCAACGCCTCGATTCCCACGCCGCGCGGGACGCTGGTGTAGAGCAGTCCGTACCCCGCATCATGATACGGAGCGAAGCGCGCCCGCACGTCGTCCGCGGACACCAGGTCGGTCTTGTTCACCACGATGAGCGCGGGCAGATCGTTCGCCTCGGCGAGCACCAGGAAACGGTCGAGCATGCGCAGCCGCGGCTCGGGCCTGGCCGCGGCGAAGACCGCGACCATCTGGTCCACGTTGGCCACCAGGACCTTCGCCCGCCCTACACGAAATCCCGGAGCGCGCCGGACGAGCTGACTGTGCCGCTGCTCGACCATCTCGATGGTGGCGCCGCCGGTGCGCAGCTCGACCTCGACACGGTCGCCCGGGACCACGCGCTCGCCCGTGCGCTGCTCGAGCTTGAGACGCCCGCGCAGCGTGGCGGAGACGACGTCGCCGCCATCGAGCTCGACGTCGTAGACCCCTCCCGCCGCTTTCCGAACGATGCCACGCCGGCGCAGCGGGAGAGAATCGATCATGTGGGGGAAAGGAGGGGTTAGGCGGCGAAGCTCTCGAGGGCCGTGCCCAGCTCGCCCTCGCGCAGCCGCCGCAGCGCGCGATCGCGGAGCTGCCGCACGCGCTCCCGCGTCACGCCCAGCATGTTGCCGATCTCTTCCAGCGTGTGCTCCTTGCCGCCCTCCAGGCCGAAATACAGCCGGAGCACGCGCGCATCGCGCGGCGACAGCGTGTCCAGCGCCCGCTCGATGTGCTCGGCCAGGAGCCGCTCCTCGACCGCGAGCTCGGGCTCCGCGGCCTCCTCGCTGATGAAGCGCTCGACCAGCTTGCTGTCGTCCGTGTCGCCGATGGGCGCATCCAGCCGGATCTCCGCCGCGTTCAGCGTCTGGAGCTGCTCGACGACCTCCGGCGTAAGCCGCGCCGCCTCCGCGACCTCCTCGTGCGAGGGGTCGCGCCGCAGCTCCTGCTTCAGCCGCTCGCGCTCGCGGAAGATGCGCGCCAGGTCGCTCGCCCGGTTCAGCGGCACGCGCACCGTACGGCCCTGGTTGGCCAGCGCCGCCAGGATGGCCTGCCGGATCCACCACACCGCGTACGAGATGAACTTCACGCCCTGGTTCGGATCGAACTTGCGCGCCGCCGTGACCAGTCCGACGTTCCCCTCCTGGATCAGGTCCACGAGCGATACGCCCCGGTTCTGGTACTTCTTCGCCACGCTGATGACGAAGCGCAGGTTCGCGCGCACCAGCCGCTGCACCGCCTCCTCGTCGCCCTTGCGCGCACGACGACCCAGCTCGATCTCCTCCTGCACCGTGATCAGCTCGTGCCGGCTGACCTCGCGCAGGTACTGATCGAGCGCGGTCTGCTCCTCGGCCGCACCGCCGCCGAACTCGCTCACCGGCGTCGCCCCGCGGCGCCGCCGCTTCCGCACTTCCGTCGCGCTTCCCATCAACGTCGGGCTGAACTCCGTGTCCGGATGTAGAGTCGGATCGGCAGAACGGCTCTCCATACCCGGACCAGGATGCAAGGAATCTGCCGATGAAAGCGCCCGCCGACTGCCTGCAGCCGACGGGCTTCACCCGTTTCTGCCGGCTCATGTAACACCCGAGGGCCGCCCCGGGTTCCCCGGGGGGCCCGGGATCGGGATGGGGATCGGGATCGGGATGGGGATCGGTGATAGCTGCAGGCGGGAATAGGGCTTGCACCCCCTCGCAGCGAGGAGGTGAGGCAAAATGAGACATATTCCACGGGATGTGCGTGACAGCCACGGCGTCCCCAAGATCGACCAGCCGCTGAACCGGCCCGTAAGCGCACCGGCACGCCTGCGTACGCGCGGGACGGACCGCGACTTCGATGTGCACGAAACGAGCGCCAATCAGGCGCACGGGCACCCGCGGGGCGAGCGGCGCGCGGGGAAAGTCCGCTCCCGCCGCGGCCACGCGCGCGGCGTGCGGGGCGGGCACGCGGGGCAGGGCAAGCGGCGCTGAGGCCAGGGGCCAGGGGCCAGGGG
>JACQVG010000195.1 GCA_016209905.1 Gemmatimonadota bacterium | reverse complement strand
GTGCGCGCACACACGATCCAGGCCCTGAGCCTGCTCAGGCTCGAGGGCTTCGCGCCGACCGTCGTCGCGGCGCTCGACGACCCGTCGCCCCTCGTGGCGATGACCGCGGCGCGGGCGCTGGCGCGCCGCGACCACCCCGAGATGGCCGCCGTCATCCTCGCGCACCTCGACCGGTTCACCCACTGGGACCGGCACTACCTGGCGGCGATGCTCGCCGCCATGGGTCCGGGCGCGGCGAGCGCGCTCCACGCGACGCTGGCCGACGACCGGCGGCCGGCCGCCGTGCGCGCCATCGCGGCCGACGCGCTGCGCACCCTCAACCACCTGCCCGCCGCCGACGAGGCCGCGCGGCTCGCGCGCACCACCGCCGACCGCGACCTCCGCGCCGCCTGCCTGCGGCTGCTGCGCCAGGTGGGCCGGCCGGAGCACCTCGACGTCATCCGCGCGCACCTCCACGCCGCCGACGACGTCGCTCGCGCCCTCGCCGTCGCGGCCTTGGGCGCGGTCGCCGAGCCGCGCGAGCTGCCCAGCCTCGTCCCCGCCCTCGACGACGCCTCGCCGTGGGTCGCCTTCGAGGCGGCGCGCGCCCTCGCCCAGGTCCCCGGGGGCGGGCTGCTGCGTGGCATCGCCGAGAGCGGCCATCGCCGCGCCGAGCTGATCCGGCAGGTGCTGGCGGAGCTCCCGGCGTGAGCGCGCGGGCGCTGCTGCTTGCGCTCGACGCCTTCAACGGCGTGGTGCTCGGGTACTTCATCCTCCTGAACGGCGTGTACCTGCTCACCACGCTGTTCGCGTTCCGCGCCCTGCGCCGCTACGCGCGCCGCCTCAAGACGGTGGACGTCCAGGACCTGATCGGGAGCGCCGACGCGCCGCCCATCACGCTGATCGCGCCGGCGTACAACGAGGAGGCGTCCTGCGTGCAGGCGGCGCGGTCGCTGCTGACGCTGCGCTACCCCAGCCACGAGATCATCGTCGTCAACGACGGCTCGCGCGACGGCACGCTCCGCAGGCTGATCGACGCCTTCGAGCTCGCCCCCGCGGCGCGCGCCCCTACGGCCGAGCTGGCGCACCAGCCGGTGCGCGGCGTCTACCACGGCCGGCGCCACCCGAACCTCTGGGTCATTGACAAGGTCAACGGCGGCAAGTCCGACGCGCTGAACACCGGCCTCGCCTACTGCAGCACCCCGCTCTTCTGCGCCATGGACGCCGACAGCCTGCTCGAGCGCGACGCGCTGATGCGCGTCGTCCGCCCGTTCCTCGAGGACCGCGCCACCGTGGCCGTCGGCGGCATCATCCGCATCGTGAACGGCTGCACGGTGCGCGCCGGCGACGTGACCGAGGTTCGGCTGCCGCGCAGCCTGCTGGCGCGGCTCCAGGTGCTCGAGTACCTGCGCGCCTTCCTGGCGGGCCGCATGGGATGGTCGGCGCTCAACGCCACGCTCATCATCTCCGGCGCCTTCGGCCTGTTCCGCCGGTCCACGGTGGTCGAGGCCGGCGGCTTCGCCACCGACACCGTCGGCGAGGACATGGAGCTGGTGGTCCGCCTGCGCCGCCACTGCGCCGAGCGCGGCGAGCGGAGGCCGATCACGTTCGTGCCCGACCCGGTGGCGTGGACGGAATGCCCGGAGTCGCTGCGCGTCCTCGCCCGCCAGCGCGACCGCTGGCAGCGCGGGCTCACCGAAACGCTGGTCCGCCACCGGCGCATGCTGCTCAACCCGCGCTTCGGGTCGGTGGGCATGCTCGCCTTCCCCTATTTCTTCTTCCTCGAGATGCTCGG
Source organism: Gemmatimonadota bacterium (assembly GCA_016209905.1). Lineage (GTDB taxonomy): Bacteria > Gemmatimonadota > Gemmatimonadetes > Gemmatimonadales > JACORV01 > JACORV01. The sequence goes on along the minus strand of JACQVG010000195.1, from coordinate 2,908 downwards.
CCCGGCCGTCGAAGCGCTGGGCTACGCGGCCTTCGTGCTCGCGCTGGCCCTGGGCCGCGCGAACACGCCGTACGTGCTCGCCTTCCTGATGGTCGCCTTCGTGCTCGGCCTGGCCCTCTCGCACGCCGCGGTCGGCCTCGAGGAGCTGACGTTCCGCCGTTACCCCCGCGTCCGGGACCTCATGGACCTTCTGCTGCTGCCGTTCCTCGAGGCGTTCGGGTACCGGCAGCTCAACACCTTCTGGCGCATCCGCGGCCTCATCCGGGCGTTGCGGCACGCGAAAGGCTGGGGCGAGATGACGCGCAAGGGCTTCGCCACGGCGAGCGCGCGGTGAACGCCGCCCTCATCGCCCTGGCCGCCGCGCTCGCCGCGCCGCGCGCCGACACCAGCGGCCGCTGGCAGGCCTCGGCGACGTACGGCTTCGAGACGTTCACCCGCGAGCGCGCCACGTGGCACGTGGGCTCGCTCGTCGCGGGCCGCCGCTTCGCCCGCGGCACGGTGCTCGCCGAGGGGCTCCTCGCCTCCCGCTTCGCCCGCACCGACCCCGCCGGGGCGCTGGACGGCTACTACACCTTCGCGCCGCGCGTGTACGGCAACCTGCGCGTCCAGGTCGCGCCGGACGCCGAGGTGATCGCGCGGACGGACGTGGCGGCGGAGCTGTTCCGCGGACTGCGGGGCGGCTGGGAGGCGTCGGCGGGCTACCGCCGCATGGACTATCGTTCCGACGCGGTGGACATCGTGTCGCTCGGCGTCGCCAGGTATGTGCGGAGCTGGTACGTCCGCGCCCGCGGCACCGTCGTGCCGAAGGGCGGGCGCGCCGGCGTGTCGGCCCTGCTGCTCGCGCGACGCTACGGCGCGACGAGCGACGACGTCACCGAGGTGAGCGCGAACCTTGGCGAGCAGGTCGTGACGATCGGGGCGGGGCCTGCCGTGGAGCTGCGGGCCACGGCGACCCTGGCCGCGCGCTGGCAGCGCCGGCTGCGCGGCCCGTGGGGGCTCGCGGTGGGCGCCACCTGGACGTCGGACGAACGGAGTCCCGCCCGCGCCGGCCTCACGACGGGCGCGTTCACGCGCTGGTAGGCGGCGCCGAGGGCCGCGCGGCCGCTCGCCCGAGCGAGGCGCCGCGGAACATCTCGTAGTGGTCCCGCCGCGCCGCCTCGACCTCCCGGCGGATCGTGTCACCGGACACGCCATAACGGCGCAGCACCCGCGAGAAGATCTCCAGCGACGTCTCGAACTCCTCGGGCACCACCTCGTCGGCGCCCAGCCGCATCAGCTCCTCCACCGCCGCCACGTAGCGCGTCCGCACCACGATGCGCGCCGAGGGATTGAGATGGCGCGCCACGGCCACGCCCCGGCGCTCCTCGTTGGGCGAGGCGATGGCATACACCACCACGCGCGCCCGGCCGAGTCCCACCCGCTCCAGCACCTCGGGCCTCGTGCCGTCGCCGAAGTAGATCGGCACCTGCTCCGCGCGCGCCGACTGCACCGCGTGGCCGTTCTGCTCCAGCACCACGAAGGGGATCCCCGCGGCCGTGAGAGCGCGGGCGAGGCTCCTCCCGTTGAGCCCGTAGCCCACGATGATGACGTGGTCCTCGAGCGCCGCCACCGCCGGCTCCTCGTGCGCGAGGATTTCCACCGGCTGCGCGCCCGTGACCCGGCACAGCCGCTCGGCCACCGGACGCGCCACGGTAATGGCGAACGGCGCGGCGAGCATCGAGAGCACCGACGCGGCCAGGAAGAGCTGGTACTCGCCCGGCCCGAACAGACCGAGCGGGACCCCGACGCTCGCCAGCACGAAGGAGAACTCTCCCACCTGCGCGAGCCCCAGGCCGCTCATCACGCTCACGTCGAGCCCCCGGGCGAGCGTGCGCACCACGCCCGACGCCACCGCCGCCTTGAGGAGCACGACGCCCGTCGCCGCGCCCAGCACCACGAGCGGCCCCTCGGCCGCCGCCGAGAGGTCGAGCAGCATCCCCACCGACGTGAAGAAGATCCCGCCGAACGCGTCGCGGAACGGGAGCACGTCCGACAGCGCCTGCAGCCCGTACTCCGACTCCGAGATCACCAGGCCCGCCAGGAACGCCCCCAGCGCGAGCGACAGCCCGAAGCTCGACGTCAGGTACGCCGCGGCCAGCCCCAGACACAGCACCGTCAGCGTGAAGAGCTCGCGGTTCCGTAGGCCCACCACCCGCTGGAGCAGCCACGGCACGGCCACCCGCCCCCCGACGACCAACACGCCCACCACCACCAGGCTCACCAGAACGGCGCGCCCCGCCGCCCCGGCGCCCGTGGCGGTGCCGGCCAGGATCGGCACCAGCACCATCAGCGGCACGACGCACAGGTCCTGGAACAGCAGGATGCCCACCACGACCCGCCCGTGCGGCGTGTCCAGCTCACCGCGGTCGCCGTACACCTTGAGCACGATCGCCGTGGAGGAGAGCGCGACGAGGGCTCCGAAGAAGACTGCGCGGCGCACCGGCACCCCGAGCGCCGTCGCCAGCACCGCGACCGCGAGCAGCGTGACAAAGACCTGCAGGCCGCCGCCCTGCACTACCGCCCGCCCCATCCGCATGATGCGGGAGAGCGACAGCTCGAGCCCGACCACGAAGAGCAGCAGCACCGCGCCCATCTCCGCCAGGCCAGCCACCGCCTCGCCCTCGCCGATGAGGCCCAGCCCGTGCGGCCCGATCGCCATGCCGGTCAGCAGGAAGCCGACCACCGCGGGCACCCGGAGCCGCTGCGTCACGATCACCACCGGGATCGCGACGGCGACGAGGATCACCAGATCGCGCAGGAGCGGAAGGTCGTGCACGCTGCTAAAACTAGCGCGATCGCCGCCTCACGCCATTATCATTGCCCGATGCACACCGCCCGCCGCACCCACGGCTTCACGGAATCGGTCATC
>JACQVG010000186.1 GCA_016209905.1 Gemmatimonadota bacterium | reverse complement strand
GGCCGGAGCGGCGTCGCCGCCGTGTCCCAGTCGTTGAAGTCCCCGACCAGCGCCACCGCGCGCGCGTCCGGCGCGTACAGCACAAACGGGACGGCGCTCGCGGGCGAGACGGAGCCGGGCTCCGTGCGCAGGCTGTGCGCAGCGAGCGTCGCGCCCACCACGATCGCGGCGAGTGCCGCGGCGAGCGCCAACGTGCCAAGCGGCGTGACGCTGACCGAGCGGGGGCGCAGGAGCCAGGTGCGCCGCCGGCGGGGGTGCGCCCGCACCTCGGCCATCACGCGCGCGTCGAGCAAAGGATCCATCCGGACCGGCCGCCGCAACTCGTCGGCGACACGCGCGACCAGCTCGTCTTCGGGCTCAGGCACGTTCCACCTCCGCGAGGAGGGCGCGCAGCGTCTCGCACGCCCGCTTCACGCGCATCTTTAGCGCTGATTCGCCCACGCCGGTCACTTCAGCCATCTCCTTGTAGCTCAGGTCCTCTGCGTGCTTGAGCACGAACGCCTCCCGCTGCTCGGCCGGCAGGCGGCCGAGGGCCCAGCGGATCGCCTCGGCCCATGCCTGGCGGTCGGACGGGTGCGCCACCTCCGCTTCCGCCAGCGCCGCCTCGTTCGCGGTCACCACCCGCTCGCGCCGCGCCCGCTGCGCCCCGATCGTCCGGCAGCGGTTGACCAGGATCTGGAACAGCCACGCGCCGAACCGCTCGGGCGCATCGCAGCGCTCGAGCGCGCGATAGGCCCGTACGAACGCTTCCTGGACCGCGTCCTCGGCATCGGCCGGGTTGCCCAAGAGATGCACGGCGCAGCGGCCGAGGCGGTCGCGGTAACGGGCGACGAGGCCGGCGTACGCCTCGATGTCCCCGGCGAGCACCTGCCGAACCAGGGCCGCGTCGCTCTCGCCCTCCCTACCGGTATGACCCATCGCCCCCGCGCTCCGTCACGCCCGTACCGGTGTTCTGATACCCCAACCCGCGTGGGATCGCCAGAGGGGGTCTGGTGGCGAGCCGATCGGCCCCGCTGTGACGCCGCCCTCGCTCCGGAGGTCTCCCTACTGAGAGTCCCTTTCGAGCGAGGTCTCGTATGACCAAGCACGCGGTCTGTCTCTTCGCCCTGCTGGCGGCAGTCGCCGGAACGGCGCCGGCGCAACTCATCTCCATCAAGACGGTCCCGGTCGCTCAAGCGGACCAGTTCGCGATCTTCCCGTCCCGTAACCTCGGAATGGGTAGCGTGTCCATTGCCGTGGCGGACCCGCTGCTGGACCCATTCCTCAACCCCGCCAAGGGGGCCAGGCTGGGCGCTCCGTACTTCTTCGGCTCCCCCGCCTCCTACAGCGTCTCGAGCGGGGCCGGTGGCGGACGGACGCTCCCCGTGGCGGCGGCCATGAGGTCCGGCTCCTGGTTCGGCGGCCTCGCGCTCGCGCTCCAGCAGGTGGACGCGAGCCGGCGGGACGTTTTCGGGCCCGTTTTCTTCGAGGGCGACGTGGTGCCGCAGGGCAGCCTGAACGAGCGGTCGCACGGTAACCAGATGGCGTTTGCGATGCTGGGCAAGGCCGTGCCCGAGGCCCGGCTCTCCTTCGGAGGCAGCATCTTCTGGGCCGGCCTCAATGCGATTGACGGTGTTGATCTGCTCTACGCCGGTAGTCAGGGCATCAAGCAGTTCGGCCACGCCGTTGATCTGCGGCTCGGGCTCCTGAAGGAGTGGGCGGGAGACCGGTCGCTCGAGGCGCTCTTCCTGTACGACCGGCTCAGGATGACCCACGACGTGACTTACCTCGAATGGTTTTGGGATCCCGGCAGCCAGCGCACCCTCCAGCGGCCGCGACTAGAGCACAACCGCGACTGGACCGACATCTGGGGGCTGCACCTCGAGTACGAGCGCCCGCTCCCGGGCGCTGGATGGCGGATCGGTTGGCTCGCGACCGGCAATCGCATGTCCCACCCCAAGATCCCCAACTACGAGATCATGAGCATCCCGCGGGACCCCGGGGATTCCTACGCCTTCAACGTCGGCGTGGGCGTCTCGAGGACCCAGGGGCCGGCGACGTTCGGCGTTGACGCCATCTACGAGCCCATCTGGAGCCACACCTGGGCCGATGCCGAAGCGCCGGTCGCGACCCGGCTTGGCGGCACCATCCCGGCCGGCGGCAAGACCATCGAGAACGACTTCCGCTTCTCGAACGCGCTGGTCCGGATTGGCGTCACCCGCGATCTCGGGCGGACGGCCGCGGTGCAGCTTGGTCTGGTGGTCCGCTCCATCCACTACTGGCTCGCGCAGCACGACAACGTCCAGGTTTCGATGCGGAATCAGGAGGAGCAGTGGGTGGAATGGACGCCGACCTGGGGCTTGGGGCTCCGCTTCCCGGAGCTGGAGATTCGGTACCAGGGCCGCGTGACCAACGGGACGGGCCGGCCGGGGGTCGTGCCAAACCGCACGGGCACGTGGCTTGATGTCGGAGTGGCGGCAAGCAACATCATCGTGGCCCCGAGCGGCCCGCTCACCCTGGGCGACGTCAGGGTGGTCACGCATCAGGTCTCGCTCTCTCTCCCGCTCTGGTAAGCCTATGACACGCGTCGCACCTACCCTGTGCCTGGGCCTCCTGGTGCTGGGCGGCTGCGATGGGAGCATAACGCCCCCGGAGCCGCCCCCGCCGCCGGCGAGCGACGCGCAGCTCCGGCAAGACCTGGCGCGATGGGGCGTGATCCCGATCGGGCCCATGCCGGCCCAGAATCCGGCACTGGTAGAGCTCGGTGGGGCGCTCACCTTCGACAAGATCCTGAGCGGCAACCGCGACATCGCATGCGCCACCTGCCACCATCCGCTGACGCACGGGGCCGATGGCTTGTCGCTGTCCATCGGCACGGGCGGCACCGGCCTGGGCCCGTCCCGGACGCTCGGCCCGGGGCGCCAGTTCGTCCCGAGGAACGCGCCGACCTTGCTCAACCAGGGGCTCCGCTCGCAGTACCTGTTCTGGGACGGCCGAGTCTCGGGCCACGGAGCAGGGCCGTTCACCGCGCCGCCGGAGGTCAGACTCCCGGGGGGACTCCCCAACATTCTGGCCGCGCAGGCGATGCTACCG
>JACQVG010000015.1 GCA_016209905.1 Gemmatimonadota bacterium | reverse complement strand
GGCGCCGACGTGGTCGTCGCGGTGGACGTCGGGCCGGTGGCCGCAGGCCCGTCGCCGTGGCAGCGGCTCCCGCCGGCGCTCCTGGCCGCGCACGACCGCGCCCTGGCGATCGCCATGGCGGACCAGAAGGCGCGCGCGATCGCGGCCTGGCAGGGCGATCCCCGCCGCGCCGCCCTGGTCCTGGTCGAGCCCGCGGTGGACCCGAACGCCAACTTCGCCTTCGATCGCACGGTAGATTTCATCGAGGCCGGCTACCGAGCGGCGCACGCGGCGCTGGCGGGCCGGGCGGTGGAACGGTAGAGCGGCCGGCGCGGGCGAATCCCCGAGTCCGGGCGGAAGGTTGAGGCTGCGGCGCGGGTGCTGATGGAGTGAGGGAGTTGCGGTGAGCGAAGAGCGCGCGGAATACGTGCCGGGGCCCTCCGGCGGGCCGATCAAGGTGTTCACGGTGGCGCAGGCGAACCGGGCGCTGCCGCTGGTGCGCCGGATCGCGGACGACATCGTCGCCGAGCACCCGCGCTGGAATGATCTAGTGGCGCGTTACGAGGTCGCCGCGGGCGGTGCGCGCCCCGAGTGGGGCGAGTCGCCGGAGCAGGTGGCCCTGCGCCGCGAGATTGACGCCGTGGCGGCGCGCCTCAACGGGTACGTGCGCGAGCTGGAAGCGATCGGCTGCCTCCTCAAGGGGTTCGAGCAGGGGCTGGTGGACTTCTACGGGCGGCATCAGGGCCGGCTGGTCTGCCTCTGCTGGCGGCGCGGGGAGGAGGCGGTGACGCACTGGCACGAGCTTGACGCCGGCTTTGCGGGCCGCCGGGAGATCACGGTGGAGTTCGTCGCCAGTGAGACGGAGGCGTAATGCTGAGGTTCCTGCACTGGGCCGGTTTCTCGATCTGGCTGGGCGCGCAGCTCACGTTCATGGTCTGGGGCCCGGCGGCGCGCCACGCCCCGCTCGAAGCTTGGGCCCACACCTGGCGCACGCTGGCCAAGGTGCAGCGCTGGGTGGTGGCTCCCGCGGCCGCAGTGGCGACGGGGAGCGGCGTCCTCCTCACCATGGCGCTCGTGGCAGCGCACGAGGACCTGGGCGGCGCCACCTGGCTGTGGGGAATGACGGGGTGCGGGCTCGTGGCCGGCTTGCTGGCGCTGGCCGTCCAGACGCCGCTGGCCAACCGCATCGCCGCGCTCGCCGAGCAGAGCCTGGCGGCGGGGGAGAAGAATCCGGAGGCGGAACGGCTGCGCTCCCGCCTGGCGCTGGCGGGGTCCATCTCGGGGACGCTGATCCTGGCGGCGCTTGGCTTCACGGCGTTCGGCCACTCGCCGCCGCCATCGAGCGTCCAGTGACGGGTAGCGCGTCCACAACCGGCCAGCTTCGGATCGGCGCCAGGCTACATCGAGCCGTGACGCGACCGGTTGTCACGTGCTTCGAGCACTGCGGCCGGTTCGGCATGCTGCTCCTCGAGCTCGTCCGCGGCCTCCCCGAATGGCGAATCTGGCTGCCGCGCACCCGCGATCAGTGCCTGAGCGTGGGCTACGGTAGCCTGGGCATCGTGCTCCTCGTGGCGGCGTTCGCGGGGGCGGTGACGGCCCTTCAGGCGGCGTACCAGTTCACGGGGAGCGTGCCGCTCTACATCATGGGAAGCCTGGTCACCGAGACCATCATCCTCGAGCTGGGCCCGGTGCTCACCGGGCTCATTCTCGCCGGCCGGATCGGGGCGCGCTACGCGGCGGAACTCGGCACCATGCGGGTCACGGAGCAGATAGACGCCCTGGAGTCCCTCGGCCGGAGCCCCGTCTCGCACCTATTGCTCCCTCGCATCGTCGCCGGCCTCGCCATGGTCCCGGCGCTGGTGATTCTCGCCGACGGGATGGGCCTCCTCTGCGGCTGGCTCGCGACCAAGAGCTCGCTCGGCATCACCGATGCGGACTTCTCCTACGGCGCCCGGTACTTCTTTCGCGAGTTCGACCTGTGGTACTCGGTGATCAAGGCCGAGGCGTTCGGGGCGGTCGTGACCGTCGTCCCTTGCTACGTCGGCTTCACTGCGAGCGAAGGCGCCGAGGGGGTGGGCCGGGCGACGACGAGGGCCGTGGTGGCCGCGTCGGTGCTGATCCTCCTCCTCGACACCGTCTTGGCGAAGGTGCTCCTGCCCTCGTGATCGAGCTCAAGGGCGTGCACAAGTGCTTCGGGCGCCACGTGGTGCTCGACGGAGTGGACTTCAGCGTGGACAAGGGGGAGACCGTCGCCCTCCTGGGTCCGTCGGGGACGGGAAAGAGCGTGCTCATCAAGCACATCAACGGCCTTCTCAAGCCGGATCGCGGCGACGTCCTCGTGGACGGCGCGTCGGTGCCGAGCCTGGGCCGCAGACAGCTCGCGGCGCTGCGCACCAAGATCGGCTACGCGTTCCAGACCGGGGCGCTCTTCGACTCGATGAGCGTCGCCGAGAACATCCGCCTCGGCATCTCGGACGAGGCCTGCTTCCGGGACCGCGCCTACTGCCGGACGCGGGTGGCGGAGTGCCTCGAGCTGGTGAACTTGCCGGCCGACGTGGGGCGGCTGATGCCGGCGCAGCTCTCGGGCGGGATGCGCAAGCGGGTGGGCATCGCACGGGCGATCGCAGGCCACCCGGAGTATCTTCTCTACGACGAGCCGACGTCGGGGCTCGATCCCATCAACGCCGACGCGATGGACGCTCTGATCGCTCAGCTCCAGCAGGAGCTGCACGTGACGAGCATCGTGGTGTCGCACGACGTGCGGGGGTCGTTCAAGGTGGCGGATCGGGTCGCCCTGTTGCACGCCGGACGGATCCGCAAGGTGGGCACGGCGGAGGATTTCGTGGCGGCGAAGGACGAGGTGGTGCGCGAGTTCCTGGAGCGGGACATTCAGGTCCTCGAGGCGGAGGAGGCCTGATGGAGCTGCGGTTCCAGCGGGAGGTGGGCGTCGGCGTCATGCTCGTCGTGGCGACGGCGGTCTTCGTCTTCCTGCTGATGTGGCTCCGCGGGCGGTCGTTCCGCAGCGGTGAGATCGTGCGTGTCACCTTCAGCGACGTGGCCGGCCTCAAGGAGGGGGATTGGGTGCGCACCTCCGGCGTGAATGTCGGCAAGGTGAAGCGCGTGGTGCTGGAGGCGCCGGGGCAGGTCTCGGTCTATCTCGACGTCCACGGCGCCGAGTTGCCGCGCGTGGACGCGCGGGCGAGCGTGCGGGCCCTCGACTTCTTCGGCGCCCGCTACGTCGAGTACTCGCCGGGGACGGCCTCGGCGCCGCTCGACTCCCTGCAGCCGATCCGCGGCAGCCGGGACCAGGACATCACGGAGCTGGCGCAGGGCCTGTCCGGGCAGGGCCGCGACCTCCTGGCCAACGCCACCGAGCTCATCTCGCCGAGCACGGCGGCGGAGCTGCGCGGCGTACTGGCCGAGGCGCGGCGCACCATCCAGCAGTTGGGCGAGCTGGGGCAGGGGCCGTCGCGCGAACTCACCAACGCGCTGGTCTCGCTGCGCCAGGTCTTCCAGCGGCTGGACATCCTCCTCGCGAGCAACACGGCTTCGGCCACGCAGACGATGCGGCACATGCGCGACGCGAGCGCCAACATGGAGCAGGTGACCACGACGCTCCAGCGGACCAGCCTCACGCTCGACTCCCTCGTGACCAAGATCAACAGCGGTCGCGGGACGCTGGGCCAGCTCGTCAACGACACGACGTTGATGACCGACCTGCGCCGCACCAACACCGCGCTCGCCGACCTCCTGGTGGACTTCCGGACCAATCCGCGCAAGTACATCAACGTGAGCGTCTTCTAGCTGCTCAAGGTCCTGTTCCTCGGCACTTCCGCCGCCCGGCCCACGGTGGAGCGCAACGTCTCGGCGCTGGTCGTGACGCGCGAGGGCGAGAGCCTGCTGTTCGAGTGCGGCGAGGGGACCCAGCGGCAGATGATGCGCTACGGGGTCGCATTCGGGCTGTCCGAGGTCTTCTTCACCCACTTCCATGCCGACCATTTCCTGGGGGTGATCGGCCTGGTGCGCACCCTCGGCCTTCAGGGGCGAAGCGATCCGATGCGGCTCGTGGGGCCGAAAGGGGCGAAGCGGATCCTCGGCCAGGCGCTCCAGCTCGGCGTCGAGCGGCCGCCGTTCGAGGTCGAGATCGTGGAGGTGGAGCCGGACGAGGTGATCGCGAAGGAGGGCTACGACCTCCGGGTCTTCGCCGCGGACCACGGCTCTCACGCGGTGGGATACGCGCTGGTGGAGAAGGACCGGCTGGGCCGCTTCGATCCGGAGCGGGCGCGCGCGGCGGGAGTGCCCGAGGGGCCGCTGTGGGGCAAGCTCCAGCGCGGGCAGGTGGTCACGCTCGAGAGCGGCGCGGTGGTGGGGCCCGAGACGATCGTGGGGCCGCAGCGGCCCGGGCGGAAGGTCGTCTACTCGGGCGACACGCGGCCGGTGCCGGCCCTGGTCGAGGTGGCGCGGCGCGCCGACCTATTGGTGCACGAGGCGACCTTCGGCGAGGAGGAGCGGGAGCGCGCCAAGGAGACCGGCCACTCCACGGCGAGAGAGGCGGCGGAGCTGGCGCGGGCGGCCGCGGTGCGGCGACTGGTGCTCACGCACCTCAGCGCGCGCTATTCGCGGGACGCGACGCCGCTGCTCGAGGAGGCACGCGCGGTTTTCCCCGAGACGGGGGTGGCGAAGGACGGGCTCGAGATCGACGTGCCGTTCAGGGAGCAGTAGGCGGCGGCCTTGCGCTCGGAGGAACCGGGCCCCGCCTGGCTGCGCCCCGTGAGTGCTCGCTGCGGCGCTCCCGGTTCCTCCTCGCCGGCCGCCGGAGCGGGTTGCTGCTGGTCGGCCGCCCGGGTAGTTTTCGCGGCCCGCGCGGGGCTGTAGCTCAGCTGGGAGAGCGCCTGGATCGCACCCAGGAGGTCAGGGGTTCGAGCCCCCTCAGCTCCATCGAAGCACGCTGCCCCTTGGTGTAACTGGCAACACGCCTGACTCTGGATCAGGAGAGTCCTGGTTCGAGCCCAGGAGGGGCAATACGAAGGCCCGACGCTGTTGGCGTCGGGCCTTCGTGCGTGAGAGGTGAGGAGCGACGGGTGATTAGGTGATGGGGGGGCGGGCGGAGGTCGCTGCTAGCGCGAGAGCTTGATCGCCGCGAACACGATGCCCACCGTCGCCGCGACGTTTCCCATCCAGAAGACGAACATCCACTTCAGCAGCTCCGCACGAAGCGCTGACAGCTCCGCCTGAAGCCGTGCCTCGAACTTCCCGAAGTACGCCTCGGCGAGGTCCTTCAGCTCGGACTTGTACTGGGCATCCACCTGGTTGAACCACTCCACGAGTTCATTGGCGACGTCGTCGCCGAACGTGTCGTAGAACTTCCGCGACAGCTTCGCCGTTACCGGCACCGGGTGCTCCTACGTTGAGGCCGGCGCCAACGTAAAGCATACGCTCGGCGGGGTCGTAACCGAAAGTGTGCGCCGGGGTGGCGGACTACCGCGTTGCAGGACTCGCCGGCGGCCTCTGGGCGAGACGTGGGCTGTCGAGTCCGCGCGCTCGTAGACACGGACGCGGGTGCCACGATGGGTGCTGCCAGAGCTCGGCTGCTCCGTGGCTTGCGGGGACGCCGCTCCGCCGGTGTGCTGGTTCCGTATTGTGGGACCCGTTTTCCGAACCGCAACTCTCGGGACCCGATTCCAGGCCGGCTCGCCTCAGCCGTACTTCCTGACGGCGTGCTCGATGGCGGGCCCCGCCTTCATGAGGTCGTCGGCGTTCATCGCCGGATGGAACTCGACGCTGGCGTTGAAGGCCAGGAACCAGGGCTCGGCGACGGCCGGTATCTCCGAGGGGTGCTGGATGTCCTGGACGATGACTCCCGTCCTCTTGCCGTCCGCCTCGATGAAGTACGCCGCCTCGGGCTTCTGCTCCGCGAGAATGGACTGAATGGTCTTGGGCAGCGTCCCGTTCTTGATGGCCGCGTTGCTCGCCTCGACGGGGAGCGAGACCTTGATCAGGAACCGCATTGGTGACCTCCGGGTTGGTGTGCATGTTCACCGGCCGGTCGGCGCCCGACTGGTGCGCGGCCGGCTGCTAGGGCATCTTTGCGAGTCACGTAGTCGGGATTCTGCATCGCGGCGTGGCACCGCGCTAGAGCGGGGGCCGGAGCTCGGAACCGCATGGCGCTGGGGACTGGTCGCGGGGTCCGGTGCCCGCCGCGCGGGAACCCTGCGGAAGGATGTCGCGTTGGGGGAGCGTCGCGAGCATCCAGTGGCCCTGCAAAGTGGAGCCGAGCCGTGTTGATCCAGAGACCTCCCGACATCCCGTCGTCCGAAATCACGCCCGAGCCGGCGTATCTGGGCCGCCGGGGCTTTCTCAGGGCCGCGGGGTTGGCAGCCGCGGGAATGGTGGCGCTGCCAAAGCTCGGCGCCGCCCTGGTGAGGCCCGGCGGCGAGGACACGCCCACGCCGTTCGAGGACATCACGCACTACAACAACTTCTACGAGTTCGGCACGGGCAAGGAGGACCCGGCGCAGAACGCCGGCACCCTGCGCCCCCGGCCCTGGTCGGTCGAGATCGCCGGCGAGGTCGCGCGGCCCGCGCGCTACGATCTCGACGACCTCATCCGCGGCCTGACGATCCAGGAGCGCGTGTACCGGCACCGGTGCGTCGAGGCGTGGTCCATGGTGATCCCGTGGAATGGCTTCCCGCTCCGCGATCTCATCAACCGCGTCCAACCCACGTCGCGCGCGCGGTACGTGGAGTTCACGACCCTGTATGACACGCAGCAGATG
>JACQVG010000187.1 GCA_016209905.1 Gemmatimonadota bacterium | reverse complement strand
CTCCCCATCCTCGAGAAGGTAGCGCAGGCGGGCCGCCCGCTGCTCGTCGTCGCCGAGGATATCGAGGGCGAGGCGCTGGCGACGCTGGTCGTCAACAAGCTGCGCGGCACGCTCAAGGTCTGCGGCGTCAAGGCGCCCGGGTTCGGCGACCGCCGCAAGGAGATGCTGCGTGACGTCGCCGTGGTGACGGGCGGCAAGGTCATCAGCGAGGAGGTGGGCTTCAAGCTCGAGAACGCCGTCCTCTCCGACCTCGGGCGCGGGAAGCGGATCGTCGTTGACAAGGACAACACCACCATCGTGGACGGGAAGGGCAGCCGCAAGGAGATCGAGGGGCGGATCGGCGAGATCCGCGCCGCGATCGACAAGTCCACGTCGGACTACGACAAGGAGAAGCTGCAGGAGCGGCTCGCCAAGCTCGCCGGCGGCGTGGCGGTCATCAACGTCGGCGCGCCCACCGAGACGGCGATGAAGGAGAAGAAGGCCCGCGTCGAGGACGCGCTGCACGCGACCCGCGCGGCGGTCGAGGAGGGCATCGTTCCGGGCGGAGGCGTCACGTTGCTGCGGGCGCAGCCGGTGCTCGCCAGGATGAAACTCGACGAGGACGAGAAGGTCGGCGCCGAGATCGTGCGACGCGCCCTCGAGGAGCCGATCCGCATCATCGCCCAGAACGCCGGGGCCGAGGGCTCGATCGTGGTCGAGAAGGTGCGGGCGTCGAAGGACAAGAACTTCGGCTACAACGCGCAGACCGACACGTTCGAGGACCTGGTGGCCGCCGGCGTCATTGACCCGACGAAGGTGACCCGCACGGCGCTCCAGAACGCCGCGTCCATTGCGGGTCTCCTGCTCACGACCGAGGCGGTCGTCGTCGAGAAGAAGGAAGAGGAGAAGCACCCGCCGATGCCGGCTGGCGGCGGGATGGGAGGGATGTACTGAGCACTGCCGGGTGGTAGAGTTGCAGAGTTGCAGAGTTGCAGGGTTGCAGGGGTAGGAAGTAGGCAGTGGGCAGGACGGGCAGCGGCCCCGGAGCGATCCGGGGCCGTCGTGTTTCGGTCCCGACGCCCTCCCAGACCTCCAGCTGGCCCCTTCGGCGCGACGCGCCTAGACCCTCCGCCGTTCGGGCCCCCCGTCGCGGCAGCGCGCTAGCTCTGGTCGCCGACTGGCCCGGGAAGCCTCGCCGCTACGGTCGCCTCCGCGTGCTCGGCAGGGCGGCCGGCCACGCCTCCCGCACGATCCTGGCGATCGTCGCACTGTCCGCGCTCAAGAGCCCCACCCGGGGCAGCCGCCAAAGCAGCGTCGCCCACGCCGTGTCCTGCGTGAAGGCGCGGGCGAAGAGCGGAATCGCCTCGTCCACGCGTCGCCGGTCGGCCAGGCTGACAGCACGCCAGTACACCAGCTCCCCGTTCACCGCGCTGTCGGGCAGTAGCGTCTCCGCCGCCGCGTAGGCCGCGATCGCTGAGTCAATCTGGCTGCGCGTCACCAGCTCGTCGCCCCGGCTCGCATGCTGATAGGCGCGCGCCACGCGCACCAGTCGCCGGAGCTCGCCGAGGGGGTCTTGAGAGTCCTCGACTCTGAGGTCGAAGACCCGGTCCCAGGGCGGCAGCGCCCGGTCGCCGCTCACCACGACGAGCGCCGCCGACTGCCGGCCCCGGATGTCGCCGCCCTCCCGCTGCGCCGCGTCGAGCGCGGCGAGCAGGCGATCCGCGAGGTCGCCGCGCGCCGTCTCGAAGGCCCGCGCCATCGCATCCCACACCGTGCTCCGCGCCATCAGGTTGGCCTGAGCGGCGAACCAGCGGCCCACGCGGCCGCCGGCCTCTGGGATGTTGCGCTGACCGGTGAAGGACGCGGCGGCGCCCCGCGCGTCTATCATCCCCACCTGCCGCACCGCGGAGTCGGGGTCGGCGGCGAGCAGCGCACGCAGCGCAAGCGGCGCGCTCACACCGGTCCGCATGAGCGCGAGGGCCCGCGGTCCGTACGCGGGATTGGCGAACGACTGCGTGGCCACCGCGCCCACACCCGGCTCGGCCCAGCTGACGATGCTCCCCACCGAGAACCAGTGCGACTGGACCGCGACTCCGATCTGTCCCGTCGCCGAGTCCACCGCGACGATCGAGTAGGTATGGACGGGGCGAGCCGGTGAGCTGCGCGCCGCGCGTTGCTGAGCGGGCAGGGAAACGGCCAGCAAGAGACAGGCCGCGGCGAGCGCGGCGAAGCGCATCATGAGCGACTCCTGAGAAGGGTGGCAGGTCGAGTCTGCGCGCCGGGCGGCGGGAGCGCAAGCGCCGGCAGACTCCTGTCCCCGGCGGCCGCCTCCCCGCTCGACACCGGCTTCACGCCGGGACGACGGACGCTCTATCTTGGAAGTCTGTGACCGCCACGCCCGCGCCGCCCCCGCCGCCCGCGCTGCCCGCGCGCGCCGCGCTGCCGCGCGAACTCGCCGACTTTCTGATCGAGTTCTCGATTGCGCTGCACAAGCATGCGATGTACCCCGACGGCCACCCCACGCTGGTCCCGGCCGCCGACACGGTGGCGCGCCGGCTGGAGAGCCTGCTCGCCGAGCGCGGCACCCTCTCGCTCGGAGTTGCGCGCGACCAGCTCGTGATCGAAGGGGTGGCCACCGATCCCAGGAACCCCGTTCTGCGCGACCTCGCGGATCGGCTCCATCGGCACCATCTGGGCGCAGTGTCCTTCGCCCGTGGCGTGTCCGGGGACGAGCTCGCGGACGCCCTGAAGCTCGTAGCCAGCGACGCCGATCGGGAGGGCGAGCCGCTCGGCCTCGGCCCGCCGAGCCGGCTGTCCGCTTGGCCCCACGTGCGGCTCTATCCTCTCACGTTCGAACGCCTCGAGCTGGTGGAGGAGGGCACGGCCGCGGAAGGCGAGACGGGCGGCGGCCGCAGCGCACAGCTCTGGGTGGGCCTCGCCCGTGCCGCGCTGGCCGCGGGAGATGTCAGGGACAAGGCCCCGGCCGAGCCTCACGCCTTTCGTCTCGGGGCGGACGCGGCGTCGAGCGCCGCAGGCTCCAAGGAACCGAAGGCCATCGGTGAAACGCCGCCGGCCGATCCCGCGGCCGAGCCCGCGATGGTAGCCAAGGCGATCGAGAGCCACGAGCGCGGCACGGCCTACGACCAGGTGATCGTCGGGTACCTGCTGCAGATCGCCGACGAGCTCCGGACCGCGGAAGGCGCTGGCACCGTTGCGCTCAAGAAAAGGATGAGCCGCCTCATCGGGGCTCTCGAACCCCGCACCCTGGAGCGGCTGCTCGACATGGGCGGGGATCTCGGGCAGCGGCGGCAGTTCATCTTGGACGCCTCCCAGGGGATGGCCGTGGACGCCGTGGTGGACCTCGTGAAGGCGGCGTCCGGAACCGGCGCACCCGTCTCGCAGGCGATGCTCCGGATGCTCGCCAAGCTCGGGCACCACGCCGAGCGCGGGCCGGCGCCGCGGCGCGCCATTGCCGAAACGGGATTGCGCGACCAGGTGGCCGAGCTTGTCAAGGGTTGGGAGCTCGCCGATCCCAATCCCGGCGGCTACGCCGCGGCGCTCCAGCGGATGTCGCAGGCGGCGCCGACGCTCGTGGTCGCATCCGAGGCGCAGCACGTGGCCGAGCCGGTGCGGCTCCTCCAGATGGCCTGCGAGACCGGTGCCGTGGGCGACCCCGTGAGCCGGGCGCTCGAGGAGCTGGTGAGCCAGAGTCTCCTCGGCGTCGTGCTGGATCTGCTCGAGCGGGCTCCCGGGCCGAGCGCCGCGACCGAGCTCATCAGGAGCGGCGTCGTGAACCCCGCCACCCTCAAGCAGCTCCTGGCCGCCCGCCCGGCGGACTTCGCGCTGGTGGACCGTCTGCTCGTGTCGCTCGGCCGAGACGCGATCCAACCCATGCTCGAGGTGCTCGCGGACTCGGAGTCCCGCCAGGTGCGCCGGGCGGTGATCAGCCGCTTGCTCACGCTGGGCGAAGACATCGGGCCGCTCCTCATCCCGTGGCTCGGCGACGAGCGCTGGAACGTGGTTCGCAACATGCTCTATCTCGCCGCGGAGCTGCCGCATCCTCCGTCGGCGCTCGACGCCACCGGCCTGCGCCAGCACCCCGATCCTCGCGTCAGGCGAGAAGCGCTCCGCGTCCTGTTCCGCCAGCCGCACGAGCGGACCCGCGCCATCTGCACGGCCCTTGCCGACGACGACCCGCGCGTCAAACGCCTCGCGCTGGCGGCGGCCGGCGAGGGCGGGTGCCCCGAGCCGGCGGTGCCGCTGGTAATCGCCCTCGCCTCCGACGGCCGCCAAGACTCGGAGCTCCGCGTTTCGGCCATCCGGGCGCTCGCGGCGCACCGGGGACGGTTGGCCCTCGATGCGTTGCTCAGGCTGACCGAAGTGCGTCGGCGCAGCCTGCTGGACGCGATGAAGGCCGCGTCGGCGACACCTGAGTTCCTCGCGGCGTTGGGGGCGCTGGCCGCTTGGCGCTCCGATGCGCGGGCGCGCGATCGCCTCGAGGCTGCCGCGCGCGCCAAGGATCCGGCAGTGGCGAAGGTCGCCGCGGAAGCGCTCAAGGCGGCCCCATGACCGAGGCGGTGCGCTTCCTCAATTCCTTCGCGCAGGCGCTCGCCACCATGACGCTCTATCCCGACGGGCACCCGGCGCGCGAGGGCGCGATCGACGTGGCCTTCGGCAATCTCCGCGCCGTCCAGGCGATCGACCGCCGCGCCTCCTTCTCGTTCCTCGGCGACGACGTCGTGCTGGGCCAGAGGCCGCTGCGCGAGCTCCGCGGCTGGGACTGGAGCGGGCGGCTTTCGGCAGCCGGAGTCCAGCGGCTCGAGTTCGAGTCCGAGGTGTCGCGCGAGGAGTTCGAGAGCTTCCTCTCGCAACTGCTCGCGCGCCTCACCCTCTCGGCGCTCCAGCAGTCCGTCGCTGAGGCGGGCAGCGTCGGCCCCATTCGCTTCGGCACCGTGGGCATCCGCGAGCTCGCCCCCGAGCCCGAAGTCGTGACCGCCACGATCGCCCTGTCGCTGCGCGAGGAGGCGGAGACGGTGCAGTGGCTCCACGAGGAAATGAAGGACGGGCACGCCCTTCCCCTGGGCGAGGCGGAGGCGGTGGTGCGGTCGCTCGCCGCGGCGATGCACGGCGACCAGGCGATGGTGCTGCCGCTGCTCCAGATCCGGCGCTACGACGAGTACACCACCACGCATTCGCTGAACGTGTGCGTCCTCTCCATGGGGCTCGCCGAGTGGGCCGGTCTCGGCGCGCGCGACGTGCGGGCGTTCGGCGTGGCGGGCCTCCTGCACGACGTCGGCAAGATCAAGATCCCCCCCGAGATCCTCAACAAGGCCGGCCGGCTGACGCCGGAAGAGCGGTCCACGATGAACCGGCACCCGGTGGAGGGCGCGAAGATCATCATCGAGACGGAGCAGAAGCTGGACCTCGCCGCCGTGGTCGCGTACGAGCACCACGTCATGCTGAACGGGGGCGGCTATCCGACGTTCGAGTACCCCCGCGAGTGCCACCAGGCCTCGAAGCTCGCCCACGTCTGCGACGTGTACGACGCGCTCCGCACCAACCGTCCGTACCGAGCCGCGTGGCCAGCCGAGAAGGTGCTGGCGTACCTCGAGGAGCGCGCCGGCACCGAGTTCGACCCGGATCTTGCGCGCGCCTTCGTGAAGATGATGGCCGAGTGGGAGCCGAAGGTGGCTGCCGTGGACGATGCCGTGGCCGAATCCGCCGCGCCCGTGGCGGCGGAGGACTCAGCGCGGCCGGGGCAGGGGTAGGGTGAGCTGCGGGGCCGGGGTACCGACCTCGATGGTCGGGGTCGGGGCGTCCTGGCCCGCAACGACGATCCTGCCCGCGAACGCCGAGCCGGCCAGCTCGGCCTGGACCGCCCGAAGCGCCAGCTCGGGCCGGTTGCACCGATCCGAGAGGTGCGCGAGGACCAGCGTGCCGAGGCCCTGGTGCGCCGCTTCGCGGGCCAGCGCGCCGGCTTGCCGGTTCGACAGATGACCGCCGCTCCCCGCGATTCGGGCCCGCACGGCCGGCGGATAGCCGCTCGCGCGCAGCAGGACCTCGTCGTGGTTCGTCTCGAGCACCAGCGCGTCGAGCCCGCGGCAGGCGTGGCGCAGCGCCACCGTCGGCGTGCCGACGTCGTACGCCACGCCGAGACGCGGTCCGTCGCCGTCCTCGACGACGACCATCATCGGATCGGCGGCGTCGTGAGCCGTCGGAAAGGCGGTGACCGTGAAGGCGCCCGCCGCCACGGGGCGGCTCGGTGGGAGGGCGACCGTCGCGGTATCGGCGGCCAGCGTCCCGGCCAGGGCGTCGAGCGTGCCGCGACTCGCGAGGATCGGCACCGACCATGCCGCCGCCGCGCGCGCCGCCCCCCGCGCGTGGTCTCCGTGCTCGTGCGTCAGGACGATCGCACGCAGCCGCGACGGCTCGGCCGCGGCCGCGGCGAGCCGCGCGAGCAGCTCTCTTAAGGAAAAGCCTGCATCAATGAGCAGCGCACTCCCGCCCGACTCGACGAGGATCGCGTTGCCGCGGCTCCCCGAGCCGAGAACCGTCAGGCGCACGGCGCTCCTCCGGTAGCCTTCGCCCACACCGCCGCGAGGTAGCGCCGGGTCGCCTCGTCCACCGTGACTTCGCGTCGCGGCAGCACCCGCGCCGCGATCTCCAGGAAGCGGCCGCACTCGAGCACGCCGTCCGGCTCGTCGAGGCCCCAGGCGAAGGGTGGCACGACCGCATCGGGCCGGCGGGAGCCGAAGAGGTTGGCGCCGACGCCGATCACGCATCCCGTGGGGAGCATCGTTCCGATCGCGGTCTTGACGTGATCGCCGATCAGCGCGCCGAGGTTGACGAGGCCGGTCTCGTGCCGCGTCCCGTCCAAGGTGACGCGAACCGGCCCATAAGTGTTCTTGAGGTTGGACGTGACGGTCCCCGCGCCGATATTCACCCACCGACCGATCACCGAGTGGCCGACGAAGCCGTCGTGCGCCTTGTTGGCGTAGCCGAGGAAGACGCTGCTCGAGACCTCGCCGTGAACGACGCACCGCGGACCGATGGTGCTGCCGCCGATCATCCCGCCGACCAGACGGGCGCCCTGCGCCACCGCCAGCGGTCCGGCCAGCCGCGTGAACGCGCGCACTTCGACTCCGGGATCGAGGGCGATCGGGCCCTGGCGCAGATCGAAGACCACGTGGGGTTCCACCACGGCGCGGTCCGTCCTGAGCAGCGCCGGGTCGCCGAGCACCGTGCTGCCACGGGGGATGATGCTCGCGGCGCCTTCGCCGGCGAGACGCTCCAGGTCCGCGGCGAGAATGGTCGGCAGGTCGCCGACGAGTTGCCAGACGCCCGCCAGGCGGCGTCCGGGCACGGGGGCGACGGGCCATCCCTCGGTCTTGGCGAGGCCCTCCCACCGGCGGCCTGCGGGCAGCGAGACGCCCACCGTCTCGCCGCCCTCGTCCACGAAGCGCACCTGCTCGGAGCCCACCGCGCCGATGGCAGCGGGCGAATCGGGGACGAACGTCGAGCGAAACAACAGCCGGGCGGTGCCGACATCGCCGGGTTCGCGCACGACCCCCGGCGCGTCCGGCTCCACGAAGTGGGCGAGGTGTGGCGCGGCGAGGTGGCCCGCCACCGGCCGTCCCAGGAGCGCCTCCCACCGCTCGCGAAGCAGACTCGCCCCGTAGCGCAGCTCGCCGATGGGACGCGAGAGGGCGAGCGGCAGGAAGCGGCCGGCGTCCTCCGGCGCGTCGTAGAGGAAGAGCTGCGCGCTCATGGTCCGCCTTCTCCGGCCAGAGGGCCCGGGAGCCGCGCCAGCAGCCGCTTGAGATCGGGGGCGCGCTCGTTGGTCGTGACGAGCGTGATGCCGCGCGCCCGCACAACCACGACGCCCTGAAGACCGTCCACTACGGTCGTGCCGTCCTCGCTCCACACCACGCAGTCGGTGCTGTCCACGAGGTGCGCGTCGCCCACCACGACGTTGCCGGCCGCGTCCGTTTCGCGCACCCGTCGGAGCGCGGCCCAGGAGCCGACGTCGTCCCAGCCGAAGTCGCCGGCCACGACGGCGGCCCGCGTCGTGCGCTCGAACAGCCCGACGTCCACGCTCACCGGCCGCACCGCCGCATACATCGCGGCCACGTCGCCGCGGTCCAGCGCCTCGAGGCCGGCGGCCACCTCCGGCGTGTGGGTGGCGATCTCGGCGCGGAAGCGCCGCGCCGTCCACGCGAACAGCCCCGTGTTCCAGAGCGCGCCTTCCGCGAGCAGCGCGTCGGCCCGCTCGGCCGACGGTTTCTCGACGAAGCGGGCGATGCGTCGGGCCGTCCTTCCGAGAGCCTCGCCCGGCACGATGTAGCCGTAGCCGGTCTCCGGCCGGACGCCCCGCACACCCACCGTCACCACCACGTCCGCCTGCTCGGCCAGATCGAGCGCGAGCAGCGCCGCGGCGCGGAACCCGTCCGGATCGGCCACCGTCCAATCGGCGTGCAGCGAGAGGATGGTCGCCTGAGAGTCGGCCGCGGCAGCGTGCGCCGTGGCCCACGCGAGGGCCGGCGCCGTGGACGCGGCGAACGGCTCGGCCAGCACGTTGGCCGCGGGAAGCGCCGGCACCGCGGCCCGCGTGGCCCCTTCGAGTCCGCGCGAGGTCACCACGAGCACGCGCTCGACCGGCACCAGCGGGAGGATCCGTTCCACCGCGAGGCCGAGCAGCGAGCGCGGCCCCGCCAGCGGAAGGAGTTGCTTCGGTCGCTCGGCGGTCGAAACGGGCCAGAAGCGGGAGCCGACCCCCCCGGCCAGCACCGCCGCCCAGCGCATGCTACGCCCGCTCCTCGCGCGACGCCCGCGTCTCGCGGAGGATCGCGCCGATCTGCCGGAACAGCTTCTTGGGGGAGAACGGCTTGGTGACGAAGGCCGCCGCTCCCAGCGCCTTCGCCCGCTCCGCGTGGGCCGCTTGTCCCGCAGCGGTCAGCACGACGAACGTCGTTCTCCGCAGGCGGGGGTCGCGGCGGGCCTCTTCGATCACGTCGAGTCCCGACAGGTCCGGCATGTTGACATCCACCAGCACGCAGTCCACGTCGGGGTGCTCGCGCAGGAACGCGAGCCCGCTGCGGCCGTCGCCCGCGACCGAGACCCGGTACGGTCCGCGCTCGAACTGCATGCGGATGATCCGTCCAATGAAGGGTTCGTCGTCGATGACCAGGAGATGGCGCGGCGGGCTCCCCACGCTAGAGCAGCCCGGCGATCTCCGCGCGGTGCCGGCTCAAGTCGTAGAGCAGGGGTCCGAGGTTCGCTCGGGGCCGCGACAGGATCAGCAGCTTGGCGTCGGCCGACAGGTTGGCGACGATGGCGAACCCCGCCCCATACTCCAGCACCCCGGCCACCAGGGCGCCCCGTTCGGCGTGGCGCCCCAGCTGGTCGCATGCCTGGATGATGCTCGGCACCAGCGCGGCCAGATCTTCGGGGTCGACGCCGTCGGCAGTGCGGCTGTCGATCGGGAGCCCGTCGTTGCCGAGGATGATCACCGCGTCGACGCCATCGCGCCGGGCCAGCGCCTCGACGACGTCGCGGATGCTTGCCATGGACCTCCCCGGAGGATCGGGCGACCAATCGTAGGCCGCGCGCCGGCGACTGTCAAGCGCGTCCGGGCGTTGACACCCGCTTCGCAAGTCGCCTATTCTTCGCCGCTTGCGCCATGTCGAACGCTCGCTCAGCGCTCCGCCTCGCCCGACTTCTCGGGCCTCTCCTCGCCGCCGCGGCTCTCAGCGCGTGCGGTGAGTCCATCACCCTACCCCCGGCGAGCCTGGAGACCGAGGAAGACACCATCACGCTGTACGCCTTGACCGGCACTCCGGTCAGCACACCGTCAGGCTACAGCATCCTCTCGCGCGCGGTGGTGCGCACCGATCGGTCCAACGACTTCGACTTCGCGGTGGACATGAGGACCGGCACCGGCGGGGACACCACGGTGGTGCTGCTCCCGCGCGGCGCCCTCGGGTTCGCCGCCGACGGCGGCCTGCAGTCCGTCGCCGTGCCGTTCGACTCGCTGCTCCTGGCGCCGGAAACAGGGTATGTGGAAAGCGACTCGCTGGCCGTGGGGAGCGGCTCGGTCGTGGTCGCCGCCTCCCGCCGGCAGGCGTGCAACTTCGGTATCCTCCGCCCGTTCTACGCCAAGATGCGGGTGGAAGCAATCGATCTGAGTCCGCTGCAGCGGTCCGTCACGCTCCGGATCGTCGTTGACCCGAACTGCGGCTACCGCGGCCTCGCGCCCGGCATCCCGAACGCCTAGGCATGATCGATCCGCGCGTTTTTCGCGACGCGGACGCCTTTGCGGCCGCCCGCGAGCGGCTCGCGCGCCGGGGCGCGGACGCCGGGCTGGATGCGCTCCTCGGGGACCTGCGCGCGGACGCCGAGCTGCGGCGGCGACGCATCGCCGAGGCGGACGCCCTCAAGGCGGAGCTCAACGCGAAGAGTCGCCAGGTCGGCGAACGGAAGAAGCGCGGCGAAGACGCATCACCGCTGCTCGCCGACCTCGCCGCGCTCTCGGCGCGCGTGGATGCCGCCGAGGCGGGGGCGCGCGAGGTGGACGATGCCTTCCACTCGCGGCTGCGCTTCGTGCCGAACCTTCCGGCCGACGACGTCCCTGCCGGCGACGCTTCCCACAACGTCGTGGTCCGCGCTTGGGGAGACCCCACTCCCGCGGAGGCGTGGCGCAAGGCGCACTGGGACATCGGGCGGGCGCTGGGGATTCTGGATTTCGAACGCGGCGCGCGGCTCAGCGGTTCCGGGTTCCCGCTGTTCGTCGGGCTCGGCGCGCGCCTCGAGCGGGCGCTCATCACCTTCCTGGTCGATCTCCAGACGCGTGAGCACGGCTACACCGAGATCGCGCCGCCCGTCGTCGTCACGCGGGAGGCGATGACCGGCACCGGGCAGCTGCCCAAGTTTGAGGGCGACCTCTACCGGACGGACGGCGACCTCTTCCTCATCCCCACGGCCGAGGTGCCGCTCACGAACCTGCACCGCGGCGAAATCCTCGCGGCGGCGGAGCTGCCGAAGCGGTACGTCGCCTCCACCCCGTGCTTCCGGCGCGAGGCGGGTGCCCACGGTGCAGAGACCCGTGGGATCAACCGCGTGCACCAGTTCGACAAGGTGGAGCTGGTCTGGTTCGAGCGGCCGGATGCCAGCGATGCGGCGCACGAGACGCTGACGCGGCACGCTGAAGCGGCGCTGCAGCAGCTCGGCCTGGCCTATCGCGTCGTGAGGATCGCCGCCGGCGAGCTCGGCTTCGCGAACCATCGCCAGTACGACCTCGAGGCTTGGGCGCCTGGGGCGCGGCGCTGGCTCGAAGTCTCGAGCTGCAGCACCTACGGCGACTTCCAGGCGCGCCGGATGGACATCCGCTTCCGGCCGGCGCGGGGCGCCAAGCCGGCGTTCGTGCACACGCTGAACGGATCGGCCCTCGGCCTGCCGCGCACGGTCATCGCCCTCCTCGAGACCTACCAGGAGCCGGACGGCAGCGTGCGCCTCCCGCCTGCGCTCGTCCGGCTCATGGGGGTGGAGCGCATTGGCCCGGGCGGCGCGTGACGCGCGGCGGCTAGCCGACGTCCTCAACCCCCGCACGGTTTGGGCGCTGGCCGCGATCGCGGCGGCGCTCACGCTGGTGTTCGCGGCCCTGGTGGCCCGTCACCTCACATCGGACGCGCGCCGGGCGTCGGCGCTCTATGCCCGCGTCTTCGCCGGCCTCGCCAGCCCCGGCGAGCAGGGGGCGACCGCAGCGCTGCTCGCGCTCGCCGCCGAGATCCGACGCGAGGGCATCCCGATCGTCGTGACCGACGCCGCCGGCGCGGCCACCGACACCGCGAACCTGCCGCGGCCCATGGCGCTCGGCTCGAGGGAGCTGCGCGCCTTCGTCGCGGCGCTGGACCGCACCAATCCCCCCGTGGTCGAGCCCGCCGTGGGGACGATCCACTACGGCGCGCCGCCGGCCCGCAGGTACCTGCGTCTCGTCTTCGCGCTCGAGGTCGCGGCGCTTCTCAGCGTGGTGGCGGCCGGCCTGGTGGCGTACCGTGCAGCGCTCCGGGCGGCGCGTGACCGCGTCTGGGTCGCCATGGCCCGTGAGTCGGCGCACCAGCTCGGCACCCCGCTCACCTCCCTCGCCGGCTGGATCGAGAGGCTCCGGTCGGGTCCCGGCTCGGCGGCCGAGGAGATCGCCGGGCACCTCGACGCGGACTACGCCCGCCTTGAGCGGGTCTCGCGCCGCTTCGAGCGGATCGGCCAGCCGCCGCGCCGCGACCGCGTGGATCTCGCGGCACTGGCCGAGGGGGTGGCGGCGTACTTCCGGCCGCGGCTCCCGTCGCTGGCGAACCGGGTCACGCTCACGGTGCGCGCGGAGAGTGCCGCGCCGGTGACCGAGGGCGACCCGCTGCTCCTCGAATGGGCCCTCGAGGCGCTGCTCAAGAATGCCGTGGACGCGCTCAAGGGGCGAAGTGGCGCCATCACCGTCGCCGTGACCGACGAGCCCGACGAGGTGGTCCTCACCGTCTCGGACGACGGGCCGGGCGTGCCCCGCGACCTGCGCCACCACCTCTTCCAGCCGGGCGCGAGCACCAAGACGGGCGGGTGGGGACTCGGGCTCACGCTCGCGCGCCGCATCGTGGAGGAGAGCCACGGGGGCCGGGTGACGCTCGAATCGTCCGCCGTGGGCGCGCGGTTCGCCATCCGGCTCAGGCGCGGCGAGCCGACGACGTGATCGCCGTCCCCCTCAACGATGCGCAGCGCGAAGCCGTGGCCCACGTCGAGGGCCCGATGCTCGTGCTGGCCGGGGCCGGGTCGGGCAAGACCCGCGTGCTGACCGTGCGGCTGGCCCGCCTGATCGAGACGCAGCGCGTGGACCCGCGTCGGATCCTCGCGGTGACCTTCACGAACAAGGCGGCGGCGGAAATGCGGACCCGGGTGGCGCAGCTGCTGGGCCGCCAGCCGGACGGCCTCTGGATCGGCACCTTTCACGCCGTCTGCGCGCGCCTGCTGCGGCGGGAAGCGCCCCACCTGGGCTTCTCCCGCACCTTCACCATCTACGACGAGGCCGACACCGAGTCGCTGGTCCGCCGCGTGATTGACGATCTCGGGCTACCGCCCAGGCTCTACTCGGCGCGCGGGGTGCGGCACGAGATCTCACGGGCCAAGAACACCCTGACCGACTCGGAAGCGTACGCGGCCGCGGCGGCCGATCCGTATCGCGCCGGGGTGGCGCGGGTCTATGCGGCCACGATCCAGGCCCTCCGGCGCGCGAACGCGATGGATTTCGACGACCTGCTTCTCCACCCGCTCGCCCTCTTCGCCGCGCACCCCGAACGGCTCGCAGACTACCGCTCGCGGTTTCAGTTCCTGTTGGTGGACGAGTACCAGGACACGAACCGCGCCCAGTACGTGTTCCTGCACGCCCTGGCGGGAGAGGCCGGCAACCTCTTCGTGGTCGGCGACGACGATCAGTCCATCTATGGGTGGCGTGGCGCGGACCTGCGAAACATCCTGGAATTCCAGCGCGACTTCCGCACGGCGCGGCTGGTGCGCCTCGAGGAGAACTATCGCTCCTCCCGCCCGATCCTCGACGCGGCGAACAGCGTCATCGCGGCCAACACCGGCCGGCTCGGCAAGACGCTGCGCACCCGGCGGGAGGGCGGAGAGCGGCTCACGGTCGTGCGGGCCGCGGACGAGCGCGACGAGGCGGAGTGGCTGGTGCGGGAGTTCGTCGGCCGCGTGGAGCGGGGGGAGCAGGCGTTCGACGACATCGCCGTGCTGGTTCGCACCAACGCGCAGACCCGCGCCTTCGAGGAAGAGCTCCGCCGCAGCGGCGTGCCGTACCGGGTGGTCGGTGCCGTGGGCTTCTACGAGCGGCGCGAGGTGAAGGACCTGGTCGCCTACCTGCGCCTCCTGGTGAACCCGGACGACGACGAAGCTTTTGTTCGTGCCGTCTCAGTCCCTCGGCGGGGCATCGGCGAGACGAGCCTCGTCGCGCTCGACGATTGCGCGAAGCAGCGGGGTTGGTCGCTCGCCCGCACGGCGGGCGCCGCCGGTCGCGTGCCGGGCTTGAGGCCGCAGGTGCGGGAGAGCCTCGAGCGGTTCGCGGCAGAGCTGGCGGCGCAGGCCCGCGACCTCGGCGCTCTGCAGCCCGCCGAGGCGCTGCGTGCCCTCGTGGAACGCCTGGGCTACGAGCGCTATCTCCTCGAGGAGGACGACACGCGCCCCGAGCGGCTCGAGAACGTGAACGAGCTGATCACCGCGGCCGCCGCGTGGTCGGAGGAAGCGGGCGCCGTGGATGACGAGCAGGGAAGCCCGGTGGAGCGCTTCCTGGTCCAGGCCGCACTCACCACCAGCGCGGAAGTCGCGTCGGGGGAGTGCGGGGTGACGCTCATGACCCTGCACGCCGCCAAGGGGCTTGAGTTCCCGGTGGTGGCCATCGCCGGTCTGGAGGAGGGGCTCTTTCCGCTCGCTCGCGCCGACACGGCGGACGACCTCGAGGAGGAACGACGGCTCTGCTACGTCGGAATGACGCGGGCGAAGAACAAGCTCTTCCTGTCCTTCGGGGCGGCCCGTCGCCGTGGCGGGAGCCTGCTTCGGGCCGCGCCGTCCCGGTTCCTGGACGACGTGCCCCAGTCCCTCGTCGAGGAGCGGGTGACGCGCCCGAGCTGGAGCGTCGCGCGCGAGGCGCTGCGGCGCCCGGCGCGAGGCGCGGCCCCGCTGGCGCTGGTCGCCGACCAGGGCGACGCCGCTGCCGAGACGTCGGACCTCGCGCCGCGGTACCGGGTCGGCGAGCGGGTGCGCCACCGGCGCTTCGGCGCCGGCACCATCCGAGACGTCGCGGGCCGCGGCCGCGACCTCAAGGTGGCGGTGGAGTTCGACGACGAGACGGTCGGCCTGAAACAGCTGCTCGCTCTCTACGCCGGGCTCGAGCGTGAGGAGGGTGAGCAGTGGGCGTGACGCGCGCCGACATCGGGCGAATCGCCCAGCTCGCGGAGCTCGCCGTGGACGAGGCGGCTGCGGCCGAGTTGGAGCGGCAGCTCTCCCGCATCCTCGACTACGTGGCGCAGCTCGCGCAACTGCCCGACGACGAGGCCGTCTCGGGCGACGAGCGAGCGGTGAGGCTGCGCCGCGACGAGGTCGCGCCCGACCCGCTCGAGCGCCCGATCCAGGAGATCGCACCCGCGTTCCGGTCCGGCTTGTTCCTCGTGCCGCGAGTCGCCGAGCTCGACCCCGGGGCGGAGGCGCCGTGACCGATCCTCGGGACGCCGCACGGGCGGCGGCGCGGCGGATCAAAGCGTGCGAGGCGCGGGGGACGCACGCCTTCCTGGCTTGGTCGGAACAGGCGCTGCTCGAGCAGGCGGAGGCGCTCGCGACCGCCGGCACGGCGGGCCCGTTGGCCGGCGAGGCCGTGGCGGTCAAGGACGTCATCGCCGAGCGCGTGTTTCCGACCACCTGCGGCTCCCGGATCCTCGAAGGCTATCGCTCGCCGTTCGAGGCGACCGCCGTGCGGCGTCTGCGCGACGCCGGCGCCATGGTGGCGGGGAAGACGAATTGCGACGAGTTCGCGATGGGCTCGTCCACCGAGCACTCGGCGTACGGGCCGACGCTCAATCCGGCGGCCCCGGGTCGCGTCCCGGGCGGCTCCTCCGGCGGCTCTGCAGCGGCGGTGGCGGCCGGGGTCGTGAGCATGGCGCTCGGATCGGAGACGGGAGGTTCGGTGCGACAGCCGGCGGCCTTCTGCGGTATCGTCGGCATCAAGCCCACGTACGGGCGGGTCAGCCGCTACGGCTTGGTCGCGTTCGGCTCGTCCCTCGACCAGATCGGCGCGTTCGGCAAGGACGTGGTCAGCGCCGCTCGGCTCCTGGCCGCGGTGAGCGGCCGCGATGCGCTGGACGCCACGACGCTCGACCAGATTCCGCTCGCCGAGCCGGGGGCGGCGCCCACTTCCCTCGCGGGCACGGTCGTCGGCGTCCCGCGCGAGTACTTCCCCGAAGGTCTCCACGCTGGCGTGCGGGCCGCGACCGACCGCGCGCGGGCGGCGCTGCAGGCGCTCGGCGCCGAAATGCGGGAGGTCTCGCTGCCGCACACGCCCTACGCCGTCCCCGCGTACTACATCGTCGCCCCGGCGGAGGCGTCGTCGAACCTGGCGCGCTACGACGGCGTGCGGTACGGGCGCCGCGAGGACGGCGGCCTGCGGGACGTGCGCGCGCTCTACCGCGCCACCCGAGGACGGGGGTTCGGCGCCGAGGTGCGCCGCCGGATCCTGCTCGGCACCTACGTCCTGAGCGCCGGCTACTACGACGCCTTCTACCGACGTGCGCAGCGCGTGCGCGAGCGCATCCGCACCGACTTCGCTCGCGTCTTCGCGGGCGGCGTGCACGCTCTCTTCACCCCGACGACGCCGACGCCGGCCTTCCGGCTCGGGGAAAACCTGGCCGATCCGCTCGCGATGTACCTGAGCGACGTCTACGTGTGCACGGCCAACCTCGCGGGCGTGCCGGCTCTTTCGCTGCCGATCGGGCGCGATGCGGGGCTCCCGCTCGGCGGCCAGCTCCTCGGCCCCGTCGAGGGCGACGCCACGATCATCCGCATCGCGCAGGCGCTCGAGGCGGTCCTGGACGGCGGCGCGGAGGTGCGATGACCTGGGAGACCATCATCGGGCTCGAGGTGCACGTCCAGCTCCTCACTCGCTCGAAGATGTTCTGCGGCTGCTCGGCCACCTTCGGCGACCCCCCGAACACGCACGTCTGCCCCGTGTGTCTCGGCCTGCCGGGCGCCCTCCCGGTGCCGAACGAGCTGGCCGTGCGTCTCGCGGTGCGCGCGGCCTGCGCTCTCGGTTGCACCGTGCACCGGCGCAGCCTCTTCGCCCGCAAGAACTACTTCTATCCCGACCTGCCGAAGGGGTACCAAATCTCGCAGTTCGAGGAGCCGCTCGCCACCGCCGGTGCGCTCGAGTTCGTCTCCGAGCAGCGCGGGCCGGTCACCATCGGCATCCGGCGTCTTCACCTCGAGGAGGATGCCGGAAAGTCGTTTCACGACCGCGTACCCGGCATGACGGCCGTGGACTTCAACCGCTCAGGGGTCCCGCTGGTCGAGATCGTGAGCGCGCCCGACTTGCGCTCGCCGGCCGAAGCGCGCGCCTTCCTCGTCGCCCTCAAGGCCGTGCTCCGCTATCTCGAGGTCTCCGATTGCAACATGGAGCAGGGGAGCCTTCGGGTGGACGCGAATCTGTCGGTCCGTCGCGCCGGTGACCCGGAGCTGGGCACGCGAACCGAAGTCAAGAACCTGAACTCGTTCTCGGGCGTCGAGCGCGCGCTTGCCTTCGAGCGGGATCGGCAGATCGCGGCGGTGGGGCGCGGCGAGGCGATCGAGCAGCGGACGATGCTGTTCGACGCGTCCTCGGGCGCGGTGCGGCCGATGCGGTCGAAGGAAGAGAGCCACGACTACCGCTACTTCCCGGAACCCGACCTGCCGCCGCTGGTGCTGGTGTCCGGGTTGCTCGAGGAGGAGCGCTGCAAAGTGGGAGAGTTGCCGTCTGCGAAGCATCAGCGTTTCATGCGGGAGTACGGCGTGTCCGCCCAGGATGCTGGCGTCCTGACGGCACACCGGAGACTGGCCGATGAGTACGAGGAAGAGGTGCGGCTCGGCGCGGACCCCAGGGAGACAGCCAACTGGTTTATCAACGTCGGCCTGTCGCATACAGACGCAGCCGCGCTGGAGAAAGTCATGCTGCAAGTCCACGACGAGGAGTTCACCACGGGCAAGCAGCGGATAGTTCCTTGGCCGCCAGGTGTCGTCAGGGATGCGATTGAGGCGTTGCGCCGCGGAGAGCTGAGCCACCAAGCGGCGAAGAAAGTCCTGGCGGAGCTAGCCGCGCGGAAACGCAGCGACGTAGTGCGGATGGCCCAGGAACTCGGACTGATCCAGCTCCGGGATGAGGCGCAGACCGAGGTATGGGTTCGCGAGACGCTGGCAGCGCACGCTGGCGAGGCGGCGCGCTACCGGAGGGGCGAGACGAAGCTGCTGGGATTCCTGGTGGGGCAGGTCATGAAGCGGTCGCAGGGCAAGGCGGATCCGAAAGCGGTCTCGGCCGCCCTCACATCGGCGCTGGAGGGCTCCGTCGGTCGGCAGTAGCTCGCCGCCACGAGGGCTCGACCTCGTACTCGTCCCAGTAGCCGAGGCCAGAGCGGGGAAGACCGAAGTGCTCCTCGGCGACGTCCGCCACCCGCTCGTGGTCCCTTCGCCCGCCGCTGTGGAGCGCGTGGCGCCGCATCCGCTTGGCGGCAGCCAGCGCGTCGGCGCCGGAGGGGTCGAAGCGCCGCGCCCGCGCGGTATCGCCGGCCACGAACAGATCCATCACGAAATCGAACGACGCGCCGACCTGCCGCTCGATCTCCCCGTCCTCGAGGTCCCAGCGGCTGGCTTCGGCGGCAAGCTGGACCACTCGCTGCCAGTTCGCCGTGTCCACCAGCTGCACCATTCCGCGGAACAAACGGCGGTTGGTCCGAACGCTGAACAGCGTCGGAGAGAGAATGCGGTCGAGGTGCTCGTCGCTGGCGCGATGGTCGCGTGCGACGATCTCCCGCGCCGTCCGGGTGTGGCCCTCGCCCAGGTGCATGTCGAAGCGCGCCTCCCAATAGGAATGGCCGAGGGCGCGCGTGGACGACGTGAGAACCAGCTGCCGCGGAATGAAGAAATTGTGCGCCACGACGTCCGCCGCGAGGTGCGCGAGGTACCCGAGGCCGAAGGCGCGGATGGGATCGCTGCCCGCCAGGTCGGCGATCTCCTGCCCCACGTGCCAGGCATGGCTGTGCCGCCCGAGCGGCGCGTATTTCTTGGCGAAGCAGGTGTCCGCCGCGATCGAGCCGTACAGGAAATCCAGCGGGAAGGCGCGGATCAGCTCCGCCACGGCGGCCGGTAGCAGCTGGGGGTTCGCGAGGACGGACTGACCGAGAAGGATGTGCATGCCCGGCGACCAGGCCCACCCGTCCGTCGGCCAGGCGGCCAGCAGGAGCAGCGCGACCACGATGACCAGGGCGCCCCGGCGCACGATCGGCGCTAGCCTCCCGCTCGGCGGCGCCGGCGGACCGCTCGGCGCGCCGCGCCGAGCGCGCCCCCCGCGCGACGCACGGTGCGGAGCAAGGCGGCGAAGTCCAGCGCCGTCTCCTCCGCTTCCTCCTGCAGCACCTCCACCAGCGCGTCCACGTCTCGGAGCCGTCCCTCCACCGCGGCGACGGCGGCCTGCACCTTCGCGCGGGTCTCGCCCGAGAGGTCTGCGAACCCCTCGATCTCCGTTTTGAGTCGGGTCGTCACGGCCCGGGCGTCGCCGGCGAAGGCCAGGAGCTGCGCGCGCAGCGCGCGGCTGTGGCGGCGGAGGCCCAAGCCGACCGCCAGCGCCACCGCGCCGATGAGCAGGAAGCTCGCGGCGATGATCGCGAGCGACACGGCGATGGTGGGTCCGATCCAGCCCGGGAGGCCAGCCATGAGGGGTGAAGCTTCGTGGCGCCGGCAGATGGTGTCAAGGAATTGGCTTGCCCCGGGCCGCGCCACCGCACATTCTTCGCACCCATGTCTTCCACCTTCGTGGTCGAGGGCGGTCACCGGCTCGCCGGCTCCGTCCGCCCTGCGGGCAACAAGAACGCCGCGCTCCCGATCCTGGCGGCCGCCCTGCTCGCCGACGGGCCGGTCGTGTTGCACAACGTCCCCCGGATCGGCGACGTCGAGACGATGCTCGACCTGCTGCGGGCGCTGGACGTCCGGGCGAGCTGGGAGGACGAGCACACGCTCGCCGTGGACGCGCGCGGCGCCTCGCCCGCCGATCCGGACCCCGCGCTGTGCGGCAGGATCCGCGCGTCGATCCTCCTGGCCGGTCCCATGCTGGCCCGCTTCGGCCGGGTGCGCCTGCCGCCGCCGGGGGGGGACGTCATCGGTCGCCGCCGAGTGGACACTCACCTCCTCGCCCTGCAGCGGCTCGGCGCCGAGGTGGACGTGGGTGCCGCCTACGAGTTCACGGCGAAGCGCTTGACGGGCTGCGACATCTTCCTCGACGAGGCGAGTGTCACCGGCACGGAGAACGCGCTCATGGCCGCCGTGGGCGCGCGCGGACGCACGGTGTTGCGCAACGCGGCCTCCGAGCCGCACGTCCAGGACCTGGCGCGCTTCCTGGTGGCGCTGGGCGCGAGAATCGAGGGGATCGGCACCAACACCGTGGCGATTGACGGCCAGGGAATGCTTGCGGGCGGGGAGTTCACGATCGGACCCGACCACATCGAGGTCGGATCGTTCGTCGGCCTCGCGGCTGTGACGGACTCGGAGCTCGCGATCGAAGGGGTGCGGCCGGCCGACTTGAGCGCGACCCTGCTGGGGTTTGAACGTCTCGGTGTCGTGGCGCGGCTGGACGGCGATCGCCTCCTCGTCGAGGCGGGGCAGGCGCGGCGCATCCGCACCGACCTGGGTGGCCACGTGCCGAAGCTCGAAGATGGGCCGTGGCCGGCCTTCCCGGCGGACCTCATGAGCATCGCGCTGGTCACGGCGACCCAGTGCGAAGGGCTGCTCCTGCTGTTCGAGAAGATGTTCGAGTCGAGGCTGTTCTTCGTCGACAAGCTCATCGGGATGGGCGCGAGGATCGTCCTCTGCGACCCTCACCGCGCGCTGGTGTCGGGGCCGTCGCCCCTGCGCGGCGGCACGGTCGAGAGCCCGGACATCCGCGCCGGGATGGCGATGCTCCTCGCCGCGCTGGCGGCCGAAGGCCGGAGCAGGATTCACAACATCGGCCAGATCGAGCGGGGCTACGAGCGGATCCACCAGCGCCTCGCCTCGCTCGGGGCCGGCATCGAGCGGCTCGAGGAGTGATCCCGGGCGTGGCACCGCCCCGTCGCCGCCTCGTCGCCGAGCAGCTTCGGGTGGACGACGCCCGCGTCCGAGGGC
Source organism: Gemmatimonadota bacterium (assembly GCA_016209905.1). Lineage (GTDB taxonomy): Bacteria > Gemmatimonadota > Gemmatimonadetes > Gemmatimonadales > JACORV01 > JACORV01. Next base: position 10,208 of record JACQVG010000187.1, on the reverse strand, counting down.
CGCTTGACGGCGCCTGCGGGCGAGGGTAGGTTTAAATCGTTGACGCGGGCCGTCGGGCTGGGCCCGCGCTTAAGGGATGTGGGGTTGTTGGCCCCACATTTTTTGTTTCGGGGTCCCCGTGCCTGACTGGAGCGAGCTTGAGCGGGAGCTCGCCGAGCGCGTCGCCCTGCTCGGCTATGAGCTCGTGGAGTGCCGGCACGGCGGCACCGTCCGCCGACCCCACCTCTCCGTGCGGATCGACCGGCCCGGCAGCCGCCCCGGCCATGGCGTGACCGTGGACGACTGCTCCCGCGTCAGCCGCGCGCTCGGGGCCTGGCTGGACGGCGAGGGGGTGGGCGAGGGGCGATACGTCCTCGAGGTGTCGTCGCCCGGGGTGGACCGCCCGCTCAGGCGCCTCGCCGAGTGGCAACGCTTTCTGGGCGCGCCCGTGGACGTGCTGGTGCCGGCGCTCGGCGGGCGCTTCCGGGTGACCGCGACGCAGACGGTGGACGGCCCCGAGCCTGCGGTGGAGCTGCAGTTCCCCAAGGGCCTGCGCCGGGTCCTCAAGTTGACGGAGATCAAAGAGGCGCGCCTCGGTTTCGACCGGTGGGCGCGGGAGCAGATGCCACGATGAGCAGCACCGAAGTTCTGTCGGCCTTCCGAGAGCTGGCGTCGGTGAAGCAGCTCGAGCGCGGTGAGCTGCGCGAGCTGATTCGCGACGGCGTGTACGCGGCGCTGGCCAAGAAGTTCGGCCCCAACGTCCGCGCCGAGATCGAGATTGACGAGATGACCGGAGGCATCCGCATCACCGTGCTCAAGGAGGTGGTGGCGGAGATCGAGGATCCGAGCCGCCAGGTCTCGCTGGAGGAGGCCCGGTGGGACGACCCCGGCTTCGAGATCGGCGACGTCCTCGAGGTGGACGTGGACTTCGCGGAGTTCGGCCGGACGGCGGTCCAGGCCGCAAAGCAGCGCATCATCCAGCGCGTGCGCGAAGGGGAGCGCGCGCGCATCCGGGAAGAGTTCGCCGACCGCGTGGGCGAGCTCCTCTCGGGCGAGGTGCAGCAGATCGAGCGCGGCAAGATCGTCGTGATGCTCGCCAAGTTCCGCGAAGCGGAAGCGATCATCCCCTACCGCGAGCAAAACCACCGCGAGCACTTCCACCAGGGCGACACGATCCGCGCCGTGCTGAAGCGGCTGGAGGAGACTCCCAAGGGCCCGAGACTCATCCTCTCGCGCGGGGACCCGCTGTTCGTGAAGGCGCTCTTCAAGCTCGAGGTGCCCGAGATCCAGCAGGCAATCGTGGACATCCGGGCCACGGCGCGCGAGGTGGGAAGTCGCACCAAGATCGCGGTGTTCAGCCGCGACGACGGGATCGATCCGGTGGGCGCCTGCGTCGGACTCAAGGGCAGCCGAGTGCAGGCGGTCGTGAACGAGCTCGGGGGCGAGCGCATTGATATCGTGCCCTGGAGCCCCGATCCGGAGAGGTTCGCCCGGCTGAGCCTGGCTCCGGCGCGCGTCGCGCGCGTCTTCTCGGAGCCGGAATCGAAGACGATCCAGGCCATCGTGGACGAGGACCAGCTCAGCCTCGCCATCGGGCGCAACGGCCAGAACGTGCGGCTCGCCTCGGAGATCACGGGGTGGAAGATCGACCTCTACTCGAGCCGCGAGTGGCTCGAGCGGGGCGGGGAAGGGCCGCTGTTCGCGCCGTTGCCCCCGCCCGCGGACGAGGAGGACGTGGCCGCGGTGCCGCTCGCCGAGTTGGGCGGCATCACCCAGGATCTGCTCGCGGTGCTGACCGCGGCGGGCTACCGCACCTTTGCCGACATCCTCGATCTGGAGCGAGAGGAGATCGGCTCGATCCCGGGGATGACGGCCGAGATGACTGAGCGGTTGGTGACGCTGATTGACGAGCTGACGACGACGGACGAGGGCACTGAGCCGAAGGCGCAGGAGGTTGCTCCGGCCGCGAGCGAGGCGCCCGTCCCAGAGCCGCCGGCCGGCGAGCCCCCAGCCGCCGAGGGGCCGGCCGGCGAGGTCTCGTCGGCATGAGCGACCGGGCGCGGAGCGCGCTGGGCCTCCTGGGCCTGGCGGCGAAGGCGCACCGGCTGGCGATCGGCGTGGACGCGGCGCGGGACGCGCTGCGGCGGGGCGTCGCGGAGGCGATCGTGCTGCCCGGCGACGCCAGCCTGCGGGCCCGCGACCGACTGCTCCCGCTGGCGCGGCACCGGGCGGTCGCTCTCCTCGTCGGCCCCGATGCGGAGCGCCTCGGTGCGGCGCTGGGACGTCCGCCCGTGCACGGGGTTGCGGTGCTGGACAGACAGGTGGCGCGGGGCCTGACCATGTATCTGTCGGCACAGGACCGCGGGGAGAAGGTCGGGCGATGAGCATGAGGGTGCATGACCTGGCGGCCGAATTCGGCGTCACGAGCGACGAGCTGCTGTCGCTGCTGCGCGAGATGGACATCTTCGTCCGCAGCCACCTCAGCGCGCTCGAGGAGGACAAGGTCGCGCGGCTCCGTGCCCGGGTCGAACGCGACAAGCGGAAGGCGGCGAAACCCGAGCCCGCAAAGGGGCGGCGCCGGGCGGCGACGAAGCCGGCGAAGGAGGAGTCGGCCGCGCCCGTCGTGGAGGTGAGAGCCAAGCGACGGCGCCGCACCGCGGCCGAAGTGGCCGTGCAGGAGGCCGCTGCGGCCGCGCAGGTCACCGTGGTGGAGCCGGAGGTCGGCGCCCTCTTCGCCGCCGAGATCTCGGTCGCCGAGGAACCGACGCCGCGGGACGTCGAGGCGCTGTTCCCGCCCGAGCTGGCGCCGCCCAGCGACGAGCCGGCCGGGTCGCCTCCTGCCGGGCCCCTTGCACCGGCGGCCTCGCTGGGGAGTACCGGCCCCTTCCCCCGGGCGGCGAGTGCGGCGACCGCCGCCCGGGTCCCGTTCATCCCGGGCTCTGCGGCGCGCCCGGCCTCGGCCCGGCCAAGACCGGTCGCGTCGGCCGTCCCCGGCGCGGGCGTGCCGCCCCGGCCCGTGGCCTCCGCGGCGCCCGGCAGCAGCCTCGTGGACGACCGCCGCCGCGACAAGAAGAAGCGAAAAAAGGGCGGGAAGAGGTGGCAGGTGGACCAGGAGGCCGTCGCGGAGAACGTCGCGCGCACCCTCGCGTCCATTCGAGGGCCGGTGCGCAGGGGCGTGCGCCGGCGCGAGGACGAGACGTCGTTCCGCGAGCTGGAAGCGCAGCGCGCCGCGGAGGAGCGGGAACGCGAGAAGACGCTGGTGCGTGTCAACGAGTTCATCTCGGTCGCCGAGCTGGCGGAGATCCTGAAGGTCGCGGCCTCGCAGATCGTGGCGTTCGCGTTCAAGGAACTCGGCATGATGATCACCGTGAACCAGCGGCTCGACTTCGACCAGATCGAGTTGATTTGCTCCGAGTTCGGCTTCCATGCGGTGCGCGAGGCGGAATACGTGGCGGCGGTGGAGGAAACGGGTGTCCCCGATGCCCCGGAGACGCTGGTCTCCCGGCCGCCGGTGGTGACCGTTATGGGACACGTGGACCACGGCAAGACCTCGCTGCTCGACTTCATCCGGAAGGCGAACGTCATTGCGGGTGAGGCCGGCGGGATCACCCAGCACATCGGGGCCTACCATGTGCGGCTGCCCGACGGGCGGCAGCTGACCTTCCTCGACACCCCGGGCCACGAAGCCTTCACCGCCATGCGGGCCCGCGGGGCGCAGGTGACCGACATCGTGGTCCTGGTGGTGGCGGCGGACGACCAGGTCATGCCGCAGACGGTGGAGGCGATCAGCCACGCCAGGAACGCGGGCGTGCCCATGGTCGTGGCCATCAACAAGATCGATCTTCCGACCGCCGACGTGGACAAGGTGAAGCGCGACCTCCTTCAGCAACAGGTGGTGCTGGAGGAGTTCGGCGGCACCACGCTGGCCACGCCGATCTCGGCGAAGAAGGGTGTGGGCATCGAGGCGCTGCTGGACCAGATCCTTCTCCAGGCCGAGCTGTTGGATCTCAAGGCGAACCCGGCCCGCGTCGGCGTGGCGACGGTGCTCGAAGCCCAGCTCGATCCGGGCCGGGGCCCGGTGGCCACGGTGCTGGTAACCAACGGCACGCTGCGCGTCGGCGACAACTTCATCTGTGGAATGTTCTCCGGCAGGGTGCGGGCGCTGCACGACGAGCGCGGGCGCGCGGTGCCGGACGCGGGTCCGTCCACGCCGGTCCAGGTGCTGGGCTTCGAGGGCGTGCCGCAGGCGGGCGACTTCTTTACCGTGCTGGCCGACAGCGGCCAGGCGCGCGAGATCGCCCAGAAGCGCCAGCGGCTCGATCGCGAGGCGCAGAACCGGCGCGGCAGCCGGGCCGGCATGTCGCTGGAGGAGTTCTTCCAGAAGAAGGAAGCGGGCGGCGTCGCGGCGCTCCGGCTCATCATCAAGGCCGACCAGGGCGGTCCCGCGGAAGCCTTGGCCGATGCCCTCTCCCAGCTTTCGACCGCCGAGGTCCGGGTCGAGGTGGTGCACCGCGGCGTGGGGGCGGTCGGCGAGGGGGATGTTCTGCTCGCGAAGGCGGCCGGGGCGATCATCATCGGCTTCCACGTGCGCCCCGACGCGAACGCGCGGGCGGCGGCGGAGCGCGAGCACGTGGACATCCGCCAGTACCGCGTCATCTACGAAGCGATCGAGGACGTGAAGTCCGCGATGGAGGGGATGCTGAAGCCGGAGCAGCGCGAGGTGGTCCTCGGGGACGCGGAGGTCAAGCAGCTCTTCAGGATCTCGGGCGTCGGCGTGATCGCGGGCTGCTACGTGCGCAACGGCGTGATCCCGCGCGCCGCCAAGGTCCGCGTTCTGCGCGACGGCGTGGTGGCCTACGAGGGCGCACTGGCGTCGCTCCGCCGCTTCAAGGACGACGTCAAGGAGGTGAAGGATGGTCTCGAGTGCGGCATCGGGATCGAGAACTTCAACGACGTCAAAGTCGGCGACGTCATCGAAGCGTACCGCGTCGAGACCGTGGCACGCAGCCTCGAGACGGCGGGACCGGCACCCGCGGAGTAGGGCGTGATCGTCGGCGTGATCGTGTGGGAGCTCCACCTCGCCGGCTGCCAGTCGCTCAAGGACAAACGCCGCATCGTCAAGAGCCTGAAGGACCGGCTCCACCAGCGGTTCAACGTCTCGGCCGCCGAAGTGGAACACCAGGACTCGTGGCAGCGTGCCGCCCTCGCCTGCGGCGTGGTCGCGAACGACCGCCGGCACGTCGAGGAGGTGCTCGGCGCCTGCGACCGCCTGGTCCACTCCGAGCCGCGGGCCCACATCATCACGAGCGAGACCTCGTTGCGCTGATGAAGACCCCCACCGGGCGACGCCCGCAGCGGGTTGCCGAAGCCGTGCGGGAGGTCGTCGCCTCCTTCCTCCAGAAAGAGGCGCGCGACCCGCGCATCGGCTTCGTCACGGTGACCGGCGTCCGCGCGACGCCGGACCTGCGGCGCGCCGTCGTCAGCTTCGTCGCGCACGGCGATGCCGATGCGCAGGCCGCCGCCCTCGCCGGGCTCGGCCGCGCGGCGGGCGCCGTGCGCCGCGAGCTGGGGCGCCGGCTCCGCCTGCGGACCGTCCCCGAAGTGGTCTTTGAGCTCGATCGCGGGCTCGAGCACGCGGCGCGCATCCAGGGGCTGCTGGCGGCGCTGCGCCACGACGGGGACGCCGCGCCCTGAGCGACGGATTCCTCCTCCTCGACAAGCCGCGGGGCCCGACCTCGCACGATGCCGTGCGCGCGGTGCGTCGGGCGCTCGGAGTGAGGCGCGTGGGGCACGCCGGCACGCTCGATCCGGGCGCCACGGGACTCTTGGTGATCCTCGTTGGCCGGGCCACGCGGCTGGCGCGGTTCGTCGCTCTGCTCCCCAAGCGCTACGTCGGCACGGTCCGCTTCGGGGTCGAGACGACGACCGACGACGCCGACGGCGAGCCCGTCGGTGGGCGGGACGAGGGGTGGCGCGGCCGGACCGCGGCGGAGGTCGCGGACGCCCTCGCCACCGTGGCCGCGCAGCCGACCCAGGTTCCTCCGCCGGTGTCCGCCAAGAAGGTCGCCGGTGAGCGTGCCTACCGTCGGGTGCGCCGCGGCGAGCTCCCGCCCATGCGCGCCGTCCCGGCCGCCGTCTACGAAGCCCGTGTCTCGGCCTACGACGCGTCGGCGGGCGAAGCCGTCATCGAGGTCGCGTGTGGCGCCGGCACGTACCTGCGCGCCATCGCGCGGGACGTGGGCCGCGCCTTGGGGACGCGGGCGCACCTCTCGGCGCTGCGCCGGGTCGCGATCGGCCGCTGGCGCGTGGAGCAGGCGCTGGGCCTCGACGCGCTGGCGCTGGGCGACGTCCCGCTGCAGCCGATGCGCGACGCGGTGGCGCACCTGCCCGTTCTCGACCTCGGCCCGGACGACGCGCGGCTGCTGCGGCACGGGCGCAAGATCGCCGCGGCCGCGGGGCACGAGGGGCCGGTGGCGGCCATAGGGGCGGGGAAGTTGATCGCCGTCGTGGAGCTGCGGGACGGCTGTTACGTCCCACTCGTCGGGCTCGCGCCGTGAGCCGCGCGGTCGTCACGGTCGGCACGTTCGACGGCGTCCATCGCGGACACTGGGCGGTGCTCGAGGAGATCGCGCGGCGCGCCAGGGTACTGGGCCGGGCCAGTGTGCTGGTGACCTTCGAGCCGCATCCGCTCGAGATCGTGAACCCGCCCGCTGCGCCGCCGCTTCTCACTCTCGGCGACGAGAAGAGGCTGATCCTGGCGCAGTCGGGGGTGGACCGAGTCGCCTTCCTCCCCTTTACGCCCGAGCTGCGGGACTGGCCGCCCGAGCGCTTCGTCCGGCAGGTGCTCGAGGCGCGCTTCCACATCGCGGAGCTCGTCATCGGGTACGACCACGGCTTTGGCCGGGGACGGGCAGGGGACGTCGAGCTGCTCCGCACCATCGGCCGGGAAGACGGCTTCGCCGTGGACGTCGTCCCGGCGGTCACGCTCGACGGCCGGCCCATCTCCTCCACGCTCATCCGCCGCGCCGTGGCGGGCGGAGACCTCGAGACCGCGGCCCGTGCCCTCGGTCGGCCGTACTCGGCCACAGGCACCGTGGTGCGGGGGGCGGGGCGCGGCCGCGCGATCGGCATCCCCACCATCAATCTCGCGCCCCCGAGCCCGCGCAAGCTTCTGCCGCCTGACGGAGTCTATGCCGGCTGCGTAGCGTGGCGCGGCGGCGTCCGGGGCGCGATGCTCAACCTCGGCCCGCGCCCCACGTTCGGCGAGACCGGACGCGCTCTCGAAGCCCACCTCTTCGGGTTCGACGGCGACCTGTACGGGGAGATCGTGACGATCGAGTTCGTGAGGCGGCTGCGTGATGTGCTCCGCTTCGCGTCCGTGGACGCGCTGCGGCGCCAGCTCGATGCGGATAAGGGCAGCGCCCTCGACGCGTTGAGGATGTCCGGGCGGCCGATTACCTTGTGACGCTTGCCAACTTTTTCGGTTAGCCCATCGTGGATACCATAAAGTCCCGCCTCGTCGCGATCGGGATCCTGATCGTCCTCTGCGTCTGGGCGCTCTGGCCCCGCATCGTCACGGTGCGGGTTCCGGGCCCCGACGGGCGGATGCGCGACAGCACCACGCGCGAGGTCAATCTGAAAAAGGGTCTCGACCTGCAGGGCGGCATCCACCTCGCGCTCGAGCTCGACGAGAGCCGCGGCGCGGTGGCCAACCGGGGCGAGGCGATCGATCGCGCCTTGAAGGTCATTCGCACCCGCATTGACGAGTTCGGCGTCGCCGAGCCGCTGGTACAGAAGCTCGGCGCCGGCCGCATCGTCGTGGAGCTGGCGGGCATCTCCGATCCGGCGCGTGGCAAGGAGATCGTGCAGCGCTCGGCGTACCTCGAGTTCCAGATGACGGACGAGGACGGGGTGTTCCGCCAGGCGCTGCCCGCCATTGACCGCGCGCTGGCGGCGGCGGGGGTGAGCGAACGGAGCCTGGGCCGCGCGGTGGCCGACAGCGCGCCGTCACCGGCGGCGCCGTCTTCGGCCGCCGAGGACATCCTCGGTGGGCCCGTCGCCCGCGACACGTCCCGCGCACCGGGGCGGCGCGACAACGCGGCAGACACGCTCGGCGGCAGTCTCCTACAGGGACCGCTCTCGCCGCTGCTGTTCGGGGGCAGCATGCCCGGGCAGTACCTCGTGGCGGAGGAGAAAGTGCCCGTGGTCGAGGCGATGCTGGCCCGCCCGGAGGCCGCGCGCCTCGTCCCACGGGGCATCGTCCTGCGCTGGGGCAGCGAGGCGCTCTCGCGCGGCGCCCGGTCATTCCGGCCGCTCTACGCCCTGGTCGAGCGCCCGATCATGACGGGCGAGTATCTCACCAACGCCCAGGCGCGCCTCGACCAGCTCACCACCGGCGCCGTGGTGGACTTCCAGCTCTCGCGCCGCGGCGGTCGCACCTTCGAGCGTGAGACGGGGCGCCACGTCAACGACTACATGGCGATCGTGCTCGACCAGAAGGTCCAGAGCCAGCCGCCGGTGATCCGGAGCCAGATCGGCTCGCGCGGCCAGATCGAGCTCGGCAACGCCAGCCTGCAGGACGCGCAGGACCTCGCCCTGGTGCTCAAGGCCGGCTCGCTGCCGGCTCCGCTTCAGATCGTCGAGGAGCGGACCGTGGGACCGAGCCTCGGCCGCGACTCGATCGCGCAGGGGACGCAGGCGGGGATCGTGGGCCTGGTGCTTGTGGTGCTCATCGTGGCGACCTATTACCGGCTCGCGGGCCTCCTCGCCGTCGCCGCCCTCCCGCTCTATGCGCTGTTCACCCTGGGGGGCTTCGCGGCCCTCGGCGCGACGCTGACCCTGCCCGGCGTGGCGGGCTTCGTCCTCTCGATCGGCATGGCGGTGGATGCCAACGTGCTGATCTTCGAGCGGATCCGCGAGGAGCTCGCGCTCGGCAAGTCGGTCCGCCTGGCGGTGGACGCCGGCTTCAAGATGGCGATGAACGCGATCGTAGACTCGAACGTGACAACCATCTTGACGGCGCTGTTCCTCTATTGGGTCGGCACGGGCCCTGTCCGGGGATTCGCCGTCACCCTCATTCTCGGGATCCTTTCGTCCATGATCACGGCCATCTTCGTCACCCGGACCTTCTTCCTGATGTACCTGGAGCGCCGCCCAGGCCTCCAGACGCTGAGCATCTGAATGATCCGAATCTTCGCGAACGCGAACTACGACTTTCTCGGCTACCGGCGGATCGCGTACTTCGCCACGGGCTTTTTCGTGGTGCCGGCCATGCTGATCCTGCTCGTCTTCCGGGGACTCAACTACAGCATCGAGTTCACGGGAGGCACGCTGGTGCAGGTGGCCGCGACGAGAGTGGTGTCGGCCAGCGACCTGCGCGCCGCGCTCGCCCGCGGCGGGCTAGCGGGGGCGGAAATTCAGGCCTTCGGCTCGCCGCGCGATTTCGTCATCCGGGCGCGGCTGTCCGCCCGGGGCACCGTGGACCAGCAGGAGGCGCAACGCACGTCCGCCCGCGTCACGGAAACCCTGACGCAGGAGTTCGGCGCGGACGCCTTCACCGTCGAGCGCGTCGAGGCGGTGGGCCCGAAGGTTGGCGGCGAGCTCCGGCAGAAGGCGCTGGGCGCGATTCTCCTCTCGTTCCTCGCCACGCTCGTCTACCTGGCGTTCCGGTTCGAGCTCCGGTTCGGCGTGGCGGCGGTGCTGGCGACGGCGCACGACATCCTGGCGACGCTGGCCTTCGTGACCTACATGAACCTGGAGGTCTCGCTCGTCGTGGTCGGCGGCATCTTGACTGTGGTCGGCTACTCGCTGAACGACACGATCGTCATCTTCGACCGCGTCCGGGAAAACCTGCACAAGTACAAGCGCGACGATTTCGCTGGAATCCTTGGCCGCAGCGTGAATGAGACGCTGCCCCGGACGGTCATGACCGGTGGAACGGTGATCGTCGCGCTGTTGGCGCTGCTCGCGCTCGCCGGCGAAGTGATCCGGCCGTTCGCGTGGGTGATGGTGTTCGGGGTGTTCACGGGCACGTTCTCGTCCATCTTCATCGCTGCGCCGATCCTGCTCGCGATCGAGCGGCGGTGGCCGGGGAAAGACGCCCGCGGCGTGAAGGCGCGCGTCGCGCCGGCCGGCGCGGCCGGCGGCGTCTAGACCGTCCGCGGCGCCCGTGCTCGTTGATTCTCACTGCCACTTGGGCGATGCCGCGTTCGACGCGGACCGCGGGGCGG
>JACQVG010000192.1 GCA_016209905.1 Gemmatimonadota bacterium | reverse complement strand
GCAGGATGAAGAGGAGGTCGAGCGCGCGCTCCAGCGTCGGGTTCGGCTGGTAGCGATCCTCGGCCCCGCTGCGCTTCCACAGCATCGCCATGAAGCTCCCGGCGTAGCTCAGGCGCGGGTCCGGGAACTCGTACGGCAGCCCTTTGCTGTGGCGGTAGGCGTACGCGGCCAGGGTGGGCATCTTGCCGATGAGGCGCACGATCTGCTTCAGCCTCGAGGCCGGGTCGTGGATGCTCTTGGCGTCGGGATAGAAGGTGGAGAGCGCGCCGACGCTGCTCATCAGCATGCCCATCGGATGCGCGTCGTGGTGGAAGCCGTCAATGAACTTCTTGATGTTCTCGTGCAGGATGTAGTGGTCGGCGATGCGCACCACCCAGTCGTCGAGCTGCGACCGGGTCGGCAGCTCGCCGTGGACGATCAGGTACGCTGTCTCGAGGAAGGTGCTCCGCTCCGCCAGCTCCTCGATCGGGTAGCCTCGATACTGGAGGATCCCCTTGTCCCCGTCGATGAAGGTGATGGCGCTGCGGCACGAGGCGGTGTTCATGAACGCCGGGTCGTAGGTCATGAGCCCGAAATCGTCCGCGCAGGCCTTGATCTGGCGGAGGTCCATGGCGCGGATCGTGCCGTGCTCGATCGGTAGCTCGTAGGACTTGCCGGTGCGGTTGTCGATGACGGACAGAGTATCTGCGGTCATGGAGAGCCTCGTTCGTGGGAAGATGGAGCCACCGGGCGGCCCGATGCCGCTTAAGTATCGCTCCCCGCGACTACCTTGACGAGCCCCGTCCCAAGGTCGTACACCCAGTGGTACTCGTCGGCCTCGACGCGCCCGTCCCGGGCCAGGAGCGCGAAGAACTCCGGGTCCCGCGCGAGTTGCGCCGCGGCCCAATCGCGGTTCTTCTGTAGCAGGTCGGAAAGGGGCATGGGTTGAATCTCCCCGCGCGCCAGCACATTGCAAGGTTCTTCGAGGCCACCCTCCGGATCCGCGCCGGGGAGGGCCGCCGCACCGCCCTGCTCTTCACCCACCTGCTGCTCGCCTCCGCCGTCTTCATCCTCGGCCGCACCGTGCGCGATACGCTGTTCCTCAGCCGCCTCAGGGACCCGCTTGGCGTCCTGCCCTGGATGTTTGTGCTCTACGGCGTGGCGTCGGCGATCACCGTCGTGCTCTACGCGCAGGTGGCCGACCGGATCGCGCGGCACCGGATCATCATCGTCTCGACCGCGGTGGGCATCGTCACCTACCTCGCCGCGTGGGTGCTGGTGCGGGCGGGCGTGTCGTGGATCTACGCAGTCTTCTACGTGTGGTCCGAGGTCGTCGCCAACCTGTTCATCGTGCAGTTCTGGACGCTGGCCAACGACCTCCATGACGCGCGGGCCGCTAAGCGGCTTTTCGGCACCATCGGATCGGCGCGCGTGCTGGGCGTCGTGCTGGTCGGCCTCGGCAGCGGCGCCATCGTGAAGGCGATCGGCACGCCGCAGCTCATCTTCGTGCTGGTGGGACTGATGGCGGGCATTGCCGGACTGGCGCTCGCGCTCGCCAAGGAGCCGCGGGCGGAGAGCCAGGCGCGCGCGGGAGCTCAGCCCAGGCGGCACGGCCCGCCGCCCAGGATCATCGCGCATCCCTACGTGCGCGCCCTCGCCGCGATCCTCCTGCTGGCCTTCGTCGCTCTCACCATCGGCGACTTCCAGTTCAAGGCGATCGCCCGCGCCACCTTCCGCGGCGACGACCTGGCGCGGTTCTTCAGCCTCTTCTACGCCGCCACCGGCACCGTCTCCTTCCTCTTTCAGGTGTTCCTGACGCCGCGGATCCTGGCGCGGCTTGGGGTGGGCGCGGGAATGTGCGCGATGCCTGCAATCTTCGGCGCGGCGAGCGCGGCCTTGCTCCTGGTGCCGAAGCTCGCCGTCGCGACGGTGATGAAGTTCTCCGACAACGGCCTTCAGTACACGATCCACGATACGACGTTGCAGGCTCTCTACGTCCCGTTCGCGCCTGAGGTGAAGGCGCGGACGCGGGCCTTCCTGGACGCGGTGGTGAAGCCCCTCTCCTACGGCGCCGGCGGTATCGTGCTGGTGCTCTTCGCGCGGCACCTGACGGTCTTCGAGCTCTCCTTTTTGACGGTGCCGGTCGTGATCGCGTGGTTCGCGATGATCCCGGTCGTGCGTCGCCGCTACCTCCGGACGCTCGAAGCCACGATCTCCGCCCGCGGCGCCCTCGCGCTCGACCACGAGTTCCTCCTGGACTCGGCGGGGCGCGGCGTGCTGATCCGGACGCTCGACGAGGGGACGCCCCGCCAGGCGCTGATCGCTCTCGAGCAACTGGCGGCCGAGCGGTCAACCGAGTTCGTCCGGGCGCTGGAGCGGCTGGCGAGCCACGGAGACGCGACGGTGCGGTCGGCCGCGCTGTACCGCCTGGCCCGCATGGGCGGCGCGGGCGCGGACCCGGAGCCGGCGCGGCGCGCCCTCGCCGATCGGGTGCCCGACGTGCGCGCCGCCGCCGCGGCCGCTGATGCCGCGCTCGCCGAGGACGAGTCGGTGGACGCGCTCGTGCCGCTCCTCGCGGATCCCGCGCCCGACGTGCGGGTGGCGTCGCTGGCGGGCCTCCTCAAGCACGGCGGCCTCGAGGGCGGCATCGTCGGCGGCGCGGAGCTGGGACGGCTCCTGGCTTCGCCCGACCGCGAAGACCGCATCGCCGCTACGCGCGCGCTGCGCCACCTCGGACCGAGCGCGTACCGTCCGCTGCGGCGGCTTCTCGCCGATCCCGACCCGGCCGTGCGGCGCGCCGCCCTCAAGTCGGCACCGGGCGTCGCCGACCGGCGCCTCGCGCCGATCCTCGTGCAGGCGCTCTCCGACCCCCCGACGCGCCGCCGCGCGGGACAGGCGCTCGTCGCCATCGGGGCGCCGGCGGTGGACCCGCTCACGGCTATCCTCGACGACGCAAACGCGCCCCGCGCAGTGAAGCTCGTCGTCCCCCGCCTGCTGCGCCGGATCCCGTGCGGGGAGACCTACGACCGCCTGCGCGAACACGTCTCCGTCACGGACAGCCACCTGCGCCTGCGCGTCCACGCCGCGCTCTCCCACCTGCGCGAGACGCTGCGCCGCGAAGCCGAGCCGCTGCCGTTCGTCCAGCGCCTGGTGCACGAGGAGATCGTCGACACCTACAAGAACCTGTCGGGCTGGGACCTGGCGCGGCCGCTCTACCAGACGCCGCTGCTCGACGACGTGTTCCGCCATCGCCAGCAGCGCGCGGTGCGGCGCATCATCCGCATCCTCGAGCTGCGGTACGACCCCGAGCCCCTGCGGCTGGTGCGCGACCACCTCGCCGACCCGAAACGGCGCGCCAACGCGCTCGAGGTCCTCGACACGTTGCTCGACGCGGCACTGCGGCCGCTGGTGATGCCGTTCCTCGACGACGTGCCGGTCCCGGAGCAGCTCAAACGGGCCGCCGCGCTCGTGCCGGCGCCGCCCGAGCCCGCCGAGTTCATGCGCCTGCACTGCCGCCACCCCAACCCGTATGTCGTGCTGCTCGCCCTCGACGCGCTGGCCCGCCGCAGCGACCGGGTCGGCGGCGAGGAGGGTGCCACCCTGCTGGCGCACCGGGATCCGCTGGTGCGCGAGGGAGCGCTGCGCGCCGTGGCCGCCGCCGATCCCGCCGGCGCCCCGCGGCTGCTCGCCCCCCTGATCGCCGACCGCGACCCCACCGTCGCTCGTCATGCGGCCCGAGAGCTGGCCCGGCTGGAGGGCCACCCACCGCCGGAGGACCCGATGTACTCGACCGTCGAAAAGATCCTGTTCCTCAAGAGCGCGCCGGTCTTCGAGCGGGTGAGCGGCGAGGATCTGGCGCCGCTCGCGCGCGTGGCCGACGTCGAGGTCTTCTCACCGGGAAGGACGATCTTCTCCCAGGGCGAGATGGGCGATGCGCTCTACGTCATCGTCCGGGGCGCGGTCGCGATCCACAGCGGCGGCGAGCCAATCGCCACGCTCGGGCCGGGCGAGGCCTTCGGCGAGATGGCCGTGCTGGACAGCGAGCCCCGCAGCGCCACGGCCATCACACACGAGGAAACGGAAGTGCTGCGGATCGGAAGCGAAGAGTTCTACGAGATCCTGCACGAGCAGGTCGAGATCGCGGAGGGCGTGATCCGCCTGCTCTCCAACCGACTCCGGGAAGCCGACGCCGTGATCGGCCGGCAGCGGCGCGCGGCCGCGGGCTAGCAGTGAGCCGCCTCGCAGCCTGGACGCTGCTGTTCGCCGTCTTCGGTCCACCCGGTCCACCCGCGCGCGCGCAGGCGCCGCCTCCCGCCGACCTGATCGCGACGGCCGGGAAGATCTACACCGCGGACGCCGCGCGGCCCGTCGCCAGCGCGCTCGCGGTGCGCGGCGGCCGCATCGCCTACGTCGGGAATGCGCGCGGCGCGCTGGCTATGCGCGGCCCCCAAACCGTTGTGCTCGATCTGGCGGGACGCACGATCATCCCCGGCATGGTGGACGCGCACGCCCATCTCGCCGGCCTCGGCACGCTGCTCCGCACGGTGGAACTCGTCGGCACCCTCTCGTACGAGGAGGTCGTGACGCGCGTGGCGGCACGGGCCCGCGAGATTCGCCCGGGCGAGTGGATCCGCGGCCGCGGCTGGGACCAGAACGACTGGCCCGACACGCGCTTCCCCACGCACGAGGCGCTGAGCCGCGCGGTGCCGAGCCACCCCGCGATCCTGACCCGCGTGGACGGGCACGCGCTGCTCGTCAACGCGCGCGCCCTCGACCTGGCGGGGATCACGGCGGCCACGCCCGACCCCGAGGGAGGCCGAATCGTCCGCCACCCCGACGGATCGCCGACGGGCGTGCTGGTGGATGCGGCGCAGGAGTTGGTCCGTCGCGTGGTCCCGGCGCCCGCGCGCGAGGAGGTCCGCGCCGCGGTCTTGGCGGCGCTCGCCGAGGCGAACCGGTGGGGACTCACGGGCATCCACGACGCCGGCGTGGATGGCGGCACCATCGAGATCTACGTGGAGCTGTCCCGTGCCGGGCGGTTCACGCTGCGCGACTACGTCATGATTCGGTCCGACAGCGCCACGCTCCGGCGCTTCTTCGAGCGCGGCCCGCAGAGCGCTCTCTACGACGGCCGGCTGTGGATCCGCGCGATCAAGATGGCGGCCGACGGCGCGCTCGGCTCGCGCGGCGCCGCCCTGCTCGAGGACTACAGCGACGAGCCGGGCAATCGCGGGCTCGTGACGACGCCGCAGGAGCGCATCGAGCGCGTGGCCGCCGACGCGCTCCGGCACGGCTTCCAGCTCAACGTCCACGCGATCGGCGATCGCGGCAACCGGCTCACCCTCGATGCGTTCGAGGCGGCGCTCCGCCGGCACCCGGTCGCCGACCACCGGTTTCGCATCGAGCACGCGCAGGTCCTCGACCGGCTGGACATTCCCCGCTTCGCGGAGCTCGGCGTGATCCCCTCGATGCAGGCCAGCCACCAGAGCAGCGACATGTACTGGGCTGTGAACCGGTTGGGGGGGACGCGATCCCTGGGCGCCTACGCCTGGCGCTCGCTCCTCGAGACGGGCGTCGTCATCCCCAACGGTTCCGACTTCCCGGTCGAGTCCATCAATCCCCTGGTCTCGTTCCATGCGGCGATCACCAGGCAGGACGCCTCCGGCTGGCCGGCCGGCGGCTGGTTTCCGGCCCAGCGCATGACCCGTGAGGAGGCGCTGCTCGGCATGACGCTGTGGCCGGCGTACGCGGCCTTCATGGAGGATGTGTCGGGGTCGCTGACGCCGGGCAAGTACGCCGACTTCGTGGTCCTCGACCAGGACATCATGACCGTCGCGCCGGAGCGTCTGCTCGACACCCGCGTGGTGCTCACGGTGCTCGGGGGGGAGACCATTTACGAGGTTGGGAGGAACCAGTGAGGCGGAGAGTTCCAGAGTTGCAGAGTTCCAGAGTTGCAGAGTTGCAGGGTTGCGGAGGTGCAGTGGCGTGAAGCGGGAAGTGCACAGGCTCGTCATAGCCATGCTGCTGCTGACCGCCGGACCGGCTTGCCGCCTGTCCGCCCAGCGCCCCGCCCGCCCCCCCCGCCCCGCCCCCCCGGACACTGCCGAAGCCCGGGCGCTGTTCGAGGCCAACATTGACG
>JACQVG010000191.1 GCA_016209905.1 Gemmatimonadota bacterium | reverse complement strand
AAGCGTAGGCGCAGGACCCGATTTCGCCGACCGTCGGAACGCCCTTGATCTTGTAGACGGCCTGGTCGCGATACGCCGTGCTGAGCTCCGGTTCCAGCACCGCGATGGCACGCGCATACTTGTACGAGCCGCACAACGTGCCGACGGTCGGGAACGTGAACTTGCCGGTGAACTGCACCGAGCCGGTCGCACCCTGCGCCTCGCCGAAGCCCTCGGCCACGTCACCTTCCCACTCAAAGCTGACGAATTTGTCCCCTTCCGGCGTGGTGAACAGCAGACTGTCGAACGTCTCGATGAAGTACGAGATGTCCGCGTCACCCTGCTCCTGCACCTCCTTCGAGGTCCGCTGGTAGTTCACTACGGCGGAGTAGTCGAGCTGCGTCGGACCGGCCGTGAAGAACAGGGGCGACTGCAGCGGCGCCTCCTCCGGCTCGAGCGTGGCGCGATCGAAGGAGATCGCGGTGAAGGCCGGCTCGCCGGACGGGGTCAGCAGCTCACTCTCCTCGCAGGCGGCGAAAAGGACCAGGCCGGCCACCGCGAGCGCGAGCCCGTGCCGGACCGGAAGGCGAGGCGATGCTCGACTCATAAGCCTCCTCGCGGAAAGGTGAGGGGGCCGGGCTTGCGCCCGGCCCCCTGGATCTCGTCCCCTCTATTGCCGCCCGAAGAAGAACACCACGGACGCGATCACCTCGCGGCGGTCATTGCCCGCGAGTGCGGCCACGTCGAATTGAAGCCGGCGGAACAGCACCGTGCCCAACCCGGCGGTGATCTGCGTGTCGTAATCCCCGGGCTCCGTGCCCCAGATCTGCTGGAGGCACGGGTCCGTCGGGTTGCCGGCATCGGGCTTGTAGTAGGTGTTGGACGGAGCAATGCGTGCGACGCCGCCGCGCAGCCCGACCGGGGCGCCGCCCATCAGCAGCACCACCTCCATGCCGGCGTGCAGGTCGAAGTCGTCATCGGCCTTGAAATCGCTCGGATCGGGCTGAATGTCCGCGTTACAGTAGTACGCGACGTTCATGTTCTCGGCGAGCTGCGAGTACTTGTTCAACACGCCGGCGAAGCTGAAGGTGACCAGGTTGTGCGGGCGGAACGAGAGCCCCGCACCGATCGCGTCCGGGATCTTCACGGTCACCGTGTCCGGTTCCCCTTCGGTGACGCTGTCGACGTCCACGAACGAGAAGGTCAGATCCTCGAACTTCGGCCGCAGCCGGTAGACCGCGCCGAGGCTGGCCCGCTCGCCCAGCCGCAGCAGCACGCCCCCGTTCACGAAGTAGCCGGTGCCGTGGCCGCCATCCTCGGAATCCATGATCAGCCGGTTCGCCTGGAAGCCGCGCTCGTAGCGCGGGACGCTGTAGCGGGTGAAGTCCACGTCCATATCGAGGATGGACCCACCGCCCGCCGCGCCGATCGAGAGCGGGCCCATCTTGAGCGCGAACGCGCCGCCGTAGTTCTGAACGCGCAGGTCCAGCTCGGACGTGTACGGAAAGAGGTAGCCGTAATCGGGACCCAGGCCGCTGATGTCGACGCCGGCCGTCCACACCGTGTTGCGGTAGTTCACCAGCTCGTGCCGGAACGCCGCCAGGCGCAGCGCGCTGCCCAGCGGGAGCACCAGGCTCGCGAAGGACGGCAGCGCCACCTTGTCCGTGAACTCTTTCCCCTCCACTCCGCCACCGGTCTCCGCATCGAGCTCGCGGATGTACTCCACGCCCTTGAACTCGAAGGAGATCTGCGGGTAGAGCAGCACGGTCAGCCCCGCCGGGTTCGTCTCCGCCGCCGTCGCGTCATCGGCCAATGGAATGAACGCGCCGCCCAGCGCGGTGGAGCGCGCCCCGGGCGGACTGAAGTTGAAGCCCAGCTTGGCGAAGTTCTCCGCGCTGATCTGCGCCGCGCCCGGCTCCACCTGGAGCAGCAACAGGCCCACCAGCAGGCTGGTCAGCCGGCGCAGCCACCGAATTCCTGATTCTCTCATCATTGTGGTCTCCACGCCTTACCTGAGGTGGATGCCGGGGATCGCCTTCTGCGGCGCCCCGGGCTGGATGTGCGGCTTCAGCTCGGCGAGCCCGGGCGCCGCGATCGCCGGCGTCGGCGAGCAATCGTCGGCCCAGTAGAAGTAGATCCCGTTCACCGTGGTCATGTCTGCCTTATAGGGGGCCGCCCACACGTACAGCTTCGCGTTCGCGGGCACGCCCAGGATCTGGACCGCCTCATCCGACGTGGCGGAGGTCGAGGCCGCGATGAGCTGACGGTTCACGTTGAAGACGTACAGGTCGATGTCGTCACGCGTCTCGTCGAAGCCCAGATAGATGCAGACGTTCGTCGTCGTCTTCGGCTGCAGCGTGAACCAGTCGCCCAGGCCGTAGGCCGCACCATAGGGTGACGTGACCCGGTCGGCCGCCGGCAGCGTGAGGTTCGGGTTGAAGGCCCAGAAGATGGCGCTGAAGTCGCTGCTCAGCTCCGACAGCAGCGCCGTGCCCGGGCTGCCGATGGTATCGTTCGGCTCGAAGAAGTCGGCGCCGCCGGTGGCCACCGTCATACTCGGCGCGACGTCTTTGCCGTAGGAGGTCGCGACCCCGCTCTGGAACGCGCTCACCGAGCCACTGGTCGCTCCGACCGGCACCCAGCCCAGATAATGCCAGTAGGTCCCGACCGGCGAGACGCGGCTGAGCAGCAGCGCCTCGAAGCCGCCGGTGAAGAACAGCCGCGGGTAGGGGTTGGTCGAGAGGCCCCGCCCCGACATGAAGATGGGCTCGCCCCAGACGACGCTCTGGCTGCGATCGTCCACGGTCTCCACCCGGTAGACGCACGGGCCGATCTGCGTTTGCGTCTTCGTGCCCGTGACCGTCTGCCAGACCGATTCGCCCGTGACCGCATCGTCGGAGAGCGCCAGGTTGGTCAGGAAGCGGAGCTGGTCGTACGCGCCGCAGAACGGGCTGATCGAGGGCACGCGAACCGAGCCCTGGAACGTCGTCTCCCCACTGCTGGCGCTGGTCGGCAACGAGTCCGTGACCAGGTCGCCCTCCCAGTTCGTGTCCCCCTCGGTCAGGCTCTTGTGCGTCTCGATCCAGAAGCCGACCCGTGTCGAAGGCTTGCTCACCGCCTCGGTCGCTGTGCGCTGAAACGCCACATCGGCCTTGTATGAGAGAGTGCCGACGCCCAGCGCGCTGGTGCCCTCCGCCGGCACCAGCGTGGATCGATCGAACACGGCGGCGTTGAACGCCGGCTCGATCTCCTCTTCCGGCGCGGAGGGGATCTCGGTCTCCTTGCACGCGGCCAGCCACAGGAGCGCCAGCGCTCCCGGTACCGCCAGCCGCCAGGGGTTCATACGTGGGGATGCTCGACTCATGTCACACCTCGGTTGCAATGGGCCGTGTTCTCGGACGACCGCCGTACGACTCGTGGAGCACTTCGGAAAAACCAGCGCCGCGCGCGCGGGCGCCGCGCCTCGCTCAATGCCGGCCGAACCGGTAGACCAGGGAGATCACGCCTTCGGTCCTGGACTCGGTGGCGGCGCCCGCGACGTCCACCTGAAACCGACTGCCCAGGACGACGCCGAAGCCGAGACCCGCGCCGATCTGGGGATCCTCCTCCGGGAAGTCCTCCTGCAGGTCCGGATCGGACCCCTCGTAGAATTCCGCGCTGGAGGCCACGCGCTGGACGCCGGCGCGCAGGGCCAGCGGCGTCGCTCCCAGGAACAGGACGTATTCGCCGCCCACGTGCGCGTCGACGCCGTCATCGAACGCGAACTCGTCGTCGTCGTCCGTGTCCAGCTCCGAATAGCGGTTGAGCGTGAACGACGCCGCCAGCGTCAGCCGCTCGCGCGGGCGGAACGACAGGCCGGCGCCGAACGAGTCCGGGATCGGAATCTCCTCCGGATCCACCGTCGGATCCTCCTCCTCGATCTCGAAGGTGGGGCGGAAGTGATAGGCGGCTCCGACCGTCACCTGCGTCCCCGCGCGCAACAGGACCCCGGCGCTGGCGAAGGGCTTGAAGTTCTCGCCCTCCCAGCTTTCCGTCTCGCCGAACGCGCTGAAGTGGCCCACCTCGGAGAAGCGGGCGGCGCCGGCGGCGACGCCCAGCGCGACCGCGGGCGCGGCGCGCAGCGCGAGGCCCGCGCCGTAGTTCTCGACCTTGAACACCTCGCTGAAGTCGACGGTGAACTCGCCCAGCTCCGGATCCGACTCCGTCGCGGTATCGGCGACTTTCAAGTGCACGACTTCACCGCGGAACGCGGCGAGGCGCAGGTTGCCGACCGGCACGACCAGGCTGGCGAACGAAGGCATGTTCACCTGGTTCACCGTCGCGCCCTCTTCGAAGAAGTTCCAGGTGTACTCGACCGTCTTGAATTCGAAGGAGACTTCCGGGTACAGCAGGGTCGTGAGCCCGGCCGGGTTGGTGGCCGCCGCCGTGGCGTCATCCGCCAGGCCCACGAAGGCGCTGCCCATGGCCGTGGAGCGGGCGCCGGGCGGATTGAAATTGAACGGGTT
>JACQVG010000185.1 GCA_016209905.1 Gemmatimonadota bacterium | reverse complement strand
GTGCCGTCGCGGGTCACGCCGCGGCGCATGTGGCTGCTCGTGCACCTGCCCATCTGGTTCACGTTCTGCTCGGGGAAGACGCGCGGCATCTGCTGGATGTTGCCGTGACAGGTCTGGCAGGCGATCGCGGCGTTGACATGCCGCATGTGCGGGAAACGCGCGTGCTCAGCGATCTTGTTGATGCGAACCCACGGGATCGGCTCGCCGCGCGCGGCGTAGTCGCGCAGCTTAGCGATATCGGGATCCGCGTTGCCCGCCGTATCCGCGGCGGCGATGATGATGTGGCAGCCCATGCAGGTGCTGACGGTGGGGATGTTCGCCGTCCACGAGTTGGCGGCGTTGTTGTGGCAATAGAGGCACGGCATCTGATACTGGCCGGCGTGGACGTCGTGGCGGTAGAGCAGCGGCTGCTCCGGCCCGCGAAGGCGGCCGAGCGCCGGCCATGGCCCGCCGGGCCGCACGCTCTCGAGGTTGGAGAATCCAGCTCCCCGCGACGGTGGCGGGAGCTGCGACCCACCCTGCCCCCTAGCAAGTGAAACGCCGGCGAGCGCAAGTACGACAGCAAGCAGCACCCCGCCGGCGATCATCACTCTTTTCGGCGTCATCCAATCCCTTGAGAAGAGGTTGGTATGCGAATCGAACGAGAGTGAAAGGGGGAACCGCGAAAAATCTTAGCGGCGCAAGGAAGCAATCACAAGGGCGGCGAGGAGGATCCGGGAGCCGGGCGAGGCCACCACCGGAGCAGCGCCGCGCCGAGCGCCATGAACAGACTGAGAAGCTGACCCATCGTCAGCGGCCCTAGGACGAGGCCGAGGGGGTTCGCGGCGCTGGCGAACTGCGCGTCCGGCTGCCGCGTGAACTCGACCAGGAAGCGGGCGCCGGCATAGAGGAACAGGAACGCCGCGGTGAGCGCGCCCGGCCGCAGGGCCCGCGCGCCCCCGCCCCCGCGCCGGTACGCCCACCACAGCACCGCGCCGATCACCAGCCCTTCCAGGATCGCTTCGTAGAGCTGTGACGGATGGCGCAGCGGCAGCTTTGCCGCCACCGACTCCCACGCGCCGCTGGCGCGCAGCGAAGCGTAGGCGTCGTGCCAGTCCATGGGCCCGGCCCGGGCCAGTTCCGGCGAGACGGCGCGTGCCAAGGGATCGGTCGGGAACCGCATCGCCCAGGGGAGCCCCGGCGGCGCCACCCGCCCGTACAGCTCGCCGTTCACGAAGTTCGCGCAGCGCACGAAGAAGAGGCCGAAGGGCACCGCGAGACACAGCGCGTCCGCGAGGCGGCGCCACGGAAGCGCACGCCGCCGCGCGAACCAGGCCGAGGCCAGGACGACGCCGATCAGGCCGCCGTGGAACGACAGGCCCCCCTCCCAGATCTTCACCAGCTCGAGCGGGCGGATCAGCATCCGCTGCTCGTAGAAGAGGGCGTAGCCCAGCCGCCCTCCCAGCAGCACGCCGGCCACCAGCCAGCCGATGAGATCGCTCACCGCCGCCTTGCTGAGCGGCACGAACTGCCGCCGGGCCAGCATGTCGAGCACGACGCCGGCGAAGAGGAAGCCGGCCAGGTAGCTGAGGCCGTACCAGCGCACCTGGAGCGGGCCCAGGTGAATCGCGACCGGGTCCCAACCGGGAAAGACGATCTCGGCGAAGATCATCGGGCCTCGAGACCCGGCTTCAGGGAGTGGCGCGATGCGAGCAGCGCCGCGCCGTACGCCAGCGCGGCGAGCAAGTACAGCATCTTGATTCCTCCGACCATCGAGCCGTACTCCGCGGCCCCGCCCACGATGGCGCCGATCACGTTCCACCCCAGCGCGCGCGCCGCATCCTGACGGGTCTCGAACAATTGCGGGAAAATGAGCGCGGCGAACAGCACGGGCAGCGCGACCAGCAAACTGCCCAACACCCACAGGGCCGCCACGCTGGTTCCGGCGAGGGCGCCGACCGGCACTACGACCCCGAGTGCGAGGGAGGCTAGGAGCGCGGCGAAGAGAACAGGGAGCGGCGGCCGCAGGCCGCGCAGTACCAGGACGTTCGCCACGAGGATGACGGCGAGCACCGCCGAAAAGACCAGCACGTTCACCGTCCACGTGGAGCCGAACAGCAAGGCCATTTCGGTGACGCTTCGAGTCTCAATGAGCAGAAAGCCCGCGCCCATGAAAAACATCGCTGCGTCGAAGTCGCGGCGCGTGCCCCCGCGGACGACGGCCCCGACCGCGAGCAGCGCCAGCGCCAGCACCCCAGCGAGCGCGGCGACGTAATGCCCGGGGATCATCGCCCGCTCGAGGTACAGGTACGGCCAGTCGTCCCTGGGCAGGCGCGTAGGTTGCAGGAGCCACGACGGCACGCCGCGCGAGGCGACCAGCTCTCTCGGCAGGCCGGCGACGAACAGCATGTTGAACAGCACCGGCCGATCGATCTGGAGCGCGAGTACCGGCGCGCCGAATGCACGATAGAGGTTCTGGTAGATGCGGGCCGCGATGTACTGGAACTCCGACCAGTGGTAGGTGATGAGGCGGCCGTCCGGTTTGAGCCTGGCGCGTGCGTCGCGCATGGCCTCGAGCGTGTGCACGTAGTTGTCGAGGCGGAGCGTGGTCCTGCCCGACAGGAGGGTCTGGCTATCGAGCGTGCCCACGACGATCACGTCGTATCGCCGGCCGGTCTTGCGAAAAAAGGCGCGTGCGTCGTCCACGTGGAGATGGACGCGGGGATCGGCGTAGGGCCGAGCGAGGTTGCGCTCCCTGCCCAGCGCCACGATCTCGGGATCGATCTCCACGGCATCCACGTATCTGGCACCGAGCGCCAGCAGCAGGCTCACATCGTTCCCGGCGCCGGCACCGACCACCAACACCGTGTCCACGTTCCCGATGTAGGCATAGGGCAAGAGATAATCGGCCAAGACCCGCCGGACGCCGACGCTCGCGGCCGTGTCCGCGAAGTTCACGATGAACTGGTGCATGGAGCCGTTGACGTTGACGACCTCCCAGCCTGGTGCGCGCCCGGGGTACACGTCAATACGGTAGTACGGCGACCAGCGCTCACCGGCGTGCTCGGCACGCAGCACGAACCCCAGCGCCAGGCCGCCCGCCGCCAGGCCAGCCACCCGCCGGAGCCAGCCTCCCCCAGAGACCCCTAAATCCACCGCGAAGCCGATGGCGAACCAGACCGCCGGCGGCAGGGCCAGGCGGCTCACAGCCGCGAAGGCCAGCACCCCGGCCAGCGCGCCGCCGATGTCCAGCGCGTAGGCCTGAAGCGGCCGAAAGCGGCCGAAGATCTCCCCAAGCCGGGCGCCGAGAGGGAGGAAAAGTGCGACTAGCAGCGCGAAGAGGAGGAGCACCGTGGGCACGAGCCCCAGAGTCACCGCGCGCGGCGACGGCGCGCCGTAGACCGCCCAGAGAAACTCCTCCCCCCGGGGCGCGCGCACCAGCACGTTGCCGAACCAGAAGACGACCGCGAACAGCAGCGCCGCCGCGACGGGCCAGGCCAATTGGAGCGGACGCACCCGGCGCGACAAGAGCAGCCCGACGCCGGTTCCGAGAAACGCCGCCATCAGGACGAAGTTGGTGTAGTACGAGAACAGCTTGACCTGCGCCGGCAGGTAGCGGATGAGCGCGAGCTCGAGGTACAGGATGAGAAAGCTCGTGCCCGCAAGAACGACCGCGTCACGGCTCCGCGGGGTCTTCACTCGCTCAGCTCGAGCTTCGCGATGGCCGCCTCCGGCAGCCGGAACGGGAAGTGCGTGCCGAAGACGAAACGCTCGCGGCCCACGGTGCGGAACAGGTGCGCCAGGTCGTCCTCCGGCGGCCCCCAGATCCACGAGATGTCCCACCGGATCCGCTCGGCCTCCGCCGCCGTCGCCCCGAAGTGAACCTCCTCGACCAGGGCGCGGCCCGCATTCGTGACGAGAAGTCGCACCGCCGGATGCGCGCGCACGGCGGCCCGCACGTCGGCTCCGAGCAGCTCCGCCGCCACGTCGAGGGCGTGGCGCTGGCGACCGTCCTCGAGCCGCACCGTCAGGACCAGATCGAGACCGCTCTCGGCGCAGCCCTGCGCGAGCTCTCCCATGAGCGGGCCCGCCGCGTCAAAGCCATGGTGCGCCGGGTAGGTGCGGACGCCGGGGCACCCCGCCGCGCGGGCCCGCGCAATCTCGCGCTCCCAGCCGGGGTACGCGGGATTCACGGCGGGCACCGGCAGCAGCCGTTCGCGGTGCGGCTCGAGCGCCGCGAGCAGCTCTTCGTTCCCCGCCGCGACGTCGCGGTAGAAAGCGGTTGGCACATGGCCCACCCACGCGCTCTCAATCTCCAGGCGCGCCATCTCCGCCAGCAGGCGCTCCGCCGTGGGCGCTGGCAGGGCGCGAAACGGATACGGCCCAATGAGCGCGTTGTGGTCAACCAGCGAGGGGATCATGGCGGGCCCGGCCCGGCGCCAAGCCCGAGGCCGAACAGCCCGTCCGCCGTGCGCCAGCGGATCGCCTCCAGGTCGGCTGCGGAGAACCCCATCGCCTCCAGGGCGCGGAGCTTCGCTGCGCCGGCATCCATGGTGAGGTCGGTGCCCCACAGCAGGCGCTGCGGTCCGACGCACTCCACGCACAGCTCGAGCATCCCGCGATCCACGCCGCTGCCCGACAGGTCCACCCACACGTTCGTCGCCCCCACGAGCGCGCGCAGCGAGTGCGCCCAGTCTCCTCCCCCGCCGATGTGCGCGAGAATGAACCGCACGCGCGGGTGTCGGTGGGCGAGGGCGAGGAGGTCGAGCGCGTCGGAGATCTCCTGGCCCGCGACTTCGCGACGGCGATGCTGCCAGACGTGGTGGAGGATCGGCACGCGGTGCTCCGCGGCCAGCGCCACGATCGGGTCGAGCAGCGGGTTGGAGGCGCGCCGGCTCGCGGCGAGCTTGACGCCCACCATGCCCGCTCCCAGTCCCGCCTCGATCTCGGCGAGCGCGTGGTCGGTGTGGTTCGGGTTCACGGTCACGTAGCCGCGGACGCGCTCAGCGTGCGCGCGCGCCAGCGTTCGCATCGCCTCGTTCGCGTACGTCAGGTCCTCGGGCGACGGGAAATAGGTCGGCGACGTGAACCCGAAGCTGCCGAGCATGGAGGCGACGTGCATCGTAATCCCGAGACGCGCGCCGACCTCGAGACGCCGCGCGTTGCGCACCTGCCAATCCGTGCGCCCGCAGCGGTCGTGCAGGAAGTGCGCGTGCACGTCCGCCAGCGGCGAGGCCGGCGCGGGCGCGTCCCTCATCCGCCCGCCTCCTCGAGCGCCGCACGCACCGCGCTCAGGGTGCGAGTGACCTCGGCTTCCCCGTGGGCCAAGCTCGGAAAATTGTACGGCCCCCGCTTCATGAGGACTCCATGGCCGACGCAAGCGAGCAGAAAGCGGCGCTCGACGCCGGCGTCGGCGAAGCGCAGGAACCACATCTCCGCAATCCCGCCCACCTCGCAGCCGGCCGCGCGCCCCTCGCCCGACAGCCGCTGCAACATCGTCCCGCCGACGCGCGCGATGTGTCCGGCCACGTCGGTTCGGTCCCACACGTCCAGCACGGCCCGCGCCGCCGCCAGCGACACGAACTCGGTGGCCAGCGTCGAGGAGACCCACGTGTCCCTTAACCGCGCCATGAGGTCCGCGCGCCCCACGACCGCGGCCAGCGGCAGGCCGTTGGCCAGCGCCTTGCCGAGGGTGGCGAGATCGGGCCGCACGCCCCAGCGCTCGGCCGCCCCGCCCCGCCCGAGTCGGAACGCGGTCTTGATCTCGTCGAAGATCAGCACCGCGCCCCGATCGGTCGCCAGCTCGCGCGCGGCTTCGAGCCACGCTCGCGCCGGGGCCCGCTCGACCACTGGCTCGAGCACGATGGCCGCAGGTGGCTCGCCGGCGCCGGCCGCCGTCTCGAGCGCGGCCACGTCGTCGAACGGCACCGATTTCCACAGCCGGGCGACCGCCGGCGGAACGCCCGCGCCGCCGTACGCCCCGTCCAGCCAGCCGTGATACCCGCAATAGAGGACCCGCTCCCGCGCCGTGGCCACCCGGGCGATGCGTACCGCAGCCTGCACCGCCTCCGCGCCGGTCTTGAGAAAGCGAACGGTCTGGGCGCCGGGATAGGCGGACGCGAGTCGCTCGGCGACCTCCACCTCGAGCACGGGGGGCAGCGGTCCCACCGCGCCCTCGCGGGCGGCGCGCTCGACGGCCGCCACCACGTCGGGTTGCGCGTAGCCGAGCGCCACGGCGCCGAGGCCCATTGTCCAGTCGAGCAGCGTGCGGCCGTCGGCCGTCGTGACGAGCACGCCCTCCGCCCGCACGCAGTGCGTCGGTCCGTCCGGACCGCCGAACATCGCGTCGGGACCCTTGGACCCCGTGGACGTGAGCCCGGCGACCGCCTCGGCCGCCCGCCTCGCCCAGTCAGTCATCGCGCGCACTCACGTCGGCGTGGGTGCGGCCTCATGAAACCTTTACCCGTGGCAGCGGCCCGGGCAGCGGCCGATCGCCCGCGAGGTAGAGCCGGTCTCCCCCTGCCCCGGACCAGACCAGCTGGCCCACGCGCCGCTCCCGGCCCGCGCGCCCGCGATTGACGTACAGGTCGAAACCGAAGTCCGCCACCGGCTCGGGCAGCTCGATCGCCAGCGTGACGCGGTAGCCTCGCGCCGTCGGCGCCCAGGCTCCGCGCGTCACCATCTCCGGCGCGCCGTCGGTGCCGCGCACCGGAGAGACGCGCAGCGACCGACCGTCGGCGTCCGGCACGATCAACCAGCCGTAGAATCCGGTCGTCTCCACATACACCTGAAGCCCGTCGCCGTGCAGATCCGGGTTCTCGTTGTCCAGCTCCGGGTCTGGCGAGCCCGGCGGCCGGAACGCCGGCTCCGGCGCCGTCACCTCGACGCCGAGGTACAGCGCGGCGCCGTCGTGGTTGAGGTACGCCAGCGCGGAGAAGCCCTCCGGTCCGCCCCACGGCTCCTCGCGACGGCGGAACTGGTCGGCCGCGTCGAGCATGAGCGGCGAGACGAGATGGAAGCCGTCCAGCGTGCCGTCCAGCGCCGGCGCCCGGGCTACCGACAGGCAGCGCGCTCCCGCAGCCCCGGCCGTCCGGAGCTCCGTGTCTTCTCCGTCCGTCCGTGCGTCCGTGCGTCCGTGCGTCTGAAGCTCCGCCTCCCGCACGCCGCCGAGCTCGACCGGGTCGCCGCGCCCGAGATCAATGCTCCAGCCGGCGTCGGTGGGTCGGTGCGTATGGAGCCTGTCCCCCCGGAGCCGGACCAGGTATTCGCCGCCGGCGCACTCGACCTCCTCCACCTCGCCGCCGAGATCCACGCACCCGACCAGCGTCACCTCTTCGCCGGTGCCGATCACGATCGGAAAGGCGAGTTCGGCCGCGACCAGCCCCCCTCCCGCGTCAGGCGGGCCGGGGGCGCGCTCGATCTGGATTCGGAACGGTTGGCGGGCGGCGAGATACACGCGCAAGGTTCCCTGGTCCCGCTCGAACGCCACGCCGCCCTCGTCTACCGCGGCCCGGCCGAGACCGTGCCACGGGAGGGCCATCGCGCGCTCGCCCACGCTGCTCGCCATCTGCACCACGTCGAGCACATACCACGGGGTGACGATGAGCGTGCGCTGGAGCATCGCGCCGTCGTACGCCGTGCCGTCCGCCAGCTGCGCGCACACCCATCCGAAGTCGCCGCTCTCCTCGAAGCCGATGCACTGGCCGCGCGCGGGGGCCTGCGAGAGACCGTCCACCAGCGGAGCGTTGTGCGCGAGCGTGGTCCGGTACCACTCGAGGCTGCGGGAGACGTAGGAGCCGGTGCCGACATCCACCAGCCAGGGCACGCCGCCCGCGTGCACGGTCAGGTTCAGGCGGTCCGGATGCCCGTGGCCGCCTCCGGGCTCGCCGTAGTCGAGCCCGACGTACGTGGCTCCGCCGGCGCGTCGAAAGATCGCCAACCCCGTCGCCTCGAGATGCTCCGTCCCGGGCCGCCACGCGGCCGGATCGGCCGCCGGCAGCTCCGGCGTCATCCACAGCAGCCCCTTCCACCCCAGCGCCGTGCGCCGCACGCCCGGCGACGGCTCCGCGCGCTCGACCTCGGTGATCTCGCGCCACGCCTCCTCGCGCGGAGGAAACGCGGGGTCGTACACGTGCGACAGGAGCGACGCGAGATTCGGATGCGGGATTCGCGCCAGCGCGATCTCCCACAGCTCGGCCATGCGACGCTGCCGGAGCGAGACGCCGTACTTCGAGTCCCGCCGCGCGGGGAAGGTGAAGTCCGGCAGCGCCGTGCGCACCGGTGCGAAGAACGCGGCCCGGAACTTCTCGCCCGCCGCGCCGCCCCCCGTCCAGAGGTCCACCT
>JACQVG010000188.1 GCA_016209905.1 Gemmatimonadota bacterium | reverse complement strand
TGAAAGCGGTGCGCGAGGTGGTCGAGGGCGCCCTCGAGGCCGGCGTCGAGATCCTCACGCTGTTCGCGTTCTCGGAGGAGAACTGGCGTCGCCCGCCGATGGAGATCGGCGCGCTGATGGGGCTGCTGGAGGAGTACATCGCGCGCGAGACGGCGGAGCTGCGCGCCAACGGCGTCGAGGTCCGCGTGCTGGGCGACCTGACCAAGCTGACGCCGACGGCCCGGGAAGCCGTGGACCGCCTCCTCGACGGGACGCGCGGCGGCACCAAGCTCGTCCTCAACCTCGCCATCTCCTATTCCAGCCGGGCCGAGATCGCGCGCGCGGCGCGCCGACTCGCCGAGGACGTTCTCCAGGGCCGCCTCCCGCTGGAGGACGTGGACGAGGAGGCGCTGAGCCTGCGGCTCTACACGGCGGGGATTCCCGATCCGGATTTGCTCATTCGCACCTCGGGCGAGCGGCGGATCTCCAACTTCCTGCTCTGGCAGCTCGCCTACACGGAGCTGCACATGGCCTCGGTCCTGTGGCCGGATTTCACCCGCCGGCATCTGTTCGAAGCGGTCATTGACTTCCAGGGGCGCGAGCGCCGGTTCGGTCGCGTCACGCTATAGTGGCTGCCGGCAATCTCGTCCGACGGATCGCCTTCGCGGTCGTCGCGATTCCGGCCGCCGTCGCGATCGCGTACCTCGGCGGCTGGTACTTTGCGGGCCTGCTCTCGCTGGTCGGGGCGTTGGGCGCCCGAGAGTTCTACGGCTTCGCGGAGGCGCAGGGGGTCGATCCGCTGCGGCGCCTGGGGATGTTCGGCGCCGCGGCGCTGCCGCCCGCGGCCGCCGGCGTTTTCGTGGCGCCGGGGCGCGTCGGCGGGCCGGGGCCGCTCGTCTTCGCCGGCGCGATCTGGCTGCTCGGGGTGGTCGCTGTGGCGGCGTGGCGTCGCGGGCCGGAGCGCCGTCCTCTGGCGGCCGTGGCCGTCACCGTTTTCGGCGCGCTGTACGCGGGAGGGCTCCCCTCGTTCGCCGTGGCCCTTCGGCATCGGCTGGGCGCCGGCGGCGCCGACGACCCTTGGGCGGGCACGGCGCTGCTGTTCTTTCCCCTGGTGCTGACGTGGGTGGGTGACACGGCGGCCTATGCGGGGGGTGTCGCCATCGGAGGCCCGCGCATGGCGCCGGTCCTCTCGCCGAACAAGACGTGGGCTGGCGCCGCCTGCGGCCTCGTCGGGACCGTCCTGGCGGCGGCGGGATACGCCGCGTGGATTCTGGCGCGCACCGGCCACGCCCTCACGCCGCTCGAGGTCCTGGTGGCCGGCGTCGTCATCAGCGCGGCGGGCCAGGTGGGTGACCTCTCCGAGTCGCTCTTCAAGCGCGAGGCCGGCGTGAAGGACAGCTCGCGGCTCATCCCCGGGCACGGCGGCGTGCTCGACCGCTTCGACTCGCTCTACTTCGCGCTGCCCGTCACGGCGCTGCTGTTCGCCATTTCGTCGGGGCGCGGCGCATGACCATCGGCGTGGCCGTTCTGGGCTCGACCGGGTCCATCGGCACCAGCGCGCTCAAGGTGCTGGGACGTCACCGCGATCGGTTCCGCGTCGCCGCGCTCACGGCGTTCGGCCAGCGGGACGAGCTGGAGGTCCAGGTTGCGGCGTTCCATCCCGAGTTCGTGGGGCTGGTCAACGGCGAGCCGGGGAGCGGCTGGCGCGCGGGGAGCGAGTGCCTGGTCGAGGCGGCGACCCGTCCGGACGTGGGGATCGTCGTGAACGGGGTGGTGGGTGCGGCGGGGCTCGAGGCGACCCTCGCCGCGCTGCGCGCCGGCAAGCGGGTCGCGCTCGCCAACAAGGAGACGCTGGTGATGGCCGGCGAGCTGGTGCAGGGCGCGGCGCGACAGGGGGGCGGCGAGATCGTCGCCGTGGATTCCGAGCACTCGGCCATTCTGCAGTGCGTGACCGGCCATCGGGCCAGCGCGCTGGCCCGGATCATCCTCACCGCGTCGGGCGGGCCGTTCCACGCCTGGGAGGCCGAGCGGGTGCACCGGGCCACGGTCGCGGAGGCGCTGAACCACCCGACTTGGCGGATGGGCAGGAAGATCACCGTTGACAGCGCGACCCTGGCGAACAAGGCGCTGGAAGTGATCGAGGCGCATTTCCTCTTCGACCTGGCGTACGAGCAGGTCGAAGTCGTGGTGCATCCGCAGTCCATCATCCACTCGTTCGTGGAGTTCGTGGACGGCTCGGTGCTCGCGCAGCTCGGCTTTCCCAACATGGAGCTGCCGATCCTCTACGCCCTCACCCATCCGGAGCGTCTGGCCGACGACGGCGTGGTCCGCTTCGATCCCGTCGCAGCCGGGCCGCTCACCTTCGAGCCGGTCCGCCGCGACGTGTTTCCCGCCTTCGCGCTCGGCGTGCGCGCGGGCAGGACGGGCGGGACCGCTCCCGCGGCGTTCAATGCCGCCAACGAGGTGGCCGTCGCGGCGTTCTTGGAGGGCCGCATCCCGTTCGGCCGCATCGCGGAGGTGATCGAGGTGGTGCTGGACGCCCAGCCGGTGGCGCCTGCGGACAGCCTCGAGGCGGTGCACGCGGCGGACGCGTGGGCGCGTCGCCGCGCCGAGGAGATCATGTGGTGACGGGGCTGGAGACGGTGCTGGTCGCCGTGGGGGCCGGGATCGTGGTGCTCGGCGCGCTCATCTTCGTGCACGAGGTCGGGCACTTTCTGGCGGCGAAGTCCATGGGCATCGCCGTCCTCCGGTTCTCCTTCGGGCTCGGCCCGCAGACGCCGCTCGGCTTCCGGATCGGGGAGACCCACTACTGCATCTCGTGGATTCCGTTCGGTGGCTTCGTGAAGATGGCGGGGCTCGAGGACGAAGGCGGCGCCGGGGCGCTGGAGGGCGAGCGTCAGGCCGCGCCGGTCGCGCCGGAGCGCACCTTCGACGCCAAGCCGCTTGGGGCGCGGGCGTTCGTCATCAGCGCGGGAGTGGCGATGAACGCGCTGTTCGCAGTGCTCCTCTACGCGGTGCTCGCCGGCGCGTACGGGATGGCCGAGGACCCCGCCGTGACGGTGGCCGAGGTGCGGGGCTCGCTCCCGGTGGGCGCCGGTCATCTCGCCATGCTCCGGCCCGGCGACCGCATCGTGCGGATCAATGGGGACACGATGAGGAGCTGGGGCGCCATCCAGAACGCGCTCCTCGTGGCCCGCGCTCCGATCCGAATCGAGGTGGCGGGCCGCGCCGAGCCGCTGGTGGTGGACGTGCCGAAATCGGAACGGCGGTCGCGGCTCGAGGTGGCGCGGGCCCTCGTGGCATGGCGTGAGCCGGTCATCGGCGAGGTGCTCGCCCGGCATCCGGCCGCAGCGGCGGGCCTCAGGAGCGGGGACCGGATTCTTCGCGCCGGCGAGGACACAATCTCCTCTTGGGACCGGTTCGTGCGCGCGGTGGAGCAGAGCGCGAGCCGTGCGCTGGCGCTGACGCTCGAGCGCGAAGGGCGCCAGCTCACCATCACGGTCACGCCGCGCGCGACGCCGGTGCGCGACGCGGCGAGCGGGGTCCCGGACACGGTGGGACGCATCGGTGTCGCGCCGCTGCTGCCGGTGCGCCGCTTCGGTGTCCTGGGCTCTGTCGGCCAGGGGTTTCGGCAGGCCGCTTCGGCGGGCGGCCTGGTGCTGTTCGCCCTGAAGGGGCTGATCGTGGGCGAGTTCTCGCCCAGGGACATCGGTGGGCCGATCCTGATTGGGCAGCTGTCGGGGGAAGTCGCGCGGCTCGGTCTCGAGCCCTTCCTCAGCTTTCTCGCCCTGTTCTCGATGAACCTGGCGGTGCTGAACCTCCTGCCCATTCCGGTCCTCGACGGCGGGCAGCTGGTGTTTCTGCTGGCGGAGGGGATTCGCGGCCGGCCGCTCTCGGTCGAGCAGCGGCACCGGTTCACGCAAGTCGGTTTCTTCCTGCTGGTCGGGATCATGTTGCTGGCGCTGGCCAACGACGTGATCCGCCTGTTTCCCGAGTAGCCTCAGCGGCCGAGCAGCTTCTTCACCGCCCCGAGCGCGACGTCGGTGCTGCTGCGCTTGCCTGCCAGCAGTCCGTCGAGGTCGTCGGCGAGGGCGGCGGCGCTCGCGTAGCGCCGCTCCCGGTCCTTCTGGAGGCAGGTGAGGACGATCTTTTCGAAGGCGCGCGAGAGATCGGCGCGGCGCTGGCGCGGCGGCCGGGGCGGCTCCTCGACGTGCAGGCGGGCCAGCTCGTACCAGTCGCCCGATCGGAAGGGCAGCTCCCCGGTGGCGGCGCGGTACATCGTGACGCCGAGGGCGTAGAGGTCGGACCGGCCGTCGAGCGGCTCGCCCCGCGCCTGCTCGGGGGCGATGTAATGCGGGGTGCCCAGAACCAGCCGCTTGCCGGTGGTGGACACGTAGCTCGCGACGGCGCGCGCGATCCCGAAGTCGGTCAGCACGGCCGCGTCGTCGTCGGTGAACAGGATGTTGTGGGGCTTGACGTCGCGGTGGACGACTCCGGTCTCGTGGGCGAAGGCGAGCGCCCGGGCGATGTCGCGCGCGGCCCGCGCCACGGCGGCCTCCGCCATCGGCGCCCGCTCCTCCATGCGCGCGGCGAGGGACGCCTTGAGCCGGGGCATCGCGAAGAACGCGGCTTCGCCTTCCCGCCCCACCTCGAGGATGCGAATGATGTTCGGGTGACGCAGCTGGCCGGCGACTTCGGCCTCGCGCAGGAACCGGGCCGTGAACTGGGCGTCGCCGGCGTACTTGGGCTTGAGGACCTTGAGGGCGACCTCGCCCTCCCGCCCGTCGCGCCCGGCCGCCAGCACCCAGGCGAAGCCGCCGCCGCCGATCACGGCGCTGGTGCTGTACGGGCCGATCCGCTCCGGGGGTGAGGTCGCCGGGTCCTGCGGCACCATGGGCCTCTTTACGGAGGATGCGATGCCCGTTAACTTATCATGCTACGACCGAATACAGAATACTCTCCGAACCGCGTGACGGAGAGCCGAGGAAGGGAAAGCGATGGGTTACGACAAGGCGGCAGCCGCCTCACCGTATCAGATGCACGCCCGGGATTTCGGCTCCGCCAGAGTCCAGATCGCCCTCCTCAGCGCCCGTATCAACTCGCTCACCGACCATTTCCGGACCCATGCCAAGGATCATCATAGTCGCCGCGGCCTTCTCAAGATGGTCGGCCTGCGCCGGCGCCTGTTGGACTACCTGCGGCGCACCGATCTCGCCGCCTACCGCCGGCTCATTGACGAGCTGGGGCTCAGACACTAGTTGAACGGTTGAGGCGCTGAGGAGTCGGAGGGGCGAGTGCCCTTCGGCTCTTCATCGTTTCGACCGTTCAGCGCCTCCACTTCAAGGGACCCATCCTCATGATGCATCGTCTCGAGCGGACCTTCGCGGGCCGCCAATTCCTCCTCGAGTGCGGGCGGCTTGCCAAGCAGGCGGCCGGCTCGGCGCTGGTCCAGTTCGGCGACACGGTGGTGCTCGCGGCCGCGTCGGTATCCGACACGGCGAGCAATCTGCCGTTCTTCCCGCTGCTGGTGGAGTACCGCGAGAAGTTCTACGCGGCCGGCAAGATCCCGGGCGGCTTTCTGAAGCGCGAGGCGCGGCCGCATGACGAGGAGATCCTCGCGGCCCGCATCATTGACCGGTCCATCCGGCCGCTGTTCCCGGAGGGCTTCCAGAACGAAGTGCAGGTCTACGTCTATGTCCTGTCCGCCGACCAGGAGAACGACGCCGACGTGCTAGGCCTGGTGGCGGCGTCCTTCGCGCTGAGCTCCTCGAAGATCCCCTTTGCGGGACCGATCGCGGCCGTGAGGGTGGGCCGGGTCGAGGGGAAGTGGATCCTCAACCCGACCTTTCAGCAGCTCGAGTTCTCGGACGTGGACATCCTGGTCAGCGGCGGCGCCGACTCGATCATCATGGTCGAGGGGGGCGCGGGCGAGATCGGCGAAGGCGACATGCTCGAAGCGCTCCGGGTCGCGCAACAGGGGATCCGGGATCTGGTGGCCGTCCAGCACGAGCTGCTCGCCCTCCACAGCGTCCCCAAGATGGAGTGGGCCAAGGGCGAGGTGCCGGCGGAGCTGGTGCAGCGCGTCAAGGCGATCGCCGAGCCCCGCGTGCACGAGGCGATGAACCTGCCCATGAAGGAGGAGCGCGCGCAGGCCCTCGCGGCCCTCTTCGCGACGGTGCACGAGCAGCTCGAGAGCGAGTTCCCGGACCACAAGAAGCTGATCGCCAACCTCCTCTCCGACATCGAGTACGAGGCGATGCGCACGCAGGTGCTCGAGCGGGGGGAGCGGGTGGACGGGCGGGACCCCGACACGGTGCGGCCGATCAGCTGCCAGGTGGGTGAGCTGCCGCGCACGCACGGCTCGGCCCTGTTTACGCGCGGCCAAACGCAGGCGCTGGTGACGGCGACGCTGGGCAGCGTGGATGACGAGCAGCGCATCGACAACATCGACGTCCCGCGCGAGACGACGAAGTCGTTCATGCTGCACTACAACTTCCCGCCGTTCTCGACCGGCGAGGTCCGGCCGATGCGCGGAACCTCGCGGCGCGAGATCGGGCACGGCGCGCTCGCCGAGCGGGCGATCATCCCGCTCCTGCCGTCCTATGAGGAGTTCCCGTACACGATCCGGGTCGTCTCCGAGGTCCTCGAGTCGAACGGGTCGTCGTCCATGGCCACCGTGTGCGGCGCGTCGCTCGCTCTCATGGAGGCGGGCGTGCCCATCAAGGCCGCGTGCGCCGGGGTGGCGATGGGGCTCGTCAGGGACAGCGAGAAGGTCGTGATTCTGACCGACATCCTGGGCAGCGAGGACGCGCTGGGCGACATGGACTTCAAGGTCGCCGGCACGGCGGCCGGGATCACGTCCATCCAGATGGACATCAAGATTCAGGGGCTCCCGCTCGACATCCTGGCCCAGGCGCTCGAGCAGGCGCGCCGGGCGCGGCTCCACATCCTGGGAGTGATGGCCAAGACCCTGGACAAGCCGCGCTCGGAGATGTCGCCGTGGGCGCCGCGGGTCCTGACGATCCAGGTCAAGCCGTCCAAGATCGGCGACATCATCGGTCCCAAGGGCAAGACGATCCGCGGGATCGAGGAGGCGTCCGGGGCGTCGGTCAGCATTGACGACAGCGGTCTCGTGACGATCAGCGCGGTGGGCGGGGAAGCGAGCGCCAAGGCCCGCGAGATGGTCGAGGCGCTGGTGCAGGAGGCGGAGGTCGGCAAGACCTACACGGGCAGGGTGAAGACCACCACGGCCTTCGGCGCGTTCGTCGAGATCCTCCCCGGCATCGAGGGGCTGGTCCACATCTCGGAGCTGCAGCACGGCCGCACCGAGAAGACCGAGGACGTCGTCAAGAAGGGCGACATGGTCACCGTGAAGGTGCTCGAGGTGGACGACCGCGGCCGGATGCGACTCTCCCGCAAGGCGCTGCTCGAGAAGTAGTGCGGACCGAGCGCCTCGACGACGGCGTGTTCCGGACCGACGCGCCGAACGGGCTCGTCGTCCTGACCGAGGCGATGCCGGCGCTGCGGTCGGCCGCCGCCGGCTTCTGGGTGCGCGCGGCCTCCGGCCACGAGACCCCCTCCAAGATGGGGGTCTCGCACCTGCTCGAGCACATGGTATTCAAGGGGACGGAGCGCCGCAGCGCGCGGGAGATCGCGCTCGCGCTCGAGTCGCGGGGCGGCGCGCTCGACGCCTACACCGGACGCGATCACACCACCTACCAGGCTCGCGTCCTCGACTCCGACCTGCCGCTCGCGCTCGACGTGCTGACCGACGTCGTCCGCTTCCCGGTGCTGCGCGAGGAGGATGTCGCCAAGGAGCGCATGGTGGTGATCGAGGAGATCGCCTCCGTCGAGGACACGCCGGACGACCTCGTGTTCGACCTCCACGCCGCGGCGCTGTGGCCGAGTCACTCGTACGGCTACCGGATCCTCGGCACTCGGGACACGGTGGGCGCGCTGCAGGCCGCCGATCTCCGGGGGCTGCACGATCGCACCTACCTGCCGCGGCACGTCGTGTTCGCGGCGGCCGGCAACGTCAGCCACGGCGCGACGCTCCGCATGTTGGAGGCGGCCGGGTGGTTCGACCTCGAGCCGGGCCCCGGGTGGGAGCGGATTCCGGATCCCGGTCCGGGGTGCCGCGCGGAGCGGCGGGTGGCCCGAGACGGCGCCCAGGTGCACGTGGTGCTCGGCACGGAGACCTTCCGCTTCCTTGACCCGCGCCGCTACGCGCTCATCCTCGTCTCGACCGTGTTCGGCGGAGGGATGAGCTCGCGCCTCTTCCAGAGGGTGCGGGAGGAGTTGGGGCTGGCGTACGCCGTGTATGCGTTCCACTCCTTCCATCAGGCATCGGGGGTGGCCGGCGTCTACGTCGGCACGCAGCCTCCGACGGCCGAGCGGGCGCTGGAGGTGATCCGCGCCGAGTTCGGCGCTCTGGCGCGGGATTCGCTGACGGCCGAGGAACTGGCCTCGGCGAAGCAGCAGGTCAAGGGGCAGATCGTGCTCGCGCTGGAGGGACCACTCTCCCGGATGTATCGTATCGCGGGCCAGGCCCTCTTCGACGAGCCGTACCGGCCGATCGACGCCGTGCTGGCCGAGGTGGACGCGGTCGGGCCGGACGACGCGGCGGCGGTGGCCGCGGAGTTCTTCGCGCCGGAGCGGCAGACGGTGGTCTGGCTGGGGCCGACCTAGCCACGGCCGGCGACTCTCGAGGTCCACATGGTCATCGGCGTTCCCAAGGAGATCAAGACCAGCGAGCACCGCGTGGCTGCCGTCCCCGCCGGCGCCGAGGTGCTGGCGAGCTGCGGGCACACGGTGCTGGTGGAGCAGGGAGCGGGCGTGGGCTCCGGGTTCGCCGACGAGCTGTACGTCCGGGCGGGGGCGAAGATCGTGCCCGGAGCCGAAGACGTCTGGGCGCGCGCCGAGATGATCTGCAAGGTGAAGGAGCCGATCGAGTCGGAGTGGCCGCACATCCGGCAGGATCAGGTCATCTTCACCTACTTCCACTTCGCGGCCGACGACGCGCTGACCCGCGCCCACATGAAGTCCGCGGCAGTCTGCATCGCGTACGAGACGGTGCAGCTGGAGTCGGGCGAGTTGCCGCTGCTCACGCCGATGTCGGAGGTTGCGGGCCGCATGGCGGTGCAGGAGGGGGCGAAGTACCTGGAGAAGCTGCACGGCGGGCGCGGCGTGCTTCTGGGGGGCGTGCCGGGGGTGCCGCCGGCGGAGGTGGTGATTCTGGGCGGGGGCGTCGTGGGCCTGAACGCGGCCAAGATGGCCGCCGGGCTCGGCGCGCGGGTGACGCTTCTGGATGTGAATCTGGAGCGGCTGCGCTACCTGGCGGATGTCATGCCGGCCAACGTCGCGCTGGTCTACTCCGACCGCCACAGCATCCTGGACGCCATCGCGCGGGCGGACCTCGTGATCGGCGCGGTGCTCCACGTCGGTGGCAAGGCGCCGAAGCTGGTGCGGCGCGGGGACCTCAAGCGCATGAAGCCCGGCGCGGTGATCGTGGACGTCGCCGTGGACCAGGGCGGGTGCGTGGAGACGATCAAGCCCACCACACACGAGAACCCGACGTACGTGGTGGACGACGTGCTGCACTACGCGGTCGCCAACATGCCGGGGGGCGTGCCGCGCACCTCGACGCTCGCGCTCACCAACGCGACCTTCCCCTACGCGAAGCGCTTGGCCGATCTGGGGTGGCGGCGGGCCTGCCGCGAGGATCGGGCGCTCCAGAGGGGGGTGAACATGGTGGCCGGCGAGGTCACCTATCCCGGCGTCGCGGACGCGTTCGGGCTGCCTCTGGCGGACGTGCAGAAGTTCTTGTAGGGCGGGCCGGCGGGCCGGCGGACCGACGGAGGGGCGGGCGGTGATGTCCTGGGCGGATGGCAGGTTCTACCCGCCGATTCTCAGCTATCACAAGATTGACACGCGGTTCGAGATGGGGTTCACCCAGCTCGAGCCGCGCGTGTTTCAGAGGCAGGTCGAGACGCTGGCGCGGCTCGGCTACCGGTCGCTGGGCGGCGCGGAGCTCGCGGGGGCTCTCGCGCGCCCCGGCGATCGCGACAGTGCAGAGGTGCAGGGGCGCCGTGTCGTCTTCACGTTCGACGACGGGTACGATGCGCTGGCGCGGCACGCCTTCCCGGTTGTGGCGCACCACGGCTTCCGGGCGCTCGTGTTCGTCGTCACCGACTACGTGGGGCGCGACAACGCCTGGGACGTGCAGTATGGGTGGCGTCGCTTCAGGCATCTGGGCTGGGACGAGTTGGCCCGCTGGCAGGAGCGCGGGATCGAGGTGCACTCGCACACGGCGACGCATCCCCGGCTCACGTGGCTCTCGGACGACCAGGTGGCCCAGGAGCTCGCGTGCTCGCGTGAAGCGATCGCGCAGCGCGTGGGCGAGGCGCCGCTCGCGGTGAGCTATCCGTTCGGGTCGGTGGACGCCCGGGTGCGGGATCTCGCGGCGGCGGCCGGGTATGCGCTCGGCTTTGCGGGTCCCGGACGAGGAGCTGTGGACGTGAAGGGTGGGGATGCGAAGGCTGCGGCCCGCGTGGATCCGCTGCTGCTGTCGCGTTGGCCGGTGTACGGATGGGACCGCTTCGCGCTGCCGCTGGTGTTGGGGCGCTCGCGCTTCTCGCCGGTGGCGCATGCGCTGGCACGGTTCACGAACCGCTGCGCGGTGGGAACGGCGTTGTTCCAGCGGGTGTTGGGGAGGCGCTACCGGCGCTAAGGCGCTCCGGCCGGTGAGGCTTCGATCTGGCTCCTCTCGCGTCCACGCCTACGGCGACTTCACCGCATACAAGTACCCGTCGGAGGACCCGAAGTACAGCGTCCCATCGGGCCCGATCGCGGGGCCTGCCTCGTTCAGGCTGTTGCCGGTCTGGTAGGTCCAGAGCAGGGAACCGGAAGAGCTGAACGCGTACATCACGCCGTCGATCGCGCCGATGTACACCGTGCCGTCCCGGCCGAACACCGGCGTGACCAACACGCCGTACTGCGGCTGGTGGGGATTGGCCGGGTCGTAATTCGGGTTCTGTCCTGTCTGGTAGGACCAGAGCGTCTGCCCTGTGGTTGCATTGATGCCGTACACCTTGCCGTCGCGCGACGTGCCGGAGACGATCACCCCACCGGTTGACAGGGACGGCGCCAGGCTACCCGCGACGTCGGGAGCGGACTCCCAGACGGCGGTTCCGTCGGGGTTGCGGGCGTGCAGTCGCCCGCTGCCCGTCGCATAGACCTTTCCGTCGCCCCCGACGGCGACCCCGCTGACGCGGGAGTTGTCCAGCCTCACCTGCCACTTCAGGGTGCCGTCGCTGCGGATCGCGACGAGCGAGCCTGCCGGTGTCGAGTTGGGGTCCCCGGTCCCCACGTAAATCGTCTGCTCATCCGGACTGAGCGCCGGCGAGGCCAGGGGCGCGATCGAGCCGTCGGTCTGGTAGCGCCACCTCAAGCCGCCGGCGGACGTGAGCGCGTACACGTACCTGTCCCAGGAGCCGAAGTAGATCGTCCCATCGGACGCGACGTTCGGCTCGCCGTAGATCGGTAGTGTCGAGTTGCCGGTCGAGTAGCTCCAGAGCTGCTGTCCCGTCGCGGCGGAGAACGCGTAGAGCGTCGCCCCGCCCACCGCGTAGACCGTGGCCTCGTCGTTCGAGAGGGCCGTCGCGCCGATGCCCTGGATGCTGGTCGTCCAGAGCACCTGGCCGCTCGCGCTGAGCGCCGAGACCTTGGTGCCGCCGTTCACGTACGCGTTGCCCAGGCGATCCACGGCCATGCTGTTGAAGCCGGTGCCCTCCGTGATGCCGGCGATCGTGTACCGCCAGCGCAGCGTGGCCGCCTGCGGCCCGTTCACGGCGGCCTGCCCAGTGTGCTGCCGGTTGCCGTGGAAGACGCGCCAGGCTGCGAGCGTCGCCGTGAACGTGACGGATGTGAGGCCGGTCACCGACGCCGTGGCGATCTGGCTCGCGCCCGAGCCCAGCGTCCAGGTGGCTGACGCCTGCCCAGAAGCATCGGTAGTGGCGGAGCTCGGGGAGACGGAGCCGCCCCCTGACACAACGACGAAGGACACCGCGACTCCGCTCACTGCGGTTCCCCGCGCGTCCGTGACCTTGACGACGATCGCGCTGGGAAGCGCCGCGCCGACGGTGCCGCTCTGGCCGTCGCCGGAAACGGCGGCGATCTGGGTCGCTGTCGGGGTTTCTGGCTCGCCGGGTCCGGCGTCACCGCCGCAGGCGGCGAGCCCGAGCACGAGGTGCGCGGCGAGTAGTCGGCGTCGGCAGGATTGGGCGCGCATTGTCGCAG
The DNA here is from genome assembly GCA_016209905.1 of Gemmatimonadota bacterium. GTDB lineage: Bacteria > Gemmatimonadota > Gemmatimonadetes > Gemmatimonadales > JACORV01 > JACORV01. The sequence goes on along the minus strand of JACQVG010000188.1, from coordinate 1,917 downwards.
ACCGTGGTGAGGGGTGGACCTATCGTGTCGCAACCATGCGGCCGGAACCAGCACCGGCGCAGGCAATCTCCCCTGTCATCCTGAGCGGAGGATCTCTTTCCGGCGCGGCGCGACGGCTGCCGCGCTACGGCGCCGGCGGGCCCCTGCGCCCCCTCCGAGCGACCCGGGCGATTCTGGCGCGACCGAGGCCGCGACCAGGATGGCGCCTGCAGCGATGGTGTTTTCCCAACCTATGGTTCGCCTCGGTGTCGAGTCAAGGTGGCGTGGCCGTCGAGTCACCGGTGAGCGGGTCCACGCACAACCCGGCGCTGACGCTGCGGGTCAAGGACGTGGACGTGGCCTCCTTAGGTGGCTGCTTGGGCAACAGCTTGGGCGGCGAGGGGCTTGCAGCCCAAGCAGCGGGGGCGAGAGGGCGGAGTGTCGCGCAAGCCTTGACGACGGGGGCAGGTGGCGCACCTTAGGGGAGGTTGCCCCACCGGGCTTATGCGGTGGGTGGGGCTGATCTCGCTGTCGAATTGTTGTTAGGCAACACGGGAGCGACGTCGTGCCCCGATCTGGCAATCTTGACCGCACCATTCGGCAGTCGCTACAGGCCTTCGCAGAAGAGGCCCTAGAACCATCTTGGCGCGGTCGCGAGCGCGAGGCGATCTCCCGCTACGCTTTTGGCTACCTGCTGCCCCACTTCAACGGGCGTATCCCGTTCAGCCATCCGGCTCAAATCGGCATCGAGGTATGCGTGCCCGGCGTGCCCGACCAGAATCCGAAGGGGCGGGTCAACAAGGATCTTGTTATCTGGGGTACGCACCGAATAGCCGCCACCTGGAATCAGGAGTGGAAGCCCACCTTCGCTCCCCGCTGCATCCTCGAATGGACGTACAGTAGGACGGGGCGTGGTTGGCGGAACGCCTGGGAATACGACATAGCGTGGCTACGGGCGTTCACCGAGGAACGACGCGGCTGCATTGGCTATGCCGTGGCCCTAGTCGTAGCGCCCGAATCGCAGCAGCTTTTGGTGGCCCGAGTCGCGCTCGGCCGGGCCAACCTGAGTTGGCTGGACCATTCACCGGCCCTGATTAACCGGGAACATAGGTAACAGAGTATACCGGGAGGATGGGTAACACTTCGACCGGAGACACAAGTAACACTTTTCTCCGGCGGGGGCTCAAGCGGTTGCGATTATGAGCCGCGATGATGACGCGATCACGTTCGTGGAAGCGGCCCAGGCACACGGGCCCAAAGTACACGGCCCAGACCGCGTCCTCGACTTCTTCGAACCCCACGTACTCTCCGGCCAGCGCGTGGTTGCAGTTCACCCAGCTGATGTGCCAGCGGATGCCGCGGTTGGCGCCGACGAGCCGCACCTCGTGGTGCGCCGGGTACTCGAGCGGCGGCAGCCGGCCGCGCCCAGCCGATGGAACACCCTTCGCGCGCCACGGGTGCTGAGGTGGTGGGAGTCGGACGGGAGACGCAGCGGCATGGGGCAAGCACATTGCTGAAGCCGGAGAACCGCTGAAGCGGTGTCCGTTGGGCTCACAGGCATTCTGGGAGCGACATTATGCCCCGTAGGATCGCTGCCGCCCTGCTCGCGGCTGGCGGCCTCCACGTCGCCACGCCACATTGGAGAAGGCGGTCGGGGCAGGGTGCGCCAGGTGAGGGGCGCGCCCGCAGCCAAAACGCTATTCGCTCGGCTGACTCCGCGCGGGCGCGCGCAGCCCGGTGAGCCCACCGTCAGGCGCGCGCCCGTGGGACGACTGATGCGGGCGTAGCAGCGGAAACAGGCCCGGACACGGTCTCTCAGGTTCGATGCTAAGTCGCTGGCTGGCCGACCTCGTCCTGGTCGTGCATCTCGGCTTCGTCGCCTTCGTGGTGGCCGGCGGCCTCCTGGTGCTGCGGTGGCCGCAGCTCGCCTGGGTGCAC
>JACQVG010000184.1 GCA_016209905.1 Gemmatimonadota bacterium | reverse complement strand
CCGTTCCTGCTGCATCGCGCGCGCCCGGGCCACGCGCCCCCGGATGGCCTCGCTCGGCTCCCCGCTCCGCTCGCCCAAGAGCTGCCGATGGCGCACCGCCGGCACCTCGAGGTGCAGGTCCATCCGGTCCAAGAGCGGGCCGGACACCCGCGCCAGGTAGCGCCGGACGCCGAGGGGGCCACAGGCGCAGGTGCGCAGCGCGTCGCCGAAGTAGCCGCACGGACAGGGGTTCATCGCCGCCGCGAGCATGAATCGCGCCGGGTAGCTGAGCGAGGTGGCCGCGCGGCTCAGCGTCACGGTGCCGTCTTCCATCGGCTGCCGCAGCACCTCGAGCACATGCTTCCGGAACTCCGGCAGCTCGTCGAGGAACAGGACCCCGTTGTGCGCTAGGCTGGCTTCGCCGGGCCTGGGATAGCTGCCCCCGCCGATCAGCCCGGCGTCGGAGATGGTGTGGTGGGGAGAGCGAAACGGCCGCGCCGCGATCAAAGACTGGCCCGGCGGCAGGAGGCCCGCGACCGAGTGGATCTTGGTCGTCTCCAGCGCCTCGGCGAGCGCCAGGGCCGGCAGGATCGTGGGCAGGCGCCGCGCGAGCATGGTCTTGCCGCTGCCCGGCGGCCCCACCATCAGGACGTTGTGCGCGCCTGCGGCCGCGACCTCGAGTGCGCGCTTGGCGTGCTCCTGTCCCTTGACCTCGCAGAAGTCCGCGTCGTCCTGCACCCGCGCGGCGAAGAGCGCCGCCACGTCCACCACCGACCGACCAAGCTGCGGCCCGCCGTCCAGGTGACCGACCACCTCGGCCAGCGTCGCGGCGCCGCGCACGTCCAGCGCCTCCACGACCGCCGCCTCGCGCACGTTCGCCGCGGGGAGAATCAGCCCCACGCACCCCGCCTGCGCGGCGGCCACCGCCATCGAGAGGGCACCCCGCACGGGCCGGATCTCCCCGTCGAGGCCCAGCTCGCCCAGCACCACGTAGCCGTGCAACGCGCCAAGCTCGACCTGACCCGTCGCGGCGAGAACCCCGAGGGCGATCGGCAGGTCGAAGGCCGAGCCCTCCTTCCGGACGTCGGCCGGGGCGAGGTTCACGGTGATGCGCTTGAGCGGGAACACGAAGCCGGTGTTGTGGATGGCGGCGTTGACCCGCTCCCGGCCCTCCTTGACCGCTCCGTGCGGAAGCCCGACGGTCGCGAACGAGGGGAGCCCGTTGGCGATGTCCGTCTCGACGTCCACCAGGTAGGCGTCGATCCCCAGGACGCCTGCCGAGACGATGCGCGCCAGCATGGACGAGGGTATGCCGGCTGCCGGCCGACCGTGGTAGCCAAAGCTTGCGGCGCGGCGCGCGGCCTTGCAGCGGGGCCCGGAGCTCCAGGCGGCAGCGCCTTGACGGCCGCCCTGGTCCTATTTGACAAATGTGTGGCGCTGGCGGCAGGGACGGGCACAGATTACACCACCGATGCCGACGCCCCGGCATTCCAGCCCGCGCTAGCTCGTGGACGAGCTCCGCCAGGAGTACCGCCGGCGTCTCCCCGAGCGCATCCAGGCCATCGAGGCCGCCTCCGGTGTGATCGGCGCGGACCGCGCGGCGTCCGAGGCCGCCATCCGGCGCCTGGCGCACAACCTCAAGGGATCGGGCGCCACGTACGGATTCCCGGAAATCAGCGAAGCGGCCCGTGCGGTCGAGGACGCCCCGTCCCCGGGCCTCGAGTCCGCGCTGCAGCGCCTCCTCGAGGTGATGCGCGCCGTCGCCGCGGGCGCCGACGCGCACGCCCACGGCATCCTCATCGTGGACGACGACCCCGCGATCACCCGGCTCCTCGAGGCCGCGCTCGCCAGCCCGGGCCGCCGCGTCTACGTGGCCGACTCGGTCGCCGCCGCCGCGGAAGCGCTCGCGCGCCACACGATCGATTTGCTCGTGCTCGACCTCGTGCTGCCGGACGACGACGGGCGCCGCCTGCTGGGCCGGCTGCGCCGCCAGCCCGCGACCGCCCGGCTCCCCATTTTCGTGATGTCGGCGCAGCTGGGCGCGCAGACGCAGGCCGAGTGCTACGCGCTCGGCGCCGACGCGTTCTTCGAGAAGCCGCTCGATCCGCACGTGCTGGCGGCGGCCGTGGCGGCGCGGCTGGAGCGGGCCGCCGGCGCGGAGGCCCACGCCGCGGCGGCCAGCGAACCCGCAGGGCCGCCACCCGCCGGCGCCGAGCCGACGTCGCTGCGTCACCGCGTCCTGCTCGCCGAGGACGACGAGCTGATCGCGTCGGTGGTGAGCCACCGGCTGGGGCGCGCCGGCTTCGACGTCTCGCGCTTCGGCGACGGCGAGTCCGCGCTCGCCGTGGCGCCCGAGACGGACTGGTCCGCCGCCATCCTCGACGTCAAGATGCCGGTGATGGACGGCTTCGAGCTGCTCGAGCGGCTGCGCGCCCTGCCGAACTTCCGCCAGGTGCCGATCCTGATCCTCACCTCGCTCGGCAACGAGGCGGATTTGGTGCGCGGCTTCGCGCTCGGCGCCAGCGACTACGTCGTGAAGCCGTTTTCGCCCGCCGAGCTGGTGGCGCGCGTGCGCCGGCTGGTGCGCGCGTGACGATCCTCCTCGTGGACGACGATCCCGACATCCGGCTGGTCGCCGCGGCGGCGCTGCGGCGTCTGGCGGGGGCGGTCGTCGTCGAGGCCGCGAGCGCCGCGGAGGCGCTGCGGCTCGCAGGGACGGAGCACCCGGACGGCGTGGTCGCCGACGTCGGGCTGGGCGACGCGGACGGCGAGGCGCTGCTGCGCGCGCTGCGTGCCCTACCCGGCACCGCGGCCGTCCCGGTCGTGTTCCTGACCGGCAGCACCGACGCGGCGACGCGCGAGAGGCTCCTCGCGGCCGGCGCCCGGGAGGTG
>JACQVG010000190.1 GCA_016209905.1 Gemmatimonadota bacterium | reverse complement strand
GCGCTCAAACCGATACACACGCTCTGGATCCAGAATGTATCCCGGGAACGGTGCATCGCCGCTCTCCCAGAGTTCGAGATCCCGTTTGCTCGGTCCCGGACGGAACTCGAGTCGGGGCTGCGTGCGCGTCCGCGTCACGAACCGGTTGCCCTGCAGCCTCACTCGGAGACAGTTGCCCGGATTCGCGAATACGCCTGAGTGAGCGGCATGCGTATGCACCTGACCCAACACGGTCGCCGCCGGGTCGCTCACGAGATCCCGTATCACCGCCGGATCCGACACCAAGACGCACAAGTTCGGCTCAACGAGATAGCTGTGCTCCACGAACTCGATCCGGCCGCCCCGCTCCACGATATACCCGCCCCGTTCGACCCGGTTCGCCAGCGCCTGTCCAAACCCGCTCCGCTGTGCCAGGCCTAGCAGCAGCCTCGGAACCGCCGGATCGAGCAGCAGCGGATCGTCCACCGCGCCGTCGAAGAACGCGCAATCTTTGGGCAGGAACGAGAGCCCATCGTACGCCACGTAATCACCTGAGGCGGGAACCAATAGCACCGCGGCGATGTCGATGGCGCTGACCGTTCCGGTGGACGTCGTGAACTGTCCAGGACTGTTGTCGCCAGCGAAAGCGACGGACCCGATCGTATTGCCGTTCGCGTCGAGGGCCACCATCCGATTGCCGGCAAAATCCGGGTCGAGCACCGTGATCGTCACTCCGCTGACCGTAGGTGAGAAGCCCACGCGAATCGTGGACGACGCCCCGGTACCGGGACCGCTCTGGAAGCCCCCAAACGGCCCACCGGTCACGTAGGGTGTGATCGTAACGCTCACTCCACAGTGCGTGCCCGGCGCCGGCACCAGACATTCGCCTTCCTGCGCCGCCGCGATCGCCAGCTGCCAACGACTTTCGGCTACCCACGGCGTTTCCGCCCGCACTACGCGAGCGGCACCGCGCACCAGTTGCGTGAGCCGCGGCTCACCACCCACTTGCGGACCGTTCACCTCTCGCGGCAGGGCGTACCGGATCGTGATCACGCCACGGGCTTCGAAGCGGTGGACCGGGACAGGGTCGCCATCTGCCTCGAGCCAGAGCTCGCGGGTCACACCCTCGACGGACACGACCAGTCGAACCGGTCGTCTCAGCGCCGCCGGCCCCACACCATCAACCGCCCAGCTCAGCACGATGTCTGCCCCGGCTTCGCCCTCGATCTCGAACTCGCCCAGATACGTCAAGGCGCCGCCGGAGTCAGGGTGCACCCGCGAGGCCGCGAAGGGTCGCGCGTCGACGACCAGATCACAGGCTCGGCAGAGACTCGGCAGAACCGTCTCGCTCGACCCATCGTCCGACACCGGGAGCCTCCCCACATCACCACACCCCGATACCAGCAAGGTCAGAACGAATACGCCGCCAAGCTGTCGCTTCCGCATTGCTCCCCGGGGCCGCCTTTCAGCCAATTCGCTCGAATCCTGGAGCAAATCTAGCCGACCACTATCAACACTTCTTCGACATGTTACGGCTCAACGACTGCCGCGCCCGGCTGAATCCGCTTCAGCCACTCCTTGGTCGCCAGCGGCCCGGCTCGAGCGACCCGACCCAGCTTGGCCCGGAGTCGGTGCTTGGAGCAGGTCCCTCCGCCGCAGCGCCGCCAGCGCCTCGAAGATCAGCCACAGCTCCGCCACGAAGATGGCGCCGCCCACGCCCAAGAGCAAAGGCTGGCTGCCGCGCGTCTACCGGCCGCGACGGCCCAGGTCCTCGCCACGACCTCCACCTCCCGCTCGGCCCCTACCTCATAACACCCCGCTCATGGTCGTCTTCTCCCTCGCCCTCTATACTAAACTCTGGCAGGGCCGCTGTCTCATCCATATTGGCAGGGAGGGCGTCGGCCGCCCAGGTGACATGTACACGACTTGCGCGTTCTGCTCGGGCCCCCTCGGGGGAGATGGCGGCCCGTCCGGCCTCGGGGTCGGAAGGAAGCTCGCCTACGACGGCTGGAAGAGCCGGGCGTGGGTCATCTGCGCGAAGTGCGCCCGCTGGAACCTCACCCCCTTCGACACCCGCCTCGACATCATCGCGGCGCTCGACAGAATGGCCGGCGCCGGCCGCGTCGCCGCTTCGAGCGACCAGGTGGCGCTCATCCGGTTCGGCCCCTACGACATCGTGCGCGTCGGCAGACCGCCGCGCGTCGAGATGGCCGGATGGCGCTATGGCGAGCGGATCAAGGCCCGCGAGCGGGAGCGTTTGAAAGTGGTGGTGCCCGTGACGGTGGCCGCGATCGGCGTCGCCATTCTGGTTGACGTGGCGGCCGGCGGCGGGGTGGGCTTCATGGTCGGACAGCTCCCCAACATCGGCGACAGCGTCTACACCGAGCTGGTGGGCAACCGGAAGATCGCCGTCGAGCCGCCCGTCTGCGCGACCTGCGGGAACATCATGCTGCTGAAGGCCAAACATGTGAGGCACGCACGCATCTCACGCACCACTCACCACGACCTCTCGCTTCTGCTCTCGTGTCCCCGCTGCCGGAGCCTCGGCGCGGAGCTCGCGGGAAGCGACGCGGAGCTCGCGCTGCGCGCGGGCCTGACGTACGTCAACCTGAAACGGCGCAAGAGGATCAAGAAGAAAGCGGAGGGGGCGGCGCTCTATCTCGAGCGCCACGGAGGCCCTGAGACGTTCATCGTGAACACCGCGCGACTCGAGAAGCCGATCGCCGCCCTCCACGGGGAGGAGGCACTCGCCCTCGAGATGGCCGTGGATGAGCAGGCCGAGCTCAAGGAGCTCGAGCGCGAGTGGAGAAAGGCGGAAGAGATCGCCGCAATCGCCGATGGGCTGCTCGTCAGCCCCGGTGTCGAAGCAAAGCTGAAGGAGCTCAAGGCGAAAGATCAACCGCCTGGTTGATCCACCCTGGCTCGCCCCTGCTGTGGCCGCTAGCTTTCGACGTCCCGATGTCTAGCCTTCCGCTGGTCCAGCTCACACCCCGACGAGGCGACAACCTGCCTGCCCCGGTGCCGCCGGAGCGAAAGCCGCCGTGGCTCAAGGTTAGAGCGCCGGGCGGGGAGAATTTCGCGCAGGTTCGCCGCCTCATGCGGGACCTTAGGCTGCACACGGTGTGCGAGGAGGCCCGCTGCCCAAACGTGGGCGAGTGCTGGGAGCACAAGGCGGCGACCTTCATGATCCTGGGCGATACCTGCACGCGGAACTGCCCGTACTGCGCCGTGGCGCACGGAAGGCCGCAGCCGCTTGACGAGGCGGAGCCGCGTCGGCTTGCCGAGGCGGTGGCGGCCATGGGCATGCGCCACATCGTGGTGACCTCCGTGGATCGCGACGACCTCCCGGGCGGGGGAGCGGAGCAGTTCGCCGCCGTCGTGGCCGCCATTCGGTTAGGGTCGCCGGGGACGTCCGTCGAGCTTCTGATCCCTGACTTCAAGGGCAGCGACACCGCGCTTGGTCTCGTGGTGGCGGCCAAGCCCGATATCCTGAACCACAATCTCGAGACGGTCAGGCGCCTCTATCGGATCGCGCGACCCGGCGGCCGTTACGAGCGGGCGCTCGAGCTGCTGCGTCGCGCCAAGACGATGGATTCCTCCCTCCTCACCAAGTCGGGCCTCATGGTCGGCCTTGGCGAGCAGTGGGACGAGCTGCTGGCGGCCATCGCCGACCTGCGCGCCGCGGGAGTGGACATCCTCACTCTCGGGCAGTACCTCCGGCCCACCGCCACGCACCTGCCCGTCGCGCGCTATTACCCGCCGGAAGAGTTCGTCGCGCTCAAGCGCTACTCCGACGACCTGGGCTTCCGGCACGTCGAGTCGGGCCCTCTGGTCCGCTCTTCCTACCACGCATGGCAGCAGGCCGCCCGCGCCGGCGCGACGACTTGAAGCCTCAGGCGCTCCGGCCCAAGGAGGCGACCCCGAGCCCGCTTGCCGGCGAGAGCCCTGCTGAGCTGCGCCGCTTGCTGAGGGACATGCTCCTTATCCGCCGCTTCGAGGAGCGCGCCGGCGAGCAGTACGCGCTCGGGAAGATCGGGGGCTTCTGCCACCTCTACATCGGCCAGGAGGCCGTTGCCGTGGGCAGCATGGCCGCCCTCCGCCCCGACGACTACGTCATGTGCAGCTATCGCGAGCACGGCCAGGCGCTGGCGCGCGGCCTCGGCGCGCGCTCGGTCATGGCGGAGCTGTTCGGCAAGGCGACGGGTTGCTCCGGCGGCAAGGGCGGCTCGATGCACCTGTTCGACGCGGAGCGGCGCTTCCTTGGCGGCCATGCCATCGTCGGCGGGCAGATCCCTCTGGTCACCGGTGCCGCCTTTGCGATCAAGTACCGCGGTGGCGATCAGGTGGCGGCCGCCTTCTTCGGCGAAGCCGCCGTGAACAACGGCGCGTTCCACGAGGCGCTGAACATGGCCGCCCTCTGGAAGCTGCCGGCGATCTACATCTGCGAGAACAACCGCTACGGAATGGGCACGGCGGCGGAGCGCGTGTCGGCGATCTACGACATCGCCGCCCGGGCCTGCTCCTACGACATGGCGGCGGAAACCGTGGACGGGATGGAGGTGCTCGCCGTGCGCGACGCCGTCGCCCGCGCGGCGACGCGGGCGCGGGAGCAGCAAGTGCCGACGCTGCTCGAGGTCCGCACCTACCGGTTCATGGGCCACTCGATGGCCGACCCGATCCACGGGCACTACCGCACCAAGGAAGAGGTCGAGCAGCACAAAGCTCGCGATCCGATCGCGACCTTCCCCGAGCGGCTCAGAGCGGCCGGGATGCTCGACGAGGAAGGCTGGCAGGCCATGGAGGCGGACGTGGCCGCGGAAATCGAGGACGCGGTGCGCTTCGCCGACGAGAGCCCGGACCCCGAGCCGAGCGCGCTCTCCGCCCACGTGTATCGGGAAGCGTAGGATGCCCACTCTCACCTACCGCGACGCGCTGAACCAGGCGTTGCGCGAGGAGATGCGGCGCGACCCGCGCGTCTTCCTCATGGGCGAGGAGGTCGGCGTCTACCAGGGCGCGTACAAGGTCAGCCGCGGCCTGCTGGACGAGTTCGGGCCGACCCGCGTCGTGGACACGCCGATCACGGAGCTCGGCTTCGCCGGCCTGGGTATCGGCGCCGCCATGGCGGGCCTGATTCCCGTCGTCGAGTTCATGACCTTCAACTTCGCCCTGTTGGCGCTCGACCAGATCGTCAACTCGGCCGCGAACATGCTGTACATGTCGGGCGGTCAGGTGCCCGTCCCGATCGTCTTCCGCGGGCCTGGCGGCGCTGCGCTTCAGCTCGGCGCCCAACACTCCCAGTCCTTCGAGTCGTGGTACGCCAACGTCCCCGGCCTGAAGGTGGTCGCCCCGGCCACGCCGGCGGACGCCAAGGGGCTCCTCAAGAGCGCGATCCGCGACGGCAATCCCGTGGTGTTCATCGAGGCCGAGATGCTCTACAACACCAAGGGCGAGGTCCCCGAGGGGGAGGGGGAGGGGGAGCACCTGGTGCCGCTGGGCGTCGCGGACGTCAAGCGCGAGGGTGGGCACGTGACGATCGTGGCCCACGCCAAGATGCTGGCCGTCGCGCTGCGCGCTGCGGACGAATTGGCGAAGCAGGGCGTCAGCGCGGAGGTCGTGGATCCGCGTACGCTCCGCCCGCTCGATGTCGCGACGATCACGGCGTCGGTCCGCAAGACGAACCGCTGTGTGGTCGTCGAGGAAGGTCCGCCGTTCGCGGGGATCGGCGCGCAGATCGTGGACGAAGTGCAGCGCGAGGTGTTCGACGATCTCGACGCCCCGGTCCTGCGCGTGACGGGCGCCGACGTCCCCATGCCGTACAACAAGCGCCTCGAGAAGCTCGCGAAGCCCGACCCGGCCAGGGTCG
>JACQVG010000181.1 GCA_016209905.1 Gemmatimonadota bacterium | reverse complement strand
GGGGGGGGACGGGATCGAGGGAGCGAGCTCCCATCCGGGCGGCGCTCGAGCGGCGTAATGGCGATGGTGCGCCTTGTGCTCCAGGCTTCCGTTGCAGCGATCGTCGCAGGCCGACATCTTCCCCGGCGTGTTCCCGCGCACGCCCGTGAATTGATGGCAGACCGGCGACCAGCCGAGGTGCCGCCCGACCGGACCCTCGTCGCGCGCATGGCGTCCGGCGACGACCGGGCGCTGGGCGCGCTGTACGACCGCTACGGTCGCACGGCGTACGCGCTGGCCCTGGCCGTGGTGCGCGAGCCGGCCGACGCCGAGGAGGTCGTGGTGGACGTGTTCGGACAGGCGTGGCGCACGGCGGGCTCCTTCGACGCGGCGCGAGGCGGCGTGGGTGCCTGGCTCTGCACGATCGCGAGGAGCCGGGCGCTCGACCTGGTGCGGGCGCGGGCGCGTCGGTCGCGCACGGTGGACGAGGCCGCTCGCCTGGGCGGTGGCGCGTTCGCCCTGCCAGTGACCGAGAGCCCCGACCCGGCGGGTGCCGTGGTGAGCGGAGAGACCGCCGGTCTCGTGAGGTGTTCGCTGGCCGAACTCCAGGAGCCGCAGCGGCGTGTGATCGAGCTGGCCTACTTCGAGGGGCTGACGCAGAGCGAGATCGCGGAGCGGCTCGGCGAGCCGCTGGGGACGGTCAAGACCCGGACCCGGGCGGCGCTGGAGAGGCTGCGCGGACTCCTGGCGGGAGCGCTGGCTGAGGAGGCCTGGTGAACGAGCACGTGATGCGTGAGCTCGCCGCTCCGTACGCGCTCGGCACGCTGTCCGGCGAGGAAGGGGCGGCCTTCGCCGCGCACCTGTCCGGCTGCCCGGAGTGCCAGGCCGAGGTGCGGTCGTTCGAGCGCGTGACGGGCCTGCTGGCGCTCGCGGCGCCCGGCGCGGCGCCGCCGCCGGGGCTCAAGGACCGCGTGCTGCGGGAGGCGCGCCGGGTGCGGCCAATCGCGGGGCGGCGCTGGGGGCCGGGATCGTGGCTCGCCGTGGCTGCGAGCGCCGCCGTCGCGGTGGCCACGGCGCTGTGGGCGTACCTCGCTACCGCCAGGGCACGCGCGATGAGCGGAGAGGTGGCTGCGGCCCGGGCGGAACTGGCGGCCCGGGATTCGACGCTCGCGGCGCTGCTGGGGCCACGCCTCCAGGTCGTGTCGCTGGCGGCGCAGGGTCAGCGGCCGGCGGCGCGGGTCTTCTGGAACCACGAGCGCAACGTGTTCGTGGTGACCGCCTTCTCCCTTCCCACGCCCCCCGCGGGACGCACCTACCAGCTGTGGGCGATCGCGGACGGGCACGCGCCGGTGTCCATGGGCACCTTCGGCACGGATCCGCGTGGCCGCGCGACGGCCGTGTTGCCGGTGGACGCCACAATCCTCGCACTCGGCACCATCAAACTGTGCGGCCTGACCGAGGAGCCGGTGGGCGGTTCGCCGCAGCCGACGGAAGCGCCGCGCCTCGTCGGCGAGTGGTCCCACGGCGCTAGTATGCCGTGAGGAGGCTGAGACGGCGAGGGGGCGCCGGCCCTGGAAGTGGGCGTTACCCAGCTGCTTCCAGGGTCTTCAGGCGGCCGTCGTGCATGTACGGCGCCGTCTCGGCAACATTGCGGAGAATCGGCGTCTTGAAGGCGCCTCGGTCGCCGTCCCGCTTGGTAACGTTGACGGACCCAGGTCGGGCTCCGGCCGGTCCATCCCGACGCCGATGTTTATGGTAGAGGTCGAACGGCGCGTCACTGAAGACCGAGCCCACGTGACAGGCGGTGCACCGCGCCTTGCCCTCGAACAGTTGGCCGCCGCGGCGCACCGCGTCCGAAACGGCAGCCGAGTCGCGGTCGTGGACCCAGCGGTCCCAGGGGGAATTCCCCGACAGCACCGGTCAGCACCACCGGTGTTCGGCACCCACGACGTCCCGCTGCTGCGGCGAATCGTGGTGCACGCCGCGCAACTGGAGGTCCGCGACGGCGGCTACGAGATTCACATGCTGTACGGCATCCGGATGGCGGATCAACACGCCCTGACCGCGCAAGGACGGAAGGTGCGTACCCTGATCAGCTACGGCGAACACTGGTTCCCCTGGTACATGTGGCGCCTGGCCGAGCGGCCGGCGAACGTGTGGTTCGTGGTGAAGAGTGTGTTCAGGTAGAAAAAGGGGAGAAGGGGGAGAAACGGACAGGGGGAGAGGCGATGGATGCGGTGGTGAGATCGGCCGGCAGCGTGCCGGCCAACCCGGTCGCCGCCGGCACGGCGACCGACATGCAGGTGCTGGTGGGGCCCGAGCAGGGCGCGCCCAACTTCGTGCTGCGGCGCTTCATCATGGGCGAGGGTGGCGGAATGCCGCGGCACACCAACCAGGTCGAGCACGAGCAGTACGTGCTGCGCGGCCGGGCGCGGATCACCATCGGCGACACGGTGCACGAGGTGGGTCCCGACCACACGCTGTACATCCCGGCCGGCGCGCCCCACTCCTATCAGGTCGTCGAGGCCCCGTTCGAGTTCATCTGCGTGGTGCCCAACCGGCCCGACCGGGTCCGCATGGTCGGCGAAGGCTGCTAGCGCGCCAGTCGCCTCGCGGGCTAGCCTTCGGGCAGCTCGACCTGGACGCCGCCGCCCTCCACGACAACCCGATAGGTGGCGATGCTCTCCGATGGGGGCGGGCTCGTCACCTGACGCGTGGTCACGTCGAACGTGGCCCGTGCAACGGGCAGATGACCTCGGTGCCGGCCAGTTCCCCTTCGCCGAGGTGGCTGCCACGGTGTGTGCAGAGCCCGGCGGTGGCATAGATCGTGCCTGCGACGTTGCAGAGCGCCAGGGCGCGGCCACCCACCTCGACATGGATGCAACGCCCCGGGGTGAGAGCCGAGAGCTCGGCCACCCGGACCAGCGACGCCATGGACATGCTCCTCGCTCGCGTGCAAGATACCCGGGCAGGACACGCGCATCACGGAGGTGAGGAGCCATGGCCGTCCTGAAGCAGCTCTCGGTGACGATGGAGAACAGTCCGGGGACACTGGCGCACATGTGCGGCGCCCTGGCGGCGAAGAAAGTCAATATCCTGGCCTTGATGTCCGGCGGGCACGAGGGCAAGAGCCTGGTGCGCCTGGTCGTCGACAAGCTGGCCGGCGCCAAGAAGGCGCTGGACACGATCGGCTACGCGTACACCGAGGAACAGGTGCTCGGCGCCAAAGTTACCAATCGTCCGGGCACGCTGGCACAGGTGGCGCGGCGGCTCGGTGAGGCCGGCGTGAACATCGAGTACGCCTACGTCGGCGCCCAGCCCGGATCGCGGCAGCTGCTCATCGTCCTGTCGCTCTCGGACTTCGACCGGGGGAAAAAGCTCGTCTAGTTCGGCCAGACTCGGCTCTAGACGGCTACCCGCATCTCGACCGGCATCACAGAGCCGACCTGGCTCTCGGTGGGCTCCGCTCAGCAGAACCAGGGTTCGGTGAGCCGCGGGGGCCGGGGACGCGCGATCACCAGTTGGTCCGGCAGCACCTGCGCGCCGGACCCGACCGCGGCGAGCCTGAGGGCGGCCGCGGACTCGGCCGGCGGCCCCCCATCCTCACCGGCCGCGCGCGCCAGGTTCCACAGCCGGTAGAACGTCACTCGCGGATCCTCGCCCGCGCGTGCCGCTCCCTCGACCAGCACGGCCGCTGCCGCGTGCAGCCGATCCATCCGGGGATCGGGATGCTTCCACCGGTACGTCAATGCTTCCCGGTCGAGCGGCCCGAGGTAGGGACGCAACGCTGCGCGTTCGAGCAGCAGCGAGCCCGGGGGCACCAGGAGCCGGATGGTGTACTGCACCGGGTCCACGTCGTCGATCAGCTCTTCACCTTCCGCGAACTCGAACAGCTCGACGTAGTCGGTCAGCCTCGCCCATGGCGTGAACGGGACGAACGACGGGCGGAGCGCGATCCCGGCTTTCCGCACCACGTTCAGCGCCTCAAGCACGTCGGCGCGGGTGTGGCCCTTCTCCAGGTTGGCGAGCACCAGGTCGCTCAGCGATTCGACGGCCGAGACGATGAAGAGGCAGCCGGAGGCGGCGAGTTCCGGGAACACGCCGCGGTGGCGGAGGATGTGCTCGATCTTGGCGGTGAAATCGAACGTCAGCTCGGGGAACTCGGCGTGCATCGCCCGCACGATCCGCAGCGAATGGCCGGGCCCGTTGAGGAAATCCGGATCGCCGAAGGTGATGTGCGTCGCGCCCATGTCCACCTGCCGGCGGACGTCCTCGAGCACGACGTCGCGCGGCACGACGAAGAACCTTCCTCCGTACACCGGCGGGATCGGGCAGTGGAGGCAGTGATGCAGGCACCCGCGGCTCGCCTCGACATAGCCGGCAGGCCGGCGGGCACCGTCCTCGTCGAGCTGCGCGTAGCGCGCCAGCGGTGGCAGCACCGCACGCTCGGGCACCGGGAAGTCGAGTCGGGCAAGCGGTACCGCCGGGCGACCTGCCCCGGGCCGCCCTCCCCGTTCGAGCGCCGCGACCTGCTCGACCACGGTCGCCTCGGACTCGCCGCCGATCGCGGCGTCCGCCACTTCGGCGATCAGGTATTGGGCGTTGAGCGCCGCGTAGAGGCCGTAGAAACAGATGAATGCCGCCGGGTTGAGCCGGCGCACCCGCCGTGCCACCGGCACACCCAGCCGCAGCGCGGTGTGCATCGGGACCGAGATCCCGACGAACCGCGCGCGGCCGACCTGCGAAGCCTCGAGCGGCGCCACGGCCAAGTCCACGGCCTCTGGCTGGTAGCCGGCGCGCCTCAGAAACGCGAGCGGACTGGCGAGACCCTGCGGTTGGTGCCCCAACTCGTAGCACGACAAGAGGAGGATCGCCCCCGGGTCCCGCAGCGATGCGGCGCCGGCCATGCGCGTAACGTAGCGGGAACCCACACGGCGAGCGAAACCGCCTCTATGCCGCTGCGGCCTGCGCGCCGACCGCGTCCGCAACCTCCCGCAGGATCTCCGAGGCCTCGAACGGCTTCGCCCCGTACTGGCACCCCGTCTCGGCGAGGAACTCCCGCAGCTCGGTGCTCAACACGTCGCCGGTCCCGCATCCGCAGTAGTAGCGCTGGAGGACCGGGCCCTTGGTGGGGATAGGGCGCACCACCCGGGCCAGGAACCCCAGGGCGTCCACGGTCTCGGCACCCGCCGTGGGGACGCTCGCCTTGTCGGACTGATAGCTGACCGTGCCGCTGTCCGCCCGGTACCCCAGCCGGCCGAGCGCCGCCGGGTGCCGGGCGCAGTAGCGGGCCAGCCGCACGGTGAACCCGCGGTCCTCCGCCGACACCCACACCCCGTCGTCCCCATGCCATCACGCCCCAGCTCCTTTTCAGATGCCTTGAGGCCTCGTTATCGCTGTGTGGCTCGACGCCGATCAATTCCCTGTCCGGCGTAGTGGCAAGGGGGTCCTGTGATCGATCGCTTGCACGCACGTTCACCCTTAGGCCCGGCAGGGGCCGGAAAGTTACTCGAGGTCTGGTTGCGGGTGGGGCGCGCCGTGCGCGCGAAACGGTGATGCAGCGGTTACGGCGCGGGGCGTTCGAGCGCGGCGATGGGCACCTTACCGCTCGGCGATCTGGAGTCGCACCGGCGGCGCCTCCAATGGCTCACCCTCCGCCAACAACAGCGCCCGAGCCGAGTACTCACCTGGCGCGACCGAGCTCCCGCTTCGGGCTCGCTGGTCCCACTCCGCCGCGAGCTCCATCTCTTCTCCAGGCCTGAGTACGCGCAGGTGGACGATCGCCGGGATGATCTCGTCCTCGAGCCGCCGCCAGACCACCTCGCCGCCCTCACGGGCTACGATGAGGTCAAACGTGGCGGTCCGGCCCCGGAGATACAAATCGAGGGCTCGCTGGGTCTGGTTTCGCACTCGCAGGGTGAACAGAATCGGGACGCCCGGCCGAACGCGGGCCGGTGCGGTAAGCGTGAGCTGGAGCGAGTCCGCAAGCATGGTCATGGCGGCGGAAGGAGCCGGGAGCGCCAGCAACGCGATCGCGGCTGCAGCGGTCGGGAACGAGAAACCGGGAATGTGCCTCCCCCAAAACACGGACCGGGCCGGCGTGGTACCCGGCCCGGTGTGGAATGAGGCCGTGCCGAGCGGCACCCTACTGGGTCGTGGTGAGCGCGCCTAGCTCGTCCTGAACCTGCTTCAGCGGGCTGAACACGAACAACGTGCCGCTCGAGTTTCCGCCCCAGAGGATCCCCACCAGCTCCACGTTGTCTCCGGCAGTGATGCGGAACACGTTGGAGCCGCTGTCGCCCCCACCCACGATCACGGCGCCGCCCGGATCCTCGACGAACGTCTGGCAGAGTTGCGTGATGTTGGTGCCGGAGACGTTGGTGTTGACGCAGGTCCGGGTGACGTTGCCCTGGGTCCAGCCGGTCGTCCGGCCGACTTTGTTGACGGTGGTCCCGAGCGCGAAGTTCGACGTCGCGTTGTCCTGCGACGTGATCGTGAACGCGCCCGTCACCTCGAGGCTGCCGGTGTTCGGCGCCGAGGTCTTCGCGATTGCGCCTCGCGTGGATCCGACGTCCGCGCTGTAGAGCGCCCGCGCGGCGTCGCTGTAGCGGCACTTGCGCCCCTTCGGGCAAGCGCCGCCCCGGAAGTACGCCGGATCCTCGACCTCGGTGGCGATCACCGTGGGGTCCACGGTGCTGGTCGGCTGGAAGTACTCCGTGCCCTCCACGCCGCCCTGCCGCTTGGTGCAGTGGGAGGCGGTGATGAAAGAGCGCTCGGCGCCGTCATCGGCATTGAAGCCCAGCGTACACAGGAACTGGCCGAAGTGGATCTGGATCCCGCCTTGCGTGGGGCGCCACCGGTCGCGCAGCGTGGCTACCATCCGGATCGGCTCGGTCACTTCGACGTCGTAGGCGGTAGCGGGGATCCCGAGCTGGGCCAGGGCGTTCCGCACGCCCGGGACGGCGGCCTCGTTCTCCACCCCGAAGATCAGCCGGTTGGCCACTTCGTCGTGGTCCGCGAAGACCGTGCCCACGAGCGCCAACACCGCCGGTGAAGATCGTGTGAACCAGTCGGCCACCTGCGCCTGGTTCGCGACGCGCTGGAACTGGGGTGTACCGCTCGGACCGACCGGGCCCGGCGCGTCTGCGCAGGCCGCGAGCAGGGCGGTCGCCGCCAACACGGGGCTCCACCTGAGGAGTCTCGGGTTCATAACCACCACCTCCGGGGGGTGGAGGAGATTGCGGAACTATCGTAGCGCCCGTACGCCGATTCGTCAATGCTGGGCCGAGCGTGTGGCGGCATTGCTACGGGGCCTAGGGGGCGGCCCGCGCGCCTCAGCGCGCGTGCGGCGCAGGTGCTCAAGAATCCGGTCGATCACCGCGCGGGGCAGGAACTCGAGGGCGTCCACGGTCTCGGCACCGGCCGTGGGGCCGCTCGGCTTATCGGACTGAAAGGTGACGGCGCCGCTGTCCGCCCCGTACGTCAGCCCGCCAAGGGCCACCGGGTGCCGGGCGCAGTAGCGGGCCAGCCGCACGGTGAACCCGCGGTCCTCCTCCGGCACCAGCACGGCATGGTGCGTGGAATCCAGAGTGCGGCCCCGCGAGCATCCCCTGCGCCGCCTCCGCAGCCATGAGCCGCCCGCGCGCACGAACAGCTTGAGCACCGTGCCTCGGAACGCCTCGGTAAGGGTGGCCACATCATGCAGCGGCAGCGGCACGAAGGTGCCGTCCGGCCGGAAGCCCCCATCGGTCACCAGCAGATGGAGGTGGGGATGCCAGTTGGCCAACGAGCCGTGGGTCTGGATCGAGGCGACGATGCCGATCGAGAGATTCCGCGCGCCCACGGTGGCCCGGATGAAGGCCGTGATGGTGCGCGCGGCGCCCCGGGAGAGGTCCCCGAGCAGGCCTCGGTTATAGAGGAGTACGGCCGCAGGCGCTTGGGCAGGGTGAGGACTACCTGGCGGTGCGGCACGGGGGCGAGCAGAGTCTCCTGCAGCCAGAGACTCCATACTGCCAGACGCTTGGCGTGGCAGCTGGGACAGAAGTAGCGGCACTTGCAGGAGAAGGCGAGCAGGTACTCGTGCCGGCAGCCGTCCGTGCTTGACTCGGCGGCCCAGGCGGCTGAGGCCGGTTACGGGATCTGCGGCGGCGGCGCGGGACGCCGCGGCGCCGGCATCTGGCTGACGGCGATCGGCACCGTCGCGGCGCTGGCTCCGTCCACACGGATGTCGAAGGTGTAGGTCCCCGGCTTCTCGAGCGGAACGTCGAACGCGAGCACCGCGGCCGCCTCGACCTCGGTGACCCCGGCGGGCGGTTCCCCGATTTGCACGGCGCCCTCGCCCCGCAGGACCTCCCGACCCTCGTCGTCGTTCAGCGTGATCACGACCGCATGCTCGCCGATCTCGGTGCGCCGCCCCTTGAGTCGCAGCACGAGGTGGAGTCGCGGGTGGACGGCGGGAAAGCGCTCGACCCAGATTCGCTCGAAGATCCCCACGACGGAGAGCTTCCCGCTCTGGTCAATCAGCGCGTGATCGCAGACCAGGGCGAAGTGAAGCTTCACGCGTCCACGACCCGGATCGCGTTCACGACGTCGCCCTGCTTGATCCGGTAGACGATGTCCATCCCCGTATCCACCCTGCCGAAGATGGTGTGCACGCCGTCCAGGTGCCCCAGCCGCCCATGGCAGACGAAGAACTGGGAGCCGCCGGTGTCCTTTCCGGCGTGGGCCATGGACAGCGAGCCCGCCTCGTGTCGGTGCGGGCTTCCGTCTGTCTCGCACTTGATCGTGTACCCCGGCCCGCCGGTGCCGACGCGCGCGTCACCGGGATTCCGGGAGAGCGGGTCGCCGCCCTGCGCGACGAAGTTCTCGATCACCCGGTGAAAGCGCGTCCCGTCGTAGAAGGCGCTGTTGGCCAGCTTCTCGAAATTAGCCACCGTGGCGGGCGCTTCGGCCGGGAACAGCTCCGCCTCAAAGCGACCCTGCACGGTATCGAACGTCGCCCGCTTCCTCACGCGCGCTCCTTCTCATTCGAGCGTGTCCCAACCTACCGCGCTCGGCCAAAACGCTCCAGCGTCTCCCGCAGTTCACTAGGCGTACCCACCGGAGCGGCACAGGCGGTGCCGGCGCAGACCAGCGCCCTCGGAGCCCCGACTCCCGCGCTGGGCGACGGTGCCTCGCGGAGCACGGCCTTCCGCGGCCGGTACGCGCAGAGCGCCGCAGAGGCGAGGGGTCCGTTAGTAGTAGCCTCTGCTACTACTATGCGACACTCTCCGCTAAGTAGCCAGTCCAGCGCACGATAGTAGGAGCCGGCCTGAAGGCCCAGTTCGCCGGCGCTCCCGGCGAAAGCCTCCAGCGCCCGCTCGGCCTCCGCGCGATAGCTGCCATCGCCGGAGAGGGCATGCAGGCGAAGGAGCACCAGCGCTGCGACCGCGTTGGGTGAGGGGGTGGGCGCGTCCTGGATCGGCTTCGCACGCACGTCGAGAAACCCGGCTCCCCTCGCGGTCGTGTCCAGGAACCCGCCCCCCCCGCCGCCGCCGCCGGGGTCTTTGAAGCGCGAAACGATGACACCCGCCAGCTCCTGCGCGCGATCGAGCCACACCTGCTCGCCGGTGTGCTCGTATGCAGTAATGGCCGCCGAGGCGGCCTGCACCTGGTCGTCCAGCAGGGCCGGGAGCCCATCCGATCCGGCGCGGTGGCCCATGCCTTCGCCCGGTCGAAACGCTTCCGCCCACAGGCGGCCCAGGCTCTCGAGGGCGAATCGGACGCAGTCGTCCCGATCCAGCACGGCCCCGGCCTCGAGGAACGCCTCGCACATCATGGCGTTCCACCCCACGTAGATCGCCCGGTCCACGAACGGCGCGGGTCGGCGCCGCCGCGCCGCAAGGAGCTTCGCCCTCGCGCTCTCGAGCAGGGTGCGCACCTGCAACTCTGGTACCTGCAACTCCTCGGCGAGCGCCTCGATGGTTCTGGCGACCCAAAGGACGTTTTTCCTGGGATCATGGTGCATCTCCCCGTCGGGGTAGATGTCCCACCGCCGGCGCGCCGCCTCCCACTCCTCGGCCGTCAGCGCCGCCCGCGCCTCGTCCTGGGTCCAGGTGAAGTAGTCGCCGTCGTCCTCCGGGCCGACGTCCGCATCCTGCGACGCCGCGAATCCGCCCCGCTCCGGAACGGCCAGCACCTCGAGGGCCCACGCGACGATGCCTTCGGCCACCTCGCGGTACAACGGCGTCCCGAGCGCGGCGTAGGCGTGCACGTAGGCCTTGAGCAGTTCCGAGTGGTCGTACGACATCTTCTCGAAATGCGGGACGCGCCAGCGCTCGTCCACCGAGTAGCGGTGGAAGCCGCCGCCGAGCTGGTCGTGGATGCCGCCTTCCGCCATCCCCGTCAGCGTGCGCTCCACCATCTCCCGCAGCCACGTCTCGCCGGTGTCCCACCAGCGAGCCAGGAGAAAGAGGATGGCGGCCGGGTGCGGGAACTTGGGCTCGCTGCCGAAGCCGCCGTGCCGGAAGTCGAACAGCCGCGCCATCCGGTCGGCCGCCTGCGCGAGCAGGGCCGGGGACAGCTCGCCGCGTGCAGCTTCGCTTAGCGTAGCGGCCACGTGGTCCCGAAGCTCGCGGGCCGTGGCGGCGACCTTGTCGCGCTGCTCGGCGTAGAGGGCTCGGACGCGCTCCAGCACGGTGCGGAACCCGGGCCGGCCGTACTTCCCTTCGGGGGGGAAGTAGGTCCCGCCGGAGAAGACGTCGCCGTCGGACGTGAGGAAAGCGGTCAGCGGCCAGCCGCCTTGCCCGGTGAGCGCCTGGACGGCGCGCTGGTAGCGGGCGTCCACATCGGGCCGCTCGTCGCGATCCACCTTGATGCACACGAAGTGCTCGGCGAGGTACGCCGCGAGGTCCGGGTCCTCGTACGATTCGCCGTCCATCACGTGGCACCAGTGGCACCACACCGCGCCGATGTCCAGGAGAATCGGCTTGTTCTCCGCCCGGGCGGCGGCGAACGCCTCCTCGGTCCACGCGTACCAGTGGACGGGCTGGTGCGCAGCCGAGGTCAGGTACGCGGAGGCCTCGGCGGCGAGGCGGTTCATGCCGGGCCCCCTCAACCGGTCACGCCTCCGACGACGGGCAGAGGTCGGCAACAGGACAGATCTGGCACCTCGGCTTCCTCGCCACGCAGATCGCACGGCCGTGGTGGATGAGGAGGTGCGGGAAGAGGGTCCACTCTTTCCTTG
>JACQVG010000180.1 GCA_016209905.1 Gemmatimonadota bacterium | reverse complement strand
CGTCATGTCGCACTCGCGCAGCTCGTCTTCGTTGATGTACGTGTCGTAGATCCGGTCGATCGCGTTGCGGCGCAGCAGGTCGTCGTTCGCGCGTACGTCGCCCTTGTAGTGCCGGAAGCCGAGCGCCTCGAAGAAGTCCTGGTCCACGATGTTGGCGCCCGTCGCGACGATGGCGTCCGCCATCCGGTGCTCGATCAGGTCAATGAACACGTCGCGCAGGCCCGCCGAGCAAAGGGAGCCGGCCAGGCAGACGATGACCGAGCACTCCTTGTCGGAGAGCATCCGGTCGTAGATCCGCGCCGCGCGCCCGAGGTTGCGGGCTTGGAACGCCATGTCGGCCATGGCGTCCACGAGCGGGCGGACGTCGTGCTGCTTGATGTCAATATGCACGACCGGCGTGGTCAGCAACTGGGCCTTCGTCGGTTCACGCATAGGCACCCCCCACCCCCCCCAAGAAAAATGCCACCCGGGCCTGGCTACGGCCCCCAAACGCGGGACCGCCATCGCCAAGGCGGGTGGCTATGTCTGGATGGAAATCTAGCCAGGGCCGGCCGGCGCGGTCAACTCACGACGACGTCCTCGCCCAACTTCCCGGCCAGCGCCTTGAGGTAGCCTTCCATCGTGGCCGTATAGCCGAAAACGAAGCGCGCCATGAAGCGAAACAACGGGTTGCGAACCTCGCCGTTCTCGGTCAGCGCGAGGCGGCGGCGCTACTTCAGCAGCAGCTTGGCGATCGTGTTGAGCTGCATGTTGCTGGTGCCCTCGTAGATCGTCCCGATCTTCGCGTCGCGGTAGAACTTCTCGACCGGGTACTCCTTGGTGTATCCGTACCCGCCGAACAGCTCGACGCACAGCGACGTGACCCGCTCGGCGACCTGGGACGAGAGGAGCTTGGCCATCGCGGCTTCCATCGCGTACGGCGCGCCGGCGTCCTCGAGCCGCGCGGCGTTGTACACCATCAGCCGCGCGGCCTCGAGCTCCGTCGCCGCCTGCGCCAGTTGGAACTGCACGCTCTGAAACTCGGCGATCGGTTTGCCGAATTGCTCGCGCTCCTTCACGTACTTGAGCGCCGCCCCGAGCGCGCCGCGGGACACGCCGACCATCTGCGCCCCGATCCCGATGCGGCCGGTGTTCAGCGTCTCGATCGCGACCTTGTAGCCGTTGCCGACTTCGCCCACGACGTTCTCGCCCGGGACCTCGCAGTGGTCCAGGATCAGCTCCGTCGTGCTGGAGGCGCGGATGCCGAGCTTGTCCTCCCTCTTCCCGACGCTGAAACCGGCGAATCCCCGCTCGACCGCGAAAGCGGTGATGCCCTTGTAGCCCTGGGTGAAATCGGTGTTGGCGAAGACGATGTACAGCTCCGCTTCGGCGCCGTTGGTGATCCAGAGCTTCCGGCCGTCGAGGATCCACGCGTCCCCGTGCCTCGTCGCTCGGGTCTCCAGCCCGAAGGCGTCCGAACCCGAGCCGGGCTCCGACAACGCGTATGCGCCCACCAGATCCGTCGCGAGGCGGGGCAGGTAGCGGCGCTTGATGTCGTCGTTCGCCCACTTGAGGAGCAGGGCGTTGACGAGCGTGTTCTGGACGTCCACGAAGATCGCCGCCGAGGCATCCACGGCCGAAAGCTCTTCGACGGCCAGCACCGTCATGAAGAGGCTGCCGCCCGCGCCGCCGTGCTCCTCGGGGATCTCGATGCCCATCAGCCCCAGCTCGAAGAACTTCGGGATGAGATCCTGATCGAGGGCCGCCGCCCTCTCCATCGCCCCGACCCGGGGGCGCATCTCCTGTTCGGCGAAGTCGCGGCACGCGTCGCGGAACATCGCCTCCTCCTCGGCAAGCGTGGTGAGCGGCAGCGCGCCCGACTGAGCGGTCGTCATGAGGGAGGAAGGTACGGAGAGCGCCGGATGCCTTCAACCGCCGGCCGTTCCGCCGGCTCTCCCACCCTCCGGGCTGCGGCCCGCGCTCAGTACGTGGTCCACGTGTCCACCCACCCGTTCCGAACCGGGACCAGCGCCGAGAGGGCGGTGACCGTCGGGCCGGCGTTGCAAGACGCCCAGCGGATGTCCCTCCCGCCCCCCCGTCGGACCTGGTTGAAGAGGACGTTCTGGCCCAGACTGAGGTTGAGGCCCGAGATGATCATGCCGTAGACTCTGAAGCTGCTGGAGGTGGCCGTAATGCGTCCCCCCGCGATGATGATGCCGTCCCACCGCATGCCACTCGCCAAGGTGACGTCGCCCGTGACCACGAGGAGGCCGCGGCCGCTGGTCGTCGTGATGGTGACGTCGCCGGTGTGGAGGCCGGTGGGGAAGCCGGTGAGCGCCGTGGAAAAAGTCGCGCCGGAGCTCAAGTAGTCCGGCGTGAAGTTGCCGGCCAGGAGAGACGCCCAGTCAATGCGGGTGGAATCAATGACGGTGGTTGCGGTCCCGATCTGCTCGAGGCCCGGATTCCCAGCGGGTTGCGATCCGCTGGATC
This sequence comes from Gemmatimonadota bacterium, assembly GCA_016209905.1. Classification (GTDB taxonomy): domain Bacteria; phylum Gemmatimonadota; class Gemmatimonadetes; order Gemmatimonadales; family JACORV01; genus JACORV01. Next base: position 6,782 of record JACQVG010000180.1, on the reverse strand, counting down.
CGCCGTAGCCGCCAACGGGCACGGTGAGGCCGGCGGTATCGGCCTTGGGGCTGCAGCCGCCGTAGTCCTTGCCGCTGATTGGGTTCGACCCGCTTGCGCTCATCTGGACGCCGTTCGGCGCCACCAGGGACGCGCGCGCCGGGATGGTCCCGGGGTTGAGCTGCGCGAGCTGGGCCACGACGCGCTTGCCGTTCGTCTGTCCCGGCTGGACGCGCACCGTGTCGTACCCGCTCGACCGTGCGACCCACAGCGCGAGCGCCAAGCCGGCCGCCGGGTGAAGCCGCTGGGCCACGACGTCGGCGTAGCCCGTCGAGTAGGCGTAGCGCACCGAGTCGTACGTGGTGGAGCCGGTGAGGTTGCGGTCCTGGGCGAAGTAGCTCTGGAGTCCGGCCTGTGCCAGCGACAGGGCGCGCGACGCCGCGAGGGAGTTGTCGGTGGTCCGGTATTCGGCCGAGACGAGGATGAAGGCCGCCGTGAGCATGACCGTCAGCAGCGTCGTCACCAGCAAGGTGGTGGGGAGGACGAAGCCGCGCGTCCGCGGGCCCGTGCTACTGGGCATTGTTGCGGAACAGCAGGTTGGTCGTGAGGTCGAATTTCACGGGCGCCGTCCGCCCCTCGGGCGGAGCTTCGCTGGCGGCCACCAGCTTGACGCGCAGGCCGCGCACCGTGCCCAGATCCGCGGGCGCGGACTGCTGCACCGCGAGCGAGCTTCCCACCAGGAACTGGAAGCTCGCGCTGGTGTCGAACGGCGCGACCAGCTCCTCGCGCACCCCGGTGGAGAGGACGGTGCGCCACAGCGCGCGCCGTCCCGGGAGCTCCACCGAGAGCGCGAAGGCGTACCGCACGTTCTGGAAGAGGTAAACCACCGCGCCGACCGGGGTCGCCACGACGTTCGGCGCCACGGCGACGGCCGTCGCCGACCAGCCGGGCGCCGAGAGGGTCGTGATGGCGGGCGTCGCTCCGGAGCAGGAGCCCAGCCCCGCGCTCGCGACGGTCGCCGGCTCGACGAAGTTGTAGGTGCCGAGCGAGTCCCGCCAGGCGTATCCGCTGATGGCGGCCGAGCCGTAGGACGCCGAGTCGGCCGGCAGCAGGCTCACCACGGTGGTCCCCGCCGACTGCTGGCACGCGACGCCGAAGGCGTAGGGCACCCGGAGCGTCACGGAGTCCCGATCGGCCGCCAGCAACCCGTTGTCGGACACCATCCGGAACTCGTTGGTCATCACGTTGAGCGCGGCGCGTGCGCCGGAGCGGGCTCGCATCATCCCGTCCTGGGTTGCGACGAAGCGCGCCTGGAAGATGACCAGGCGGGTCAGGGCGGCGCCGATGATCCCGGCGATCACCAGCGCCACCAGCAGCTCCGCCAGCGAGGAGCCGCGCCGGTCGCGGTTCACTTGAGCGGGACCGGACGCCGCTCTTTGCCCCGCTGCATGACGATCGTGTCGGGGCGCCCGTCGGGCACCGTGGTGCCCACCACGATCCGGACGCTGGAGAGCCGAGGCGAGAGGGAGTCCACGGTGGTGCAACCGATGATCAGCACGACGCCGCTGGTCGCGGTGTCGCAGCTCGCGATCGTGGAGAGGCTGTCGTAGGCGATGGTGCTCGCCCGGTCCACCTTGCTGAGCAGCACCGACATCAGGAGCGCCTGGTCGGTGGCCCGCGTCGAGCGCTTGGCGACCTGAAAGGAGAGGCCGGCGAGACCGAGGATCACCGCCGAGAAGACGACGATGCTGAGCAGGATCTCGATGAGGGAGAATCCGGCCCGGCGCGTAGGTCTTAGCTGATGATCCGGATCTGCCCCGCGCGGCTCATGCGGACCTGTTTCTGGTAGCTCGCGCCGCCGACGGTGACCGTCACCGAGACGTTGCTCATCCCGTTCGGCAGCACCTGCACGGTGGCGGGAGAGGCCGCGAACTCGCCGCCGGAGAGCTTGAACTCCGACTCGATCCCGAAGCGGCGCGTGTAGAGCGTCGTCCCCGAGGCGGCGTCGCTGATGGTGGTCGTCTTGGCGCCCGGGCTGAACACCATCGTCACCGGGGCGTGCTGGCGGCCGGCGAGCGACTGCGCGAGGTAGAAGTCGGCGGCCACCACGTTGGCGGCGCGGTTGACCCGGGCGTGCGTCAGCTGCCGGACGACCGACGGCGTGAGCGCCCCCACCACCGTGGCCACGACGATGAGCACCATCACCGCCTCGACGATGGAGAAGCCGGTGCGCGACGGGTCTCGGCATGGGGCCTCGCACCTCGGAACTGGCATTGCCGTTAGGGCGGTCTCGGTAGAGAGGCAGCGAGCCGCGGCGCGCCGTGGCGCCGCGCCGCAGGACCGTCCTCCGGCACAGGGCTCGCAAGGCCTAAGAGTGCGGGCTCGGCGACCGCCCGGCAAGGGAGGCGCGCTACGCGAAGACCTCGAGAGCCACCGGCACGCGGCCGAAAGGCGCGCTCACCTGAGCCCCCTGCACCAGAGGGCGCACGCGGCCCAGCATCTCCCTCGCGATCGCGACCCCTTCGGCCAGGGCCGCCTCCTTGCCCAGCTCCTGCGCGGCGCGCATGCGCCCCATCACGCTCTCCGGCACGGACACCCCCGGAACCTCGTTGGCGAGGAACTCCGCGTTCCGCAGCGAGACCAGCGGCCAGATGCCCGCCACGATGGGAATTCGGAAGCCTTCGACCCGCGTCAGGAACCGCTCGAGCTGCTCCGGGTCGAAGACCGGCTGGGTCACGGCGAACTCGGCGCCGGCGTCCACCTTCCACGCGAAGCGCTTCAACTCCCGATCGAGGTCCACCGCCGCCGGATTGACGCCCACGCCGATGACGAACGCCGTCGGCTGCCCGATCGGGTTGCCGCCCGGGTCGAGCCCGTGGTTCAGCCGATACACGAGGTTGGTGAGGCCGATGGAGTCAATGTCGAAGACGGCCGTGGCCTCGGGGTAGGGGCCCATCTTCGGGGGGTCGCCGGTGATGATGAGGAGGTTCCGGAGCCGGTGCGGCGACGCGCCCAGGAGGTCCGAGAGCATCGAGAGCAGGTTCCGGTCCCGGCAGCAGTAGTGGATCACCGTCTCGATGCCGACCTCGCGCTCGATCAGCAGCGCGGTCATCAGCGCGCCCATCCGGCTCTGCGCGCGCGGCCCGTCCGGCACGTTGACGGCGTCCACTCCCGCTTCCTTGAGGAGTCGGACGCTCGCCAGCATCTGCGTCGGGTCCACGCCTTTCGGCGGCACGATCTCCACCGTGGTCACGAACTCGCCGGCCGCGAGCTTCTTCCCCCAGCGCGAGCGCTCGGCCAGCGGCACCGGCTCGACGCCGACCGGTGCCCGCGCGGGTCCGGCGGGGACGGCGACGACCTGCCGCGGCGAGACGCTGGTCACGAAGGACGCCACGGCGCGAATGTGGTCGGGCGTCGTCCCGCAGCACCCGCCCACGAAGCGCGCTCCCGCCTCGATGAGCGTCTTGGCGTAGGTGCCCATGTATTCCGGTGACGCCATGTAGATCTTGCGATCGCCGATCGCGCGCGGGAGCCCGGCGTTGGGTTGCGCCGAGAGGGGCCGGGTCGTCACGCGGGCCATGCGCTCGATGGCCTCGAGAATCCCTTGCGGCCCCACCGAACAGTTGAGGCCGATGACGTCCGCGCCGAACTGGTCGAGCGCGCGCGCCAACGTCTCGGGGTCGGTGCCGTAGGCGGTGTTGCCGTCCTCGGTGATCGTCATCTGGGCGATCACGGGGAGGTCGGACACCGCGCGCACGGCGTCGAGCGCCGCGCGGATCTCGTCCAGGTCGGCGAAGGTCTCCAGGATGAACCCGTCCACGGCCCCCGCGAGCAGCCCCTCGGCCTGGGTCCGAAAGAAGGCGAAGGCTTCTTCGCGGGCCGTGGGGCCGAACGGCTCGATCCGCAGGCCGAGGGGCCCGATCGCGCCGACCACGCTGGCCCGCCCGTCCGCGGCCTCGCGCGCGAGCTCCGCGGCGCGGCGGTTGATCGCCGCGGTTTGGTCGGCGAGCCCGTGGTGGGCGAGCTTGACCGGGTTGGCGCCGAAGGTGTTGGTCTCCAGGACCTCCGCGCCGGCCTTGACGTAGGCCCGGTGGACGTCACTCACCAGCTCGGGCGACCTCAGGTTCAGCTCGTCGTAGCACACGTTGATGAAGACGCCCTTGGCGTAGAGCATCGTCCCCATCGCTCCGTCGAAGACGTGGGCGCGGCCGTCGGCGATGAGCGCGTGGAGCGGGCGGCTCATCGTGGCGGCCTCCCCGCGCTGGCCGGGACACCGGGTCGGTCACGCATCGGGGTCGTAGCCCAGGTTGGGCGCGAGCCAGCGCTCGACCTCCCGCACCGGCATCCCCTTGCGGCGGGCATAGTCCAGGGCCTGGTCCCGCCCGATCCTGCCGACGCCGAAGTACGCTGCCTCCGGGTGCGCGAAGTACCAGCCGCTGACCGACGACGCCGGCCACATGGCATAGCTCTCGGTGAGGCGGATCCCCGCGCGCGCCGTGGCCTCGAGCAGCGCGAACAGGGTTTGCTTCTCGGTGTGGTCGGGACAGGCCGGGTACCCGGGCGCGGGTCGGATGCCACGGTACTTCTCGGCGACGAGGTCGTCGTTCGGCAGCGATTCGTCGCGCGCATAGCCCCAGAATTCCTTGCGCACGCGCTCGTGCATCCGCTCGGCGAACGCTTCGGCAAGGCGGTCCGCCAGCGCCTTCGTCATGATGCTGTTGTAGTCGTCGTGCCGGCGCTCGAAATCGGCGCAGACCTCCTCCACCCCGATGCCCGCCGTCACGGCGAAGGCGCCGACGTAGTCGCCGATGCCCGTCTCGCGTGGCGCCACGAAGTCGGCTAGGCAGAGGTTCGGCCGGCCGGGCGGCTTCTCGCCCTGCTGCCGGAGACCACAGAGCAGCGCGCGCACCGCGGTGCGACTGTCGTCGGCATAGACCTCGATGTCGTCGTCACCCACGGCGTTGGCCGGGAACAGGCCGATGACGGCTCTGGCCGCGAGCAGCTTCGCGCCCACGATGCGTTCGAGCAGCGCCTGCGCTTCCCGGAACAGGGTGCGCGCCTGGGAGCCGACGACCGCGTCGTCCAGGATCGCGGGGTACCGGCCGCGCAGTTCCCAGACCCCGAAGAACGGCGTCCAGTCAATGTACGGCACCAATTCCGCCAGCGGGTACTCGTCGAACACCTGGGGACCGATCCCACACGGGCGCGGAGGTCGGTAGCCGTCCCAGGAGATCCGGTGCTTGCGCCGCCGTGCTTCCTCAAGCGGCAGCGTCTGCGTCCGAGCCCTTCGGCCCTCATGGTCCGCCCGCAGCTTCGCGTACTCGGCCCGGACGCCGCGCCCGAAGGCAGCGCACCTCTCCGGACTCAGGAGGGCCCCCATGACTCCGACGCTGCGGGAGGCGTCCAGGACGTGGACGGTGGGGCCGTGGTAGTGCGGCTCGATCTTAACCGCGGTATGCGTCCTGGACGTCGTCGCGCCGCCGATCAGGAGCGGGAGGTCGAAACCCTCGCGCTCCATCTCCCGCGCCACGTGCACCATCTCGTCGAGCGACGGGGTAATCAAGCCGCTCAGGCCGATCGCGTGGGCCCCCTCGCGGCGCGCCGTCTCGAGGATTCTCGCCGCGGGCACCATCACACCCAGGTCTATGACGTCGTAGTTGTTGCAGCGGAGCACGACGCCCACGATGCTCTTGCCGATGTCGTGGACGTCGCCCTTCACCGTGGCCATGACGATCTTGCTTTTGGTCCGGCGGCCCGGTCCCGCGGCGACCGGCTCGTGCTCCAGGAACGGGACGAGGATCGCCACGGCCTTCTTCATCACCCGGGCACTCTTCACCACCTGGGGCAGGAACATCTTCCCGGCGCCGAAGAGGTCGCCCACGATGTTCATGCCGTCCATCAGCGGCCCCTCGATGACCTCGATGGGCCGGGCGGCCTGGAGACGCGCTTCCTCCACGTCCTCGTCAATGAAGTCCGCGATCCCCTCGACCAGGGCGTGGGCGAGCCGCCGCTCGACCGGCAGCCGCCGCCATTCGCGGTCCTCGGCCGGCGCCTTGGTCGCGCCCGTGTAGCGCCCGGCCAGCGCCGTCAGCGTCTCGGTGGCGTCGGGCCGGCGGTCGAACAGCACGTCTTCCACGGCCGTCAGCAGCTCCGGCGGGACATCGTCGTAGACCGCGAGCTGACCGGCATTCACGATCCCCATGTCCATGCCGGCCCGGATCGCGTGGTAGAGGAAGGCGGAGTGCATCGCTTCGCGCACGGGGTTGCTGCCCCGGAAGGCGAACGAGAGGTTGCTGACGCCGCCGCTGACCAGCGCGAACGGAAGCGTCCGCTTGATGGTGCGGCACGCCTCGATGTACGCCACGGCGTACCGGTTGTGCTCGGCGATGCCGGTCGCCACGGCGAAGATGTTCGGGTCGAGGATGATGTCTTCGGCGGGGAAGCCGACCTGCTCGGTGAGGATCCGGTATGCCCGCGTGCAGACCTCGACCTTGCGCTCATACGTGTCGGCCTGACCCGCCTCGTCGAAGGCCATGACCACCGCAGCGGCGCCATAGCGGCGGATCAGCCGGGCGCGCTCCACGAAGGCCTGCTCCCCCTCCTTCAGACTGATCGAATTGACGATGCCCTTTCCCTGAACGCACTTGAGCCCCGCTTCGATTACCTCCCATTTCGAGGAGTCGATCATGACCGGCACTCGGCTGATGTCCGGCTCCGCGGCGAGCAGGTTGAGGAAGGTGACCATGGCGGCCGTCGAGTCGAGCAGCCCTTCGTCCATGTTCACGTCAATGATCTGCGCGCCG
>JACQVG010000183.1 GCA_016209905.1 Gemmatimonadota bacterium | reverse complement strand
TGCTGGGCAAGACCGAAGCCCGGCGGCTGCTGGGCGAGACGCTGGGATACGGCGACCTCCGCGTGCCCGACAGCGCGTTCGATCGCGACACGACCTTCGAGCAGGCGGTGGGCTTCGTCGAGCGGCTGGGGCGAACCGCGAGCGGCCTGGGGCTGGGCCTGGGCGTCAAGCTCACCAACACGCTCATCGTCGAGAACCACCGCGACTTCTTCCCCAAGAGCGAGCGGGAGATGTACCTGTCGGGACCGCCGCTGCACGTGCTGGCGATGCACCTGGTGCACCGCTTCCGGCGGCAGTTCGGCGACCGCTACCCCATCTCGTTCGCCGCGGGGATCGAGCGGGCGAACTTCCCCGACGCGGTGGCGCTCGGCCTGGTGCCCATCACCGTGTGCAGCGACCTCTTGAAGCCGGGCGGCTACGCCCGCGCGCGGGGCTACTTCCAGGAGCTGGCGGCGCGGATGGACGCCGCGGGAGCGGCGCGGGTGGGCGACTTCATCATCCGGGCCTACGGCCTCGGGGCCGCGGCCTTGGGCAGGCTGGGCCTCGCGCCGGGAGGTGAGACCCGGCGCGGGTGCGATGAGGCGCTCGCGGCCGGCGGCGATCTGCGACAGGCCGCCGGCGAGGCGCTCTACGCGCGCTGGGTGTCGGCGGCGAAGCTGCTCAACACGGAGGTCTATGTCGAGCGCGCCACGGCCGATCCACGCTACACGCAGGCGCGCAACACGCGCCTGCCCCGCAAGATCGGCAGCCATCTCAAGCTGTTCGACTGCATCAGCTGCGACAAATGCATCCCCGTCTGCCCGAACGACGCCAACTTCACGTTCGTCCTGCCGCGGACGGAGATCCCGGTGATCAAGCTCCGGCGGGAGGCGGTGGGGGGGGCGTGGCGGCGGCGAGAGGAGGGGAGCCTGGCGATCAGCGAGTCGCACCAGATCGGAAACTTCGCCGACTTCTGCAACGACTGCGGCAACTGCGACGTCTTCTGCCCGGAGGACGGTGGCCCATACCTGGTGAAGCCGCGCTTCTTCGGCACGAGAGAGGGCTGGCACCGGTCGCCCACGCTCGACGGATTCTACGTCGAGGCCCGGGCAGACGGTGCGGCGGTGCTGGGTCGCTTCGCCGGCGCGGAGTACGAGATGGAGGTCGCCTCGGGGCGGGTGTCCTACTCGGGAGAGGGCTTTCGGCTGGCCTTCGAGGAAGAGGACCCGGTGGGCTCGGTGGCGGGCGAGGCCTCGTCCGAGGTGGACCTCACCTACTTTCACATCATGAACTGGCTGCGGAAGGCGCTGCTCGCACCCTCGGAGGTCAACTACGTCAGCGCACTTTGGTGAAGTCGTGCTCGCCTCTGGCGAGACCTCCCGCGCGAGACGGATTGCGAACAGGAGCCGATCGCCGGTCCACCCGTTCCTCGCGGCGGAGTTGGCGCGGTTCGATCTCGAGCGGAGCCTCGAGCGGGGGGTGCGGGGCCTCTGGCCGGGCTCGGCCGCCTTCCCCAAGTACGGACGCAACCTCAATATGGGAGGCGACAACAACCGGGACAGCACCTACGCGACCGCGCACCAGCGGATCCTGCACGACCGCGCGCGTCCCTCGTTCGTCACGATGCCGGTGATCCCGCGCTGAGCGCCCGTATCCGTGGCCGTTACCGGGGCGGGTGGTAGATGCCCCGCGTCGTCTCGCTGATCGCATCGGCCACCGAGATCGTCTGCGCGCTCGGGTTCGAGGAGCAGCTGGTCGGGCGCTCGCACGAGTGCGACCACCCTCCGAGCGTCCGGCGGCTGCCCGCCGTCAGCAAGCCGACCTTCCCGGTGTCCCTGAGCAGTCGCGCCGTCGACGCCGCGATCAAGAAGCGCGTCGCGATGGCGCTCTCCGTCTACGACGTGGATGCGGACCTGCTGAGGGAACTCGAGCCGGACGTCATCATCACGCAGACGCAGTGTGAGGTCTGCGCCGTGAACCTCGAGGACGTGGAGCGGGCCGTGTGCCGAATCACCAAGCGCCCCGCCACGATCGTGTCCCTGGAGCCGAATGCCTTGGGCGACGTGTGGGAGGGCGTCCGGCGCGTGGCCCGGGCCCTCGGCGCGCCCGAGCGCGGTGAGGGATTGGTGTCCGCCCTCCGCAGCCGGACGCTGAGCATCGCGGCGCGCGCCTCGCGGCTGGACGTCAGGCCTCGCTCTCTGAACCTCGAGTGGATCGAGCCGCTGATGGCCGCAGGCAACTGGATGCCGGAGCTGGTCGAGCTGGCAGGTGGCGTCAACCTGTTCGGCGAGGCGGGGAAGCACTCGCCGTCGCTCGAGTGGGAGGAGGTGGTGGTGGCGGACCCGGACGTCATCCTCGTCTCGCCATGCGGCTTCGATCTCGGGCGCACGCACCGGGAGATGGGCGTCCTGACGGCCAGGACCGGGTGGCGCGACCTCCGTGCGGTTCGCTCGCACCGGGTCTATCTCGTGGACGGGAACGCCTACTTCCACCGCCCTGGGCCCCGGCTCGTCGAGTCCCTCGAGATTCTGGCCGAGATCCTGCACCCCGAGGCCTTCACGTTCGGCCACTCCGGCCGTGGGTGGGTAAGCTATTCCCACGACGCCGCTTGAGGGCTTCTCGGAATACGGAAGGGAATAGGAATTTGAATCGCCGCTGCCAGAGCATAGGCGTCGTGCCGAGCTGCTGGGAGAGGGGTGTGGGTGCAGCATGGAGGCTCGGACCCCGGCGCCGCGCACCTCGCGGAGCTGGCGGAGGCGCTGGGACGCTGGGCGCAGCGGCTGTAGCGGCCGGAGGACGCCGTGCGGTGGCCCGTGGTCGCCGGGCTGGCCTGTCGCGCGAGCGCGGGTCCGGGCTAGCTAGGGGCACCGCGACCTGCTGCTGATGAGCACCCCGACCGCGCCGTCCGGCCCGCTGATGGTGGTGAGCAACCGGCTGCCGCTGCAGGCGGAGCGGCACGGCGGCAGGGTGCGGTTCACCCAGTCGCCGGGCGGCCTGGTCAGCGCGCTCGAGGCGGTCATGCGAGATGCGGGTGGGGTCTGGGTCGGCTGGCCGGGCACCGCGCAGGAGGCCGGGGAGGAGGATCTGGCGGTGCCGCCGGCGCCGGGCCTGACCTACCACCCGGTGGCCCTCAGCGGGCGGGAGCTGCAGCTTTACTACGGCGGCTTCTGCAACCGGACGCTGTGGCCACTGTTCCACTACTTCGTGGGGCGCACCCAGATCGACGCCCAGACGTGGCGCGCCTACGAGCGGGTCAACGACCGGTTCGCCGCCGCGGCGGCGGCGGCGGCCGGCGACGACACCCTGGTTTGGGTGCACGACTACCAGTTGCTGCGGGTGCCCGCCCTGTTGCGCCGCCGCGCTCCGCGTCGCCGCATCGCCCTGTTCCTCCATGTTCCGTTTCCGGCGACCGACGTGTTCCGGGTGCTGCCGTGGTCGCAGCCGCTGCTGCGCGGGTTGCTCGCCGCGGACTTCGTCGGCCTGCAGACGGGCGAGCACGTGGAGCACTTCCTCACCTGCGCCGGGCGCCTGCTGGCCTGCGAGGCGGACCGCGGGGCCGGGCTGGTGCACTACGAAGGGCGCGACGTCGGGGTGCGCGCCCACCCCATCAGCATTGATGTGGCGCAGGTGGAGCGGTACGCGAGCGCCGGTCCGGCGCCGCCGCGCCGCAACGGGCGGCTGCTCGAGATCCTCGGGGTGGACCGCCTGGACTACACCAAGGGGATCGCCGAGCGGCTGCTGGCGATCGAGCGCCTGCTGCAGCTGCACCCGTCGTACCGCCGCCGCTTCGTGTTCACCCAGGTCGGCGTGCCCTCCCGAGAGCGCATCGCCGACTACCAGGCGCTGAAACGCCAGATTGACGAGCTGGTGGGCCGCATCAACGGGCGGTACTCGGACCGGGGCTGGGCGCCGATCCGCTACCTGACCCGCGCCCTCCCGCCGGCCGAGCTGGGCCCCCTGTATCGCGCTGCGGACGTCGCGCTGGTCACCCCGCTGCGCGACGGCATGAACCTGGTGGCCAAGGAGTACGTCGCGGCGCAAGTGGACGGCGATGGCGTACTGGTGCTCTCGGAGCTGGCGGGCGCCGCCACCGAGTTGCCCGAGGCGCTGATCGTGAATCCCTACGACGTGGACGCCGTTGCCGAGGCCCTGCACCGGGCGCTGACCATGAGCGAGGAGGAGCGGCGGGCGCGGATGCGGGCGCTGCGCGACCGGGTGCGCTCCCGCGACGTGCACGCGTGGGTACGCGAATTCCTGGCCGCCGCCGGGGAGGCGTGCCGGCGACGGCCCGCGGCCACGCCCGTGGACCGGGTGCGGGCCCAGCTGGCGCGGTGGCTGGCGCGGCGTCCCGCCGTGGCCCTGTTCCTCGACTATGACGGCACGCTGACGGCCATCGCGCCGCGGCCCGAGGACGCGAGCCTCAGCGACGAGTCACGGCGCGTGCTCGCCGACGCGCTGGGCGCGCCCGGGCTCGACGTCACGGTTATCTCGGGCCGCGCCCTGACCGACGTCCGCGATAAGGTGGGGTTGGATGGCCTCACCTACGTCGGCGACCACGGCTTCGAGATCGAGGGACCGGGACTGTCGTGGCGGCACCCCGGGGTCACGGCGTACCAGGCGTCGCTCGACCAGGCGGCGCGCGAGCTCGAGGCGCTGGGCATCCCGGGCGGGTGGGTCGAGCGTAAGACCGCGTCGGTGAGTTACCACGTGCGCGCGGTCGCGGCGGAGGACCAGCGCGGGGCCGCGAGCCGGGCCGAGGCGGTGCTGCGGCGACGGCGTCTGGCCGTGGTGACCGGCAAGGCGGTGGTAGAGGGTCGTGCGCCGCTGGGCTGGCACAAGGGGCAGGGGGTGCTGCACGTGCTGCGCCACCGGTACGGCGAGCACTGGTCCTCCCGCGCAGCCGTGCTCTACATCGGCGACGATGCCACCGACGAGGATGCCTTCCGGGCGCTGCGCGGCATCGGGCGCTCCATCCTGGTGGCCCCGTCGGGCGAGCCGGCCGCCACCGCCGCCGACCTGGTGCTGCCGGGACCGGAGGACGTGGTCGCCGTGGTGCGGTGGCTGGCCTCCGGCGCGTGGCGCGAGGCGCGGCCGTGAGCTACCCGGCGATCGCCGACCACGGCGTCATCGGCGACCTGCACACCGCGGCCCTGGTCGGGCGCGACGGCAGCATTGACTGGGCCTGTCTGCCGCGGTTCGACTCGATGAGCCTGTTCGCGGCGATCCTCGACGACGCCAAAGGCGGGCGCTGGCGCGTCGCACCGCGGGCGTACAGCGCCGCGGAGCAGCGCTACCTGGCCGGTACCAACGTGCTTCAGACCGTGTTCCGGACCGAGGGCGGCGTGGCCGACCTCACCGACTTCATGCCGGTAGGTCCGTCGCGGGCCGGGCGCAGCCGCATCTTCCGGCGGGTGCGCGCGGTGCGCGGCCAGACGCCGATCCAGGTGTCGTGGGAGCCGCGCTTCGACTACGCCACGCGCGCCCCGACGTTCCACCCCCGCCGCCACGGCGTGCTGGCAACCGATCTGGACAACGACGTGGCCGCGATCATCGGCCCGGCCGGCGTCGCGTGGCGCCTGGCCGACGGCGCCGCCACGGCAGGACTGACGCTCGCGGAAGGCGAGGCGGCGTGGTTCGTGGGGACCTTCGACGAGGACGAGCTCGGGGGCATACCGAGTCACGATCCGGAGGCGACCCTGGACGCCACCGTTCGGTTCTGGGACGCCTGGTCGTCGCGGCTCCGGTACGACGGGCCGTTCCGACGCGAGGTGGAGCGCAGCGCGTTGGCCCTGAAGCTGTGCTGCTACGAGCCCACCGGGGCGATCGTCGCTGCGCCGACGACCTCGCTGCCGGAGTCGCTGGCCGGCGGGCGCAACTGGGATTACCGCTACACCTGGCTCCGCGACTCCGCGTTCGTGCTGTACGCCCTCGACCGGCTTGGGTACGAAACGGAAACCGACGCGTTCCTGGGCTTCCTCAAGCGGGTGTGCCGGCGCGAGGACAGCCGGTCGCTCCAGATCATGTTCGCCGTGGACGGCGAGCGGCAGCTGCCCGAGCGCACCCTCGACCACCTGGAGGGCTATCGCGGCACCGGCCCCGTGCTGGTCGGCAACGGGGCGGTGGACCAGTTCCAGCTGGACGTCTACGGCGAGGTGCTGGATACCGCGCACGCCTGGACGCGCCGCCGCGCGCCCACCGAAGGGTTGTGGAAAGTGGTGCGCGACCTGGCCGACTGGACCGCCGCGCACTGGCGCGAGCCGGACAGCAGCATCTGGGAGCCCCGCCTGGGGCGCCGCCACTACGTGTTCAGCAAGGTGATGGCGTGGGTGGCGCTCCACCGGGGCGCCCAGATCGCGGAAGCACACGGCCATGCAGCCGACGCCGAGCGGTGGCGGCGCGACGCCGCCGAGATTCACGCCGACGTGCTGGCGCGAGGCTGGGACGCCGAGCGACGGACCTTCGTGCAGGCCTATGGCGAGAGCTCCCTCGACGCGGCGCTGCTGGCCATTCCCACGGTGCACTTCCTGCCGTATGGGGACCGGCGGGTGCGCGGTACCCTGGACGCGGTCCGGCGCGAGCTGGCCACGTCGTGCGAAGAGCTGCTTTACCGCTTTCGCGCGCGCGACGGCCTCGAGGGCGGCGAGGGCGCCTTCGTGTTTGGCTCGCTGTGGATGATGCAGAACCTGGCGATGGTGGGCGAGCACGCCGAAGGTGAGCGGCTGTTCCGCAACCTGCTGCGGCGGGGCGGCGAGCTGGGCCTGCTGGCCGAGGAGATCGATCCGGCCACGGGCGAGCAGCTCGGCAACTACCCGCAGGCCCTCTCCCACGCCGGGGTGATCAACACCGCGTTCATCCTGGAGAAGCTGCGCGGGGGGGGCTAGAAGCCGACGCGTCCCAGCGTGAGGGCCACCGCGGGCCGGTAGACCGGCCGCAGCCGGCCCTCGGCCAGCCGCAGCGCCGCCACCGCGCCGGCGATCAGGCAGACCCTCATCCGGCGCCGGTGGCGTCCTGCTTGAGGTGCACGGTGCGGATGGGGAACGGGATCTCGATCCCCTCCTCCCGGTAGCGTGCCTGCAGGCGCTTGATGAACTCGTGGACCAGCAGGAACCGCTCGGGGCGGGCCTGCGCCCGCAGAATCACCGAGAAGTTGATGCTCGAGTCCCCGAACTGGTTGTAGCGGATGAACGGCTCCCAGTCGCTCACCGCTCCCGCCACCTCCCGCTGGCAGGCGCGCGCCACCTCGACGGTCACGTGCTCGACGTGCGCCAGGTCGCTGTCGTAGGACACGCTCACGGGGAAGACCACCGCCTGGGCAGCCTCCGGCAGGCTGAAGTTGGCGGTGATAGCCTGCGACAGCTTGCTGTTCGGGACGATGACGAGGTTGTTCGGCAGCTGGCGGATGGTGGTCTGGCCCCAGGCGATGTCCTCGACGAACCCCTCCTCGCCGGACTCCAGCTGCACGAAGTCGCCGGGCCGCACCTTGCCGGACGCCAGGAGGCGGATGCCCGCGAAGAAGTTGCCGAGCGTGTCCTGGAGCGCCAACCCCACGGCCAGGCCGCCCACCCCCAGCGCGGTGATGATGGGCGTGATCGAGATGCCGAGGGTCTGGAGAATGACCAGAATGCCGACCGCGAACACCACCACGCGCGAGACGTTGGCGATGAGGCTGACGCCGGGCAGCGTCCCCCCGGAGGCGCCAGTGCGGAGCGCCCCGACGATGAACCGGGCCAGCGCCCAGGTCACCGTGAGCATCGCGAGGACCAGCACCGCGCGGCCCAGGGCGCGGTCCAGCGCGCGGTCGAAGGCGAGCAGCTTGACCGCGATGTGGAGGCCAAGCAGAACGAACGCCGGCACCACGGGCAGGCGGACGGCGTCCACCAGCACGTCGTCGTACTTCCACGCCGACCGGGCCGCGGCGCGCGCGAGGCGCGGCAGCACCAGACGCTGCACCGCGAGTCCCGTCGCCAGGGCGCCGGCGGCCACCGCCGCCGGCACCATCCACTCCGTCATGGTCATGTGTCGCACACCGCCAGGAAGGGCAACACCAGCGCCCCGTCGCCCACGACGATGCGCACCCGCGGAGCCGGGTCGTGAACGGACCGCGCGATCAGCCCCGCCTCCCGGTGGCGGCCGGCGACGACCACGACATCGGGTACTCCGCGACGGAGCGAGGCGGACACCAGCGTCCGCAACTCATTGATGGGATTGAACGGGACCTCGTCGACGACGCTCAACCCCCTGCGGCGCAGATCCGCGACAAGCCCGTCCCTGAGGCCGATGCCGTATTCGTCGCTGACGAAGAAGATGCTGACCCGTCGAGCGCTGAGCCGCTCCGCGGCGAACGCTCCGATGAAAGCGCCCTCGACCGAATCGTCGTCGGCGAGCATCAACGTCCAGGGCCCCGCCGTGCCCGACTACACCGACGACACCGGGGATTGCGGCGAGGCGTTGTGCCCGTTGTACCTCGACGTCCGCCGGGTCACCAGCGCGGCCCTGGCTCTCGTAAACGATGCCGATCGCGGGTGCTGCCGAGGTGTCCCAGGAGCTGATCTCGTCACGCGCGACCTGAATGCTGGGGCTCCCGGAGAC
>JACQVG010000014.1 GCA_016209905.1 Gemmatimonadota bacterium | reverse complement strand
GTCGCGGTGACCGGGGTTAGGGAGCCGAGCGTCGAGCGGATGTTTCGCGAAGCCGGCGCCGACCGGTTCCTCACCAAGCCGGTGGATCTCGAGCAGCTCCTGGAGGCAGTCGGACCCGGCGCGTGAGCGGGCCGCGCGGCGGCCCTACTCCGCCCGGGACGAGTCCTCGCCCGACGCGGCGGTGAACCTTTGCCCGAGCGTCGCGAGCGACGATCCGAAGTCCGCGATGCTGAGCTTGCGCCGCTCCAGCTCGGCCGTCTTCGCCTTGAGCTCCTCCAGGCTCACGCGGGTTTCGGCGTGCAGGCTGTCGGTCCGCCGCGTCAGCTCGGCCATCACCTGGTCGAGAAGCTGCGTCACTCGATCGGCGTGCGCCTGCTGCCGGCGGGAGAGGTCGTCGAGCTGCGCCGTCACGCGCTGCGCGAGCTCATCGAGCCGACGCTCCATCCGGCGCTCGAGCTCCGCCGAGCGAGCGCTCGCGGCCTGAGCGTCCGAGGCAAGCGTCTGTTCGAGGCGCGCGAGGTCCGCGCCGAACAAGATCTGGCGGATGGTGTCGAGGTCGGCGGGCGCCGATCCAGAAGGCTGTGTCACTCGGGCGGCTCCCACGAAAGAGGGCCATATATGGTAGCGCGGCGAAAGGTGGCCCGCTAGGGTTTCACCCGCCGCTGACGTCGAGGCAAACCAGCCCCCGCTGCGGCTCCGGCGGCGTGACCTCGGGACCCTCCTCGTGCAGCACCACGTTGATCTCGCTCCGCATGCCGAACCGTCCCGGCAGGTACACCCCCGGCTCGACGGAGAAGCCGATCCCGGCCCGGAGCAATCGCTCGTCGTGCGTCTCGAAATTGTCCAGGTGCGGCCCGGAGCCGTGAAGCTCGCGGTCGATCGAGTGCCCGGTTCGGTGCACGAAGAAGTCGGCGTAGCCGGCATCCGCGATCACCCGGCGCGCGGCATCGTCGAGGTCGGCCCCGGACACCGGCCCTCCCTCCCGCCACCGGTCGCGCAGCACAGCGACCACGCGGTCCCGGGCCTCGCGCACCGCGTCGAAGACCCGCGCCTCCTCCGCAGGCGGCGTGCTCCCGAGGTACGCCATCCAGGTCTGATCGGCGAACACCGCGTCCTTGGCCACGCCCGCCCACAGGTCCAGGAGCAGGACGTCGCCGGGCCCGATCACGGCGTCCGACTCCTCGGTCGGCTGGTGGTGCGCATTCGCCGAGTGCGCTCCCGCCGCCACGATCGGACTGGCGTCGGCGTGGAGCCCGGCCCGGCGCATCGCCTCCTGCACCCACCGCTGAAGCCCGCGCTCGGTCGGCTTCGACGCCTCGGCGCACCAGTCGCGCACTCTCTCGAACGCGGCCAAGGCAACCTGCCGCAGCAGCCCCGCCGCGCGCCGATGGTCCGCCAGCTCCTCCGGGCTCCAGCGGGAGGCGACGGCCGTCACCAGCTCCGCCGAGGACACGATCTCTGCGCCCGAGGCGCGCACCAGCTCGACCACGCCCGCCGGCACCCGATCGAGGTACGGGACGCCGTCCCGCGGCGAATACTCCATGGCCACGCGCTTGCCCGACACCAGGTGCGACAGCTCCCGCTCCAGCTCCCGCCAGGACGCGTACGGCCGAACCTCGCCCGGGAAGTGGTGCACCCGATGGAGCTCGATCCTGTGCGCCACGGCCGTCGGAGCACCGGTGGACGGGAGGAAGACGAACAGGCGGCGCGTAGCCAGACCGCCGAGGCCCAGCACCCGCGTGGCGACGGGGTTCAGGCCGTGAAAGTCGAACAGGAGCCAACCGTCGAGACCGAGCTCGCCCAGGACCCGCCGCACCCTCTCCAGCGTCTCCGGCGCGAGCATCGGCGCAGCACTCATCGTCCGCCGGCGGCGCCAGCCGAGCGCCACTCGCACCGCTCGTCACCGCGGGCGCAGCAGCGGCTGTGGACCATGGCGCCGTCGAACTCCACGAGCTGGCGCAGCAGCTCGGCGAGGGCGGCGGTGTAGAACCCGCACGCCGCGCCGTCCGGCGTCGCCCGGACCGCCGGGGAGTCGCCGATGACCGCCACCGTCGCGCCGGCCTCCCGCGCCAGGCTCACCGCGAAGACGTCCCCAGCCGCGCGCCGCGCGGCGCGAAATCCGATTGACCGCCGGAGCAGGCGCGGCAGGTGGCGCGAGGCCCACCGCGTGGCGAACCACAGGCGTCGTACGGCGAGCCGGCCCGCGCGGCGCCCGCCGTCCGCGAAGACCAGGGGGGCGTCGCTCCGGCGGCTGGCCAGACGCAGGATCTGCTCGACCTCCTCCACCCGCACCGGTTGGTCCCTCCGCACCACCGCCTCGTATCGGCCGATCTGCGCCGCCACGGTCTCGGAGAGCCCCAGGCGCTTCTTGAGAAGCTCGTCCACGTATTCGGCGGCTTCTTCGTCGCGCGGCGCGGGGCGGTCGAGGCTCCGCATCGCCTCGAGCACGGCGAGCGGGAGAATGCTGTGGGCCTCGGCGGGGGTGTGGTTGGTCACGGCGGGCGGGCGGAAGATAGCGGCGTCCGGGGCGTCGGACCACGGGGAGGCGTTGCGCCTAAGCGCGGCGAGTCGCTATCTACGGCGGCGTGGGTGCGTGGCTCTCGCCTCGAGCTGCGATCGCGGCGGCGACCGTGGGCGGCGCCGTGGCCGTCGGAACCGGCTGGGGCGGCCTCGCGCTGCTGGCCGTCTTCTTCGTCTCCTCCTCGCTGCTGACGCCGGGCGGGGGCCGGCGCGAGCCGATCCAGGTCGCTGCGAACGGCGTCGTCGCGGCGGTTGCGGCGCTGCTCGCGCTGGCTCACTCCGCCGCCACGCTCGCCTTCGCGGGGGCGCTCGCCGCGGCGGCCGCGGACACGTGGTCCACCGAGATCGGAGGGCGCAGCCGCCGCCCGCCGCGCCTGATCACCTCGGGAAGGACGGTGCCGCCCGGCACCTCGGGCGGCGTGACGCTGCTCGGCACCGCGGGCGGCGCGTTGGGCGCCTCGCTGATCGCGGCGTCAGCGCTCCTCGTCGGCGTCGCCCCGGCCGGCGCCGTGGCGTGGGTCGCGGCCGGAGGAGTTGCCGGCGGCGTCGCCGACTCGCTGCTCGGCGCCACGTTGCAGGTCCGGTACCGCTGCGGGTGCGGATTCGTCGGCGAGCAAGCCCGGCACGGGTGTGGGAAATCCGGAACGGTGGTGAGCGGAGTGCGCGGGATCACCAACGACGCGGTCAATCTCATCGCCACTCTCGTCGGCGCCGCCGTGGCGTCGGCACCTGTCGCGCTGCGCCCGCTCGGCCTAGCTTAAGTCCGACCACTGCAGCGGAGCCCGTACGATCCCTCTCGCGCCATGACCGCGCGCGACGTGCTGGTTGTGGGCGGCGGCCCCGCGGGCGCGGCGACCGCCGCGTTCGCCGCCCGGAGCGGGCTGTCCGTCCTGCTCGTGGACCGCGCTGTCTTCCCACGGCACAAGGCCTGCGCCGAGTACCTGAGCCCGGAAGCCGCCCGTGACCTCGAGGCGCTCGGCGTGCTGGAGGAGGTCGAAGCGGCGGGCGCAGCCAAGCTGACCGGCTTCAGGCTGGTGTCGGATGACGGGGCGGCAGTGATCGGCCGCTTCGCCGGGAGCAGCGGCTTCACGCCGTTCCGCCCCTACGGGTTGGCGCTCTCCCGCGCACGGCTCGATTCGATCGTGCTCCAAGCGGCGGCCCGCGCCGGCGCCGAAGTACGCCAGGGCGTCGCGCTCGAGCGGCTTCTCGTCGAGGACGGCGTCGTGCGCGGCGGGCTGCTGCGAGACGCCGGCCGGCGCTGGAAGGAGACGGCGCGCGCCGTGGTGGGGGCGGATGGCCTGAACTCCCTCGTGGCCCGGACGCTCGGGCTCGCCCGCCGCAGCTCGCCGCGCCGGCTCGCGCTCGTCGCCCACCTCATGGGCGTGGCGGGGATGGAAGACTACGGCGAGATGTTCGCCGGCCGCGGTCGCTACGTGGGCATCGCGCCGATCGAGGACGGCCTCGTGAACGCCGCCGCGGTCGTGCCGGTCGCCGACGCCCGCGCGGTCGCGTCGGACGCCGCCCGATTCTTCTTCAAGCAGCTCGGGCGGGCGCCTGAGCTCCGGCGCCGCATGGCGGGCGCCCGGCTCGCCCGGAAGGTCATGATCGCCGGCCCCTTCGCCCGCACCACTCGGCGAGCGGTGGCGGACGGCGCGCTGCTGGTCGGCGATGCCGCCGACTTCTTCGATCCGTTCACCGGCGAGGGGATCTTCGCCGCGCTCCGGGGTGGGCGGCTGGCGGCCGAGACGCTGGCCGCGGCGCTCGCCAGGGGCGAGGCCACGCGCGAAGCGCTGCGTCCCTACGCCTTCGCGCGCCGGCGTGCGTTCCTCGGGAAGTGGGTGCTGGAGCGGATCGTCGGCCTCGGCGCGACGCTCCCGCTCGTGATGCGCGGCTTCACGCGGCGCCTCGCCCGCCGGGCCCACGTGGTGGACCTCTGGGTGGGCGCGGCGGGTGACTCGGTCCCCGTGCGCACCCTGTTCGCGCCGCGTCACCTCGCGGCTTTCGTGGTCTAGGGCGGCCTCCGGCAACCGCGGATGCCGATTGACGCCGACCGCTTTCGCCTTGCGATGGGACACCTGGTCGCCGGCGTCTCCGTGGTCGCGGCTCGGGCCGCCGAGGGTCGCGTGCTGGGCATGACCGCGAGCGCCGTGGCGTCGCTCTCCCTCGAGCCGCCGATGCTGCTGGTGTGCGTGGACCGCAGCGCCGAGATCCACGATACGCTCGTGAGCGCGCCCCTCTTCAGCCTGAACATCCTCGCCGCCGGACAGCGGGAGCTCGCGCTCCGCTTCGCCACCCGCGGCGAGCAGCACTTCGACGGCCTCGACGTCGGCATCTCTCCCGGCGGCCTCCCTCGGATTCGGGGAGCGCTCGCCCACTTCGAGTGCCGGCGCGGCTCGGTCTATGACGGGGGCGATCATTCGATCGTGACCGGGACCGTCGAGTGGGCCGCCACCGACGACGGGGCGCCCCTGTGCTACTTTCGATCCGGGTACCCGGAGCTGGCGCAGTGATGCACTCATGGCGCGCGTGGGCGGGGCGGGCCGTCGAGACGCTGGACGATCCCGGCGCCGAGCACGGGGTGGTCGTCGCCTCCCTGCGCGATCTGGCGCGCGTCAACCGCGCCTTCGGCGCTGCCGCGGCGGCGGCGCGACGGCTCGACGAGTTCATCCGCCGGGCGCCGGCCCTCGCGACCCTCACGCTGCTCGACGTCGGCACCGGAACCGGCGACATTCCGCGCGCGGTTGCTCGCCGCGCCGAGCGGCACGGGATCACGCTCCGCCTCATCGGACTGGAGCGCCACCCCGTCGCCGCCCGCGAGGCGGCCCGTGCCGGGGGACTGGTGGTGGTCCTCGCCGACGGCGCCCGGATGCCCTTCCGCTCGCGCTCGGTGGACCTCGTCCTCTGCGCCAAGGTGCTGCATCACGCGCCCGGCGAGGCCGGCACCCGGCTTCTCATGGAGATGGACCGCGTCGCACGGCTCGGCGTCGTGGTCGCCGACATCCGGCGCAGCGCGCTCGCCGCGGCCGGCATCTGGCTGGCCTCCTACCCGCTGCGCTTCCACCCCGCGACCCGGCGCGACGGCGTCATCTCCGTCCTGCGCGGCTTCACGACAGCGGAGCTCCGGCGCGCGTGCGCCGCGGCAGGTGTAACGGCGACGGTGAGGCGCCACCTCGCCTATGGTCTGACGGCCGCGTGGCGGCCCACCGGGGCCGCGGCATGATTCAGGTTGACCGGCGGAGGATCGCGGCGCCTCTCTTGGCGGTCTTCGAGGCCGCGCGGAGCGTGGAGCGCTGGCCCGAGTGGCTGCCACACTACCGCTGGGTCCGCTTCCTGGAACGGCGGGGCGACGGGGGCGTGGTCGAAATGGCCGCGTGGCGGCCGTTCGGGTTCCTCCGCTATCCCACCTGGTGGGTGTCCGAGATGCTCGTCGAGGCCGAGCGGCCGCGCATCCGCTACCGCCACCTGCGCGGCGTCACCCGCGGCATGGACGTCGCGTGGGACTTCGCGGGCGACGGCGCGGCAGTGGCCGTGACGGTCACGCACCGGTGGGACGGGCCTGCCTGGCCGCTCATCCGAACTCCCGCGGCGAATCTGGTGATCGGCCCGCTGTTCGTGCACGGGATCGCCCAACGGACGCTGGCGGGGATCGCCCGCCACGTGGAGGGAGCGGCCCGATGAGCGGCGCGCGGCGCGTCGTGGTGACC
>JACQVG010000182.1 GCA_016209905.1 Gemmatimonadota bacterium | reverse complement strand
GGCGCAGGTGGTGCGCGGCCGGGAGATGTCGTGGATCCGGATCGAGCGCTATTTCGAGGGCGACGCGCCGAGCGCCGACGGCCTGCCGACGGGCACCGACTTCGAGGAGCGCCAAGACCCGATGCTCTGCCAGCACTGCGCCAACGCGCCGTGCGAGCCGGTGTGCCCGGTCTACGCCGCCTATCACACCCCCGACGGCCTGAACGGCCAGGTCTACAACCGCTGCATCGGGACGCGATACTGCGCCAACAACTGCCCGTACAAGGTCCGCTACTTCAACTGGTGGGACCACGGCGGCGAGGGGAGCGCCGAGTACGCCTTCCCGGATACGCTCACCTGGCAGCTCAACCCGGACGTCACAGTGCGCACCAAGGGCGTGATGGAGAAGTGCACCTTCTGCGTCCAGCGGATCCGCTACGCGCAGAACGACGCCAAGGTCCGGGGCCGCCAGCTCGTAGACGGCGATATCACGCCGGCGTGCGCGCAGAGCTGCCCGTCCGACGCGATCATCTTCGGCGACGCACACGACGAGCGCAGTCGCGTCAGCCGGGCCAAGCGGGACGAGCGCGGCTACCACGTTTTCACGGAGCTCAACACCAAGCCGGCCATCACCTACTTGGAGCGCGTGGTCCACGCGGAGGAGGCGTAGGCCGGTGGCCACGCTCGCCCCCGCGACGCCTCCGGCCAGCGCCCCCACGGCGGCGGCGCCGACGTACGCCGACGTCAATCGGGACATCATCCGGACGCTCGATCCGCCCGGGCGGGGGTGGTACGCGTTCATGGGCGTGGTGCTTTCGGGGCTGGGCTTCGGCGCCTACTGCTGGGCGCTCCAGCTCAAGTACGGCCTGGGCATCACCGGCTACGAGCCGCCCATCTTCTGGGGCAGCTACATCACCAACTTCGTCTTCTGGGTCGGCATCGCCCATTCGGGGACGCTGATCAGCGCGATCCTCTTTCTGTTCCGGTCGGGCTGGCGCAGCTCCGTTTACCGGGCCTCCGAGGCGATGACGGTGTTCGCGGTGATGACGGCGGGCCTCTTTCCGGTCCTGCACCTCGGTCGCGCCTGGTACGCCTACTGGGTGGCGCCGTACCCCAACATCCGCGGCCTGTGGTCGAATTTCCGCTCGCCGCTGGTGTGGGACATCTTCGCGATCGGGACCTACCTCACCGTGTCGGCCACGTTCCTGCTCATGGGCCTGATTCCCGACGTCGCCTCCGTTCGGGACCAGGCGAGGGGCTGGCGGCGGAAGCTGTACGAGATCGTGTCGTTCGGGTGGAAGAACTCCGACCGCGAGTGGCACCACTTCATGCGGATGTACCTCTTCCTCGCCGCGCTCTCGACGCCCCTCGTGCTCTCGGTGCACAGCGTAGTGTCGTGGGACTTCGCGATGGCGATCGTCCCCGGCTGGCACGCGACGATTTTCGCCCCGTACTTCGTCGCCGGCGCGATCTTCTCGGGCTGCGGGATGGTGATCACGATCCTCGTGCCGCTGCGCAAGGCGTTCCACCTCGAGCGCTACCTGAAGGTCAGGCAGTTCGAGAACCTGGCGAAGCTCTGCCTGCTCACGTCCCTGATCGTGTCGTACGCCTACGCCACGGAGTTCTTCGTCGCCTGGTACAGCGGGAACCCGTTCGAGCGCGCGGCGTTCTACTCCCGCGCCTTCGGGGACTACTGGTGGGCCACCTGGACGATGATGACCTGTAACGTCTTGATCCCGCAGCTCCTGTGGTTCAAGAAGATCCGCACCAGCATCCCGGCGCTGTTCGTCATTTCGATCTTCATCAACATCGGCATGTGGTCCGAGCGGTTCGTGATCATCGTGACGAGCCTCGCGCACGAGTTCGAGCCGTGGCAGTGGGGGTCGTACTACCTCCCGCGGTGGCCCGAAATCGGGATTCTGGTGGGCAGCTTCTGCTGGTTCGCGATGTGGTTCCTGCTGTTCGTCAAGTTCTTCCCTTCGGTCGCCATCGCCGAGGTGAAGGAGGCGCTGCCGCCGCCGACCAAGAGCGCTCCCGGAGCGCGCCGATGAGCGACCGCCCGGGCGTGGTCGGAGTGTTCGGCGACCTGGACGGCGTGTTGCGCGCCATCCGGGACCTCCAGGCCAAGGGGTACGCGGGAATCCAGGTGTACTCGCCCGCGCCGCGGCCGGAGCTGGAGGAGGCGCTCGCCAAGAAGGTGAGCCCGGTCCGCCTGTTCACACTCATCGGCAGCCTCGCCGGGTGCGCGCTCGGCTTCGCCTACGCGATCTCGACGTCGCTCGATTGGCCGCTGATCACGGGCGGAAAGCCGATCGTCTCCCTGCCGCCGTTCGTCATCATCGGCTTCGAGTGCACCATTCTCCTCGGCGCGCTGGTGACCGTGGCGGGGATGTTCCTCAACGCCCGGCTGCCGAAGCTGCGCCCGGCCGCCGGCTACGACCCGCGGTTCAGCAACGACAAGTTCGGCATCGTGGCCTTCGGGGGCCCGGCGCAGGTCGCCGCCGCCGCGGCGATCCTGTCGGCCGCGGGCGCCGAGGAGGTCAATGATGTCTAGGCGCCGGGGCGCGGCCGTGGCCGCCGCGCTGGCGCTGGGCCTGGGCGCCGCGGGCTGCACCACGCTCGACAACGCGATCGCCAAGGTCCCCTGGTTCACGACCATGAGGGATCAGCCCGCGATCCGCCCGTTCGAGCCGCCGCACCTCATGCCGCCGCCGGGCTCGGTGCCGGTGACCGGCCGCGAGGACTCGCTCGACCTCCTGACGGGTCTTGGCGAGGTCGTGAATCCGGTCGCGCGCACCGACTGGTCGGTGGGGCGGGGCCGGCGGATCTTCGAGACCTATTGCCTGGTCTGCCACGGCGCGGCCGGGCGGGGCGACGGGCCCGTGACGCTCAAGTTCATCCCGCCGCCCGACCTCACGCTGGACGTCTCGAAGCAGCGGAGCGACGGCTACATCTACGCCCTGCTGCGGCAGGGCCGGGGCATCATGCCCCGCTACGGCGACAAGATACGGGGGGCGGACCGGTGGCATGTGGTGAACTACGTTAGGCGACTACAGGGGGCGGGGGACGGGCGCCAGTGAACAGGCGGCAGGAGACAGTAGGGGGCAGAGTTGCAGAGTTGCAGTGGCAGGCAGGGGACAGGGGGCAGGAGAGTTGCAGAGTTGCAGTGGGCGGCAGGCGGCACGCGCAGGGGGCAGGAG
>JACQVG010000023.1 GCA_016209905.1 Gemmatimonadota bacterium | reverse complement strand
GCGGTCGCGGCGCTCGACGCCGCAGTGGACTTCGGGCGATACGACAACGACGGCCCGGACGACATCCCGAACTCCGGCGACGACGACGGTTTCGTGGATGCCGTGGTCCTGCTGCATCCGGAGGTCGGCGGCGAATGCCGCGCGGTGAACCCGGCCTCGGAGGCGAGCATCTGGGCGCACCGCTTCTTCTACAGCGGCTGGAGCCGCCCCCAGCCCCCGCCGCGGACGACCGGGCTCCTCACCGGCGACGCCCGGGCCGGCGGAGGCTTCATCCGGGTGGACGACTACATCATTCAGGGGTCGCAGGGCGGCGCAGGCGGCTGTTCGTCGGGCCTGCTGCTCTCCATCGGGACCATCAGCCACGAGACCGGGCACCTGCTCGGCCTGCCGGATCTGTACAACACGCAGGACGGGAGTCCGGGTGTGGGCCGCTGGGACCTCATGGGCTCCGGCAACGAGCGGCGCCCGGACCGGCCGGCGCACCTGAGCGCCTGGAGCCGGGCCGACCTCGGCTGGGTCACGGAGGTGCCGCTCACCGCCTCCACGCTGGTGAGTGGTGCCGGCCCCATCGAGCTGAACGACACCGCGTACGTGGTGCCCATCGGAGGGAGCGACGAGTACTTCCTGCTCGAGAATCGTCAGCAAATCGGATCGGACGTCCACCTCGCCTCACCGGGCCTCCTGATCTGGCACGTGGACTCGCTGTTGATGCGGACGCGCAGGTCGTCCAATCGCGTCAACGCCCAATTCCCCAATGCGCTGAAGCTCGAGCAGGCGGATGGCCTGGAGAACCTGACCGGCGGATTGGTCAACCGCGGCGACCCTGGCGATCCGTTTCCCGGCTCGGCGAACAAGACGCGGTTCGCCTTCGACACCTCCCCGGCCGCGAACCGCAACTCGGGCGCGTACGCCGGGGTGCAGGTGGACTCGATCGCCCAGGTCGTGCTGGGCGGCGCGATGCGATTCCGCGTGCGCTTCGGCGCCCCGTCCGTCGTGCGCGCCAGCGACACGGCCGCTCTGGTCAAGGTGCGTGGCGTCACCTACGCCGTGTTCCGCGACGTGCTGGAGGAGGGGGACACGGCGACGATCGAGATTGACTCCGTGCAGTTCAGCGCCGGCGACCTCACGCGCTACCTCTTCGTGTCCTGGTCGGATGGCGGTGCGCGCCGCCACGGGATCACGGCCGTGCTCGCCGGCGCGACGTACATCGCGACCGTCAGCCGCAGCCACAGGGCGCGCTTGGCGATCAGCGGCGCGGGAACGGTCGCCGCCTCGCCGTCCCTCGATCTCGCGGCGGGCGTGCTGGTGGCGGAAGGCGACAGCGTCGAGCTGCTGGCCACGCCGGCCCCGAGCAACCTGTTCACCGGATGGAGCGGCGACACAACGCTCGCCGACCTGCGGCTGCTGCTCAGGATGCGCCGGCCGTACACTCTCACGGCCAGCTTCACCGAGATCTCTCTGGACAGCGTGGTCGGGCAGCTCCTGCGCGGCTCCGGGCTGCCGGGCGTGGTCCGGGAGGCCTTCGACGCGCAGGGCAATGCGAACGGACGGTTCGACCTGGGCGACTTCGTGGCGTGGCTCGACCGATCCCGGACCGCGGTGCCGTCGGCCGTGATGCGGCGTCTCGTGGAGCGCGGCAGCCAATGAGAGTCCTCCGCTGGCTCGTCCCCGCCTCGCTGGCGGCTGTCGTCGCCGGGTGCCCGGGCGAGAACACGGGCCCTGTCGGAGGGGAGCTGGTCGTGTCGCTTGACGGACCGGCCAGCAGCAGCCGCGCGATCATGTTCCGCCTCGTCGGTGCACAGACGGCGGTCACCGCACCGACCGGGAGCGGCTACTCGATCTTCACCGCCGGCCTGGGAGGCGATACCGCCCGCGTGGCCGTCGTGGGACCGAGCGGGAGCGGTCTGGCCGTCGGCCCGCTGGTGCGGCTGGCCGTGCCGGACGTCCGCCGGGTGAGCGCCTACGCGGCGACGGTGAGCGAAGTGGTCGCCCACAGCTACACGCTGCTGACCCCGACGTTCTTCGTGCTCAAAGTCGTGAAGCCGTAGCCCATCGCCCGGAGCATGCCATGCGTCCTTTGACCGCCGCGACAGCGACGCTGGCCCTCTCGATCGCTTTCGCCGGCCACCTGTTGGGCCAGGGCGGCCGGCCTCCCGCGTCCTCCGCGTCGAGCGGCTTCGACCTTTCCATTGACAACATCATGCGTGGCCCCGAGCTCTACGGCACGGCTCCGCACCTCGTCCGCTTCTCCGACGACTCGCGGTACGTTTACTTCCGGTGGCGCAAGCCCGGCGTGGACACGGTGGACGCCTCGTACCGGGCGGCCGTCGCGGGCGGCGAGCCCGAGCGGCTGAGCTCCATCGCCGAGGACACGCTCTACCCGCAGCCCGGTCGCTGGTCCCGCGACCGGCGGACCAAAGCCTTTGCCCATCGCGGCGACGTCTACCTGTGGGACGCGGCGGCCGGCCAGCGCCGGCGCCTCACCGACACGCCCGCTACGGAGGGCAATGTCCGGCTTTCGGCCGACGCGCGCACGGTGTTCTTCGTCCGCGACAACAACATGTACGGCTTGGCCCTCGACGGCGGCCCTCTGCGCCAGCTCACCGACGTCAGGCGGGGCGCGCCGCCCAGGCCCCCCGCGGGCGATTCGGCGGGCCAGCGCGGCTTCCTGCGCGCCGAGCAGCGGCGGCTCTTCGAGTTCATCCGCCGGCCGCCGCCCCCGCCGGACAACCCCTTCGCCGCGCGCTCCGAGTCCGACACCGCGGGCCCGCGCCCCTTCTACCTCGGTGAGAACCAGGCCATCCAGTCGTGGGAGGTCTCTCCCGACGGGCGCTACCTCCTCATGACCGTGAGCGAGCGGCGCGAGGGCGCGCTGGTGCAGGTCATGCCGGTGTGGGTGACGGCGTCGGGCTACCTCGAGACGCCGCGGAACCGCGCCAAGGTCGGCGACGAGCAGGCGACGACGCGCGCGGCGATCCTGGAGGTTCTGACCGGGGCCCTCACGTGGGTTGACCCCGGCCTCGGCGCGCGGCCGGTGGACGTCTCCGGCGTCGCGTGGTCCGGCACCGGGGCGCACGCGCTGGTGCGCGGCCGCGCGAAGGATTTTACGGACCGGTGGCTGTGGGTGGTGGACGTGCCCGGCTTCACCACCCGGCAGGTGGATCTCCTGCACGACAGCGCGTGGGTCGGGTCCCTGTCCGACGTGGCCCGATGGCTGCCGGAAAGCGAGACGATCTACTTCACGTCCGAGGCGTCCGGCTGGGCCCACGTCTACACGGTGCCGGCGGCCGGCGGCGAGCCGCGCCCGCTCACCAGGGGAGCGTGGGAGGTGCAGGATGTGGAGCTGAGCCCCGATGGGCGCCGCTTCTACTTCCAGTCCAACGAGCCGCACCGGGGCGAGCACCACTTCTTCGCGATGGGGCTGGACGGGACGGGGAAGGTCCAGCTCACCAGCGGGGAGGGCCGCCACGAGGTGGTCGTGAGCCCCGACGATCGCTGGCTCGCGATCCTCTACTCGCCGGCCAACCACCCGCCGGAGCTGTACCTCCAGCCTAACCGCGCCGGTGCGCCCCGTCGCCAGGTGACCGAGTCCACGACGGAGGACTTCCGGCGCTACGCGTGGCGCGTGCCTGAGCTGGTCCTGGGGCCCGCTCGCGACGGTGCGCAGGTGCCGGCGCGGCTCTACCGGCCGGCCGGCCGGCCGAACGGAGCCGGCGTGATTTTCGTGCACGGGGCCGGCTACCTGCAAAACGCGCACCGCTGGTGGTCCGACTACGCGCGCGAGTACATGTTCCACCATCTCCTCGCCGAGCGCGGGTACGTGGTGCTCGACATGGACTACCGCGCCAGCGCGGGGCTGGGGCGCGACTGGCGCACCGCGATCTACCGCCATATGGGCGGCAAGGACCTCGACGACAACGTGGACGGCGCGCGCTGGCTGGTCCGCACCCAGGGCGTGGACTCCGCGCGCGTGGGCATCTACGGCGGATCGTACGGCGGCTTCATCACGCTGATGGCGATGTTCACGGCACCGGAGGTCTTCCGCGCCGGGGCCGCGCTGCGGCCCGTGACCGACTGGGCGCACTACAGCCACGGCTACACGGCCGCGATCCTGAACGAGCCGCAGCAGGACACCGTCGCCTACCGGCGGTCCTCGCCGATCTACTTCGCCGAGGGGTTGCGGGGCGCGCTCCTGATCGCCCACGGCATGGTGGACGACAACGTCAATTTCCAGGACGCGGTGCGGCTGGTGCAGCGGCTCATCGAGCTGCGGAAGGAGAACTGGGAGCTGGCGGTCTATCCCGTGGAGCCCCACGGCTTCCGGCTCCCGGCGAGCTGGGCGGACGAGTACAAGCGCATCTTCCGGCTGTTCGAGACGCACCTGAGATGAATTCGCGCGCTCTGCTCGCCTTCCTCCTCGTCATCGCGGGCTGTCGAAAGACAGCCGAGCCGGTGCGCATCGGCGTCGCCTTTCCGGCGCGCAACGTGCCGGTCGCCTTCATGGCGGCCGACGAGATCAACGCCGCCGGCGGCGTCCGTGGGCGCCCGGTGCAGATCGTGCGCGACACGATCCCGGCGGAGGCCGAGCCCGCGGATCTCGAGATCCAGCGGGCGCTCAGCATCGTCGCGCGCGGTCCATTGGTGGGGGTGATCGGACACGGCGGCAGCCGGGGCAGCCTGGCCGCGGCGCCGGTGTACAACGACGCCGGGATCGTCCACGTCGTTCCCATCGGTACCAGCCGCCTCCTCGCCCGAGCGGGCCCCTGGACGTTCCCGCTCGCTCCCAACGACTCGATCGAAGGGGCGTTCATCGCGGCGTTCGTGCGCGATGTCCTGCGGGCGCGGACGGCGGTCATCTTCTACGTGAGCGACGAGTACGGCGTCGGCTTGCGCGACGGCGTCCGCGCCGCGCTCGCGGGGGGCCCGGTGTCGGTCCGGCGGGAGCAGCGCTACGACGTCGAGAGCGACCTCGACCCGCTGCTTCAGGCGGCGGTGCGCGGCGGCGCGCCGGACGTGGTCGTGGTCGCGGGCCGCGCTGAGGCGACCGGGGCCATCGCCGGCTGGTTGGATGAGCGAGGGCTGCCGACGCGGGTCGTGGCCGGGGACGGGGCCCTGGTGTTGCCGAACCTCCTCGGTGCGGCCGGATCCGGTGCCGAGGGGTTGTACGTGGCGACGTTCTGGCTTTCGACGGCGCCGGACACGGGCAGCGTTCGCTTCGCCCGCGCGCTCTCGCTGCGGCTGCTGCGCGAGGCCACGGCGTCGGACGCGATGCTCTACGACGCGGTGAGACTGCTGGCGCGCGCGGTGGTGGAGGTCGGCGACGACCCCCGGCGGGTGCGCGACTATCTCCTCTCGCTGGGTCGGTCGCGGAGCCGCTACGTCGGCGTGACCGGCCCGATCGCCTTCGGCGACGCCTCGGACCCGCGGCGACTGGTCATGGGGACGGTGCACGGCCGCAGCGTCGTGCCGGTGGTTTCGGCGCCGTGAGAACGCCGCTCCGGCTCCGAACGATCCTCGGGGCAGTCGTCGCACTCGGCGTGCTCAACGTGCTCGGCCTGACGGCGTTTGCGGCGGCCTGGCTCCTGCCGGCCACGCGTCGGCTGTGGGAGACGACGGTGCCGCTGCAGCAGCTCTACGATAATCTCGGCGAGGGTCAGTACTGGGTGGAGCAGGCCTTCGCGGCCTCCGCGGCCGCGGTCAGATCGGACGACTCCGCAGCGGCCGATCGGCTGCACGCCTCGCTGGAAGGCCGCGACCGGCTTGTCGGCACATTGCCGCTGGCGGCGGTGCCGCGAGCCGTCCGCGTGCCGATGTCCCGAGCCGAAGACAAGGTGTCCCGCCTCGTAGTTCTCCTGGACGAGACGGCGGCACTGGTGGCGCTGGGGCGGCGACGCGACGCGCAAGCGCGGCTGGTTCAAGCCGAGAGCATCCGCGCCGAGCTCCAGCCCCTGATCACCGGCGTGCAGGCCGAGGGCCTGGCCGCGGTGACCGAGGGCCAGGCCAGGGTCGAATACCTCGCCAGGCAGCTGGTCTCGCTCTCGCTCATCTGGCTCCTCGTATCCGTGGTCCTGGTGCTGGTCGCGCTGCGCGTCTTTCGGCGTCGGCTCGGCGAGCCGCTCGAGGCGCTCGAGGAGGGACTGGCGAGAGTCGGCCAGGGTGATCTCGGCACGACCCTGACGGTGCGATCGCACGACGAGCTGGAGGCGCTGACGAACCACTTCAACCAGATGACCCGGGTGCTGCGGGAGCGCGCCGAGCGGCAGGGGCTGATGGCGGCGGCGGGCGACCTCCTGGCCGGGGTGGCGCACGAGGTGAACAACCCGCTGATGGCCATCAGCGCGACGGTCGAGACGCGGCTCGCGGACCCGTCGCTCTCGGCCGAAGCTCGCGGGGAGTTGGAGCGCATTCAGTGTGAGGCGCGGCGGGCCGCGCAGTTGCTCCGGGGCATCGTCAAGCTGGTTCGCCCCGGGCCCGGCCGGGTGCGCCCCATCGAGCTGGGCGGCGTGGTGCGGGACGCGTGGGATCTCGTCGAGTTCCGGTTCCGGGCCGACGGGGTGGAGGGGCGGCTGGACCTCGAGCCGACGCTGCCGCCGGTCGTCGCCGAACCCCACAAGCTCGTGCAGGTCTTCATCAATCTGCTCAGCAACGCGCATCAGGCGGTCATGAGCGTCCCGCCGCCGCGCCGCATCGAGGTGCGGACGTTTGTGGACGGGGACCGCGTCGCGGCGGAGGTCCGGGACAACGGAACGGGTGTTCCGGAGCACGTGAGAGACCTGATCTTCCGTCCCTTCTTCAGCACCCAGCCGGGCGGCCGGGTCGGGGTCGGCCTCTACTTCTCGCGGCTGCTGGCGCGCGAGTTCGGCGGGGACCTGGTTCACGTGCCGGGCCCCGGCGCCGTTTTCCGTGTGACGCTTCCGCCGGCCCCGGCTGGCGCCGGCGCAGAGATCCAAGCTGCGCAGGCGCAGCGTGCCGCAGCGGCGGCGCCGGCCGCGCGCTCGCTGGCAGGCGTTCGGATTCTGCTGGTAGACGACGAGCCAACGGTCCGGAGGCCGATCGCGAAGTTCCTGTCGCTTCGCGGCGCGGTGGTGCGCGAAGCCTCGGACGGGCGGCAGGCCCTCGCCGCCGTCGCCGAGGAGGAGGCGGACGTCGTCCTCGCCGACCTCAGGATGCCGGGGATGGACGGGCTCGACTTCTATCGCGAGCTGCGCCGGACCAAGCCGTCCCTCGCGACGCGGGTCCTGTTTCTCTCGGGCGACGTGGCGCAGCTCGCCGACGTCGAGAGCGACCCCATCACCGAGGAGCGGGTGATCGCCAAGCCGATCGAGCTTTTGGAGCTCGAGCGCCGCATTCTCGCGCGGCTCGCCTAGGCCGCGGGGCGTTTGCCTCGGCCGAGGGCGGGTCGGTACATTGGTGCGGCGTTCGCCGGGGCGGTAGCTCAGTCGGGAGAGCACCTGGTTTGCAACCAGGGGGTCGAGGGTTCGAATCCCTTCCGCTCCATCCGCCGCGTCGGGAGTCCTCTCCAGGGAGGTGCGCGATGTCCGTGTTCTCGGGAACCGAAGGCTACCTCTTCCTCCTGCGCTGGGGGCACTTCCTGGCCGGAGTGACGTGGATCGGCCTGCTGTACTATTTCAACCTCGTGCAGGTGCCGTTCTTTGCCGAGACCGACGCCGCGACCAAGAGCAACGCGACCCAGAAACTCGTGCCGCGGGCGCTGTGGTGGTTTCGGTGGGGAGCCATGCTCACCTTCCTCACGGGCGCCGCGATGCTGCTCGTGCGCGGCGCGCAGGGAGGGGCCGACGTCTGGCGCAGCGCCTGGGGCGTCTGGATTCTGAGCGGCGCGGGCCTCGGGACGCTGATGTTTCTCAACGTGTGGCTGGTGATCTGGCCCAACCAAAAGATCGTGATCGCCTCGGCGGCGGCGGCGGCAGGTGGCGGTCAGGCCGATCCCCGGGCGGCTGGGGCCGGTCGCCGCGCATTTCTTGCCTCGCGCACCAACGCCATGTTCTCGGTCCCGATGCTCTTTTTCATGGGCGCCGCGACCCATCTGCCGCTCGCGCTGACGGCGAGCAAGTGGACCTTCGCAGTGGTCGCCACGCTCGTGGTGCTGCTGCTGGAAGGCAACGCCCTCGCCGGCTCGACCGGGCCGAGCAAGAAGCCGCTCGAGACCGTCTCGAGCGTGATTGGGTCGGGCTTCGTCCTCACGGCTGTGCTGTACGTCCTGGCGGTGGCGCTGCTCTAGTCTCCGGCCGTCGGGCTCCGGCCCTTCTTCGTCCGCGGCGCCGGCGACTGGCTGGCGCCGCGGCACTCTGGTAATCTCTACGGCGCCATGAGCGTGACCTGCCCGCGCTGCGGGACCTCCCGCTCTCCGTGGGCGCCCAAGTGCCCTTCCTGCGGGGACACGACGGCGCTGTCGCCGGATGAGGCGGCCGAAGGCGGTGCCCGCGCCGAGGTGCGTGCCCGGCTGGCAGCGGCCGCCCGAGCCGAGTACGAGGTGGTGGGCGAGCTGGGCCGGGGCGGGATGGGGTGGGTCTTCCTGTGCCGGGATGTGAAGCTCGGCCGCCTCGCCGCGCTCAAGGTGCTTCCGCCTATGGGCGCGCTCAAGCCGACGAGCGTCGAGCGTTTCCGGCGCGAAGCGGAGACCGCCGCGCGACTCTCCCATCCCAACATCGTCCCCATCTACGGCGCCGGCGGCGACATGGACACGCCCTACTTCGCCATGGCCTACATCGAGGGCGAAACGCTGGCGGAGCGGATTCAGCGCGCAGGCGCGCTGCCCTTCGACGAGGCGCTGCGCATCGTCCACGAGGTGGGGAGCGCGCTCGCCTACGCGCACCGCCAAGGCATTGTGCATCGCGACATCAAGCCGCAGAACGTCCTGCTCGAGCGGGAGGCGGGCCGCGCCGTGGTGGCCGACTTCGGCATCGCTCGCGCCGCCGCGGCCGAGCGGATGACGATGTCGGGATTCGCCGTCGGCACGCCCGGGTACATGGCGCCCGAGCAGGCGGCGGGCGCGGCGGACGTGGATGCGAGGGCTGACCAGTACGCCCTCGGCGTGCTGCTTTTCGAGATGCTCAGCGGCGCGCAGTTCGATCCGGGCGACAGCACCGAGTGGCCGATCTCCTCGGCGTCGGTCAAGCGAGCGGCGCACCGGGCGAAGCCCGACTTGCCGGTGGCGGCCGTGGACGCCCTGGCGCGGGCCATGGCCCCCCGACGGGAGGACCGGTGGCCGAGTGTGGACACGTTTCTCGCCGCGCTGGAGGCGGTGACCGGCCCGCGCGGCGTCGTGCCTCGGGTCTCCTCGCGGAGTTGGTGGTACGGCGCCGCGGCGGCGGCGTTGGTGGTCGCGGCCGCCGCGCTCGTGCTGCGGGGTCGGCTCGGTGTCCGGCCAGAGCCCGAGGCCGTCGCTGCCGGCGCGCCCAAGATCGCCCTCATGCGCTTCGAAGGCGACACGGCCGAGACGAACTTGCTGCTGGGGATGGTGGAATACAGGCTCCGCAACCTCATGGTGCGCGTCGCCGAGCGGCTCGTCTTCGCGCCGCTCGCAGGCAGCGACCCGACCTCGGAGGTCGTGCGCGACGCGGCGCGCAAGGCCGGCGCCTCGTGGATCCTTCACGGGAGCGTGGAGCCCTCGTCCGCCGGGCGTGAGCTGCTGGTGAGCGTGGTGAGCGTCGAGTCGGGTCTTCCGACGGACCTCGGTCGAACCACGGCGCCTGCGATGAGCGGAGCGGCGGCCGACTCGGTGGTGCTGCGTCTCGCCGGCGGCCGCGTGGGCCGGGACCTGGGCTTGGCAGCCGGAGCCGCGCTCGCGCCGATCTCTCTCGACGCCGTCCGTGCGTGGAGGACCGCCGAGGAGGCCTTCCAACGGGCCGACTACGAGACCGCGGTGCGCCAGTACGACCGTGTGGCCGCGCTCGACTCCGGCTTCGCGCTCGCGCCCTACAAGCGGTTCCTGGCGGCGCTCCAGGCCGAGCCGACTGAGGACACCCTGCGTGCGGCCGTCGCGGCCATGCGGCGCGTCGTGACCGGCGTCGGCCTGCCTGAGCGTGAAGGGCGCCTCCTCCGCGCGTATCTCGTGCTGTTCGACAGCGGCGACGTCGCCGGCGCGGAGGCGCAGCTGCGCCAGCTCGTCGCTGAGGACTCCACTTTCCTCGATGGGTGGTTCGCGCTGGGTGAGGTGCGCTACCACTTCGGCGCCCTGGCCGGCCTCCCGGCCGACTCGGCGGCCAGCGCTTTCCAGCGCGCGCTGCGCCTCTGGCCCGAAGCGGCGCCGGCGCTCATGCACCTCATCGCGCTCCATGTGTGGCTCGGGCGTCTGGACGACGCGGAAGACGCCACGCGGCGTTACCTGGCGCAGGACTCCACGTCGCTGGTCGGCCAGACGGCCAGGGTCGGCCGGACCTTCCTGTTCGGCTCGTTAAGCGACAAGATCGACCTCAGGCGGCGGCTCCCGGGTTTCCCCGAGCGCGTGCTCGAGTTCGCCGCGATCAGCGGGGCGCAGGTGGCCCGCGACCGCTTCGACCGCACCAGCGCCCGGGCGGCGCTGGCGGCGCTGGCCGACGGTCGCGGCACGAGCCGGGCCCGGCTGGAGGCGGCGCGCTTCCTCCCGGCCTCGTACCTGATGGAGGGATTGTGGCGCTCGGCCGACCGCGAAGTGGCGGCCCGCCGCACGTTGTGGCCCCAGGACCCCGATCTGGTTCGCCTGCCGGCGATCGCGTTTCTTCTCGGTCTTGGCGAACCGGACGCCGCAGCCCGCGCGGCTGCCGCCCGACACGCCGCCGGTGCGTCCGATCCCTCCGAGCGAGCGGTGGACCTCTGGCTCGCGGGAACCGTAGCGGTTGAGCACAACGACTTGGCGGGGGCGCGGGTGTACCTCGGCGAGTTCGCGCCGCTCGCGACGCCGGCAGCGCCGCCGGCGGTCACCGGGATGCGCGAGGCCTTGGCGGGACGCCTGGCCGAGGCCGAGGGCGATTCGGCGAGGGCCATGGCCGCGTACGAGCGGGGGCTTCGGCATCTGTACACGACGCGGGCCCCGTTCTCCCTCCTTCACTCGGGCTGGTTTCCCCGCTACCGGCTGGCGTTGCTCAAGCTGGCCGCTGCCGACACGACCGCCGCCCTCGCCCTCTTCGACGCTCAGGACTTCGTCGCCTCGTACGCGGACCAGCTTCTGCGCGGTCCCGTATGGCTGCGTCGCGGGCTGATTCTCGCCGCACGCGGCGACACGGGCGGGGCGCGGAGATACCTCTGCCGTGCCGCCGACCTCCTGCAGTACGCGGAGCCCCCCTGGGATGCGGTCCGCGACTCCGCGCTGGAACGCATCGGCAGCTGCGCCTCCTGATCGCGCCGCGCCTGCTCCCGGTTCTCGCCGCCGCGCTCGCCAGCGCCGGCGCCCGCAGCGCGCACCCGGCCGGGGCCGCGCCGCCGGACTCGGTGCGGCAGCTAGAGGTGGCCATCGTCCTCTACACCTATTCGTTCAACCGCGTCCTCACACCCGCCGACGTCGAGCGCGTGCACGAGGAGGTCGCGGAATTCAACGACTTCTACCGGCGGCGCGGGACGGGGAAGGTGGACTTCGCCTTCTCCCTCATCCAGGTGGACCGGCGGCTCGAGCGGCGCGAGATCGCGGAGGTTTCCCCGAACCGCTACTACCTCTCGCGCGAGAATGTGGAGCCGGAGCTCACTGCGCGCGGCTTCCGCGGCCGGTTCGACGAAGTGATCGCGCTGCACGCCTGGAGCAACGCCAATCCCGATCGGGCCCTCCAGGCGTACGGTGGCGGCGCCGTCGGCCCCGACGGCAAGTTCCTCGGCGACGCCGGCTTCAACTCGATCCCGGTGATGGGGCGCGACCCAGGCACCATCGGCCAGGTGCTGATCCACGAAGTGCTGCACAACCTGGACGACATGTTCTCGCGCAGCGACATGCCGGACGAGTTCCTCAATTCGGACGAGATGAGCCGCAACATGGCACAGCTGCTCCGGGAGCGGCCGGGCGCCTTCCTCCCGGGCTACACGGACGCCGAGATGCTGGCCTACGCCGAGCGCGAGCGGCAGGGTCGGGAGGCGTACCCGTGGGCGATGCAGCTCGTCTACTACGGCTGGATGCTCGAGCGGACGCCGAGGGAGGCGTGGGCGCGACTGCGCTACGGGCGCATGGCGCCCGCCTCCGATCGGCCCGTGTGGCCGCTCTACGCCACGACCTATACGTCGGAGGCGAACGACTCCACCTACCTGCCGGTCCTCGCACCACGGGGGAGCGTGGTGAGCGCTGCGGGGCGGGCCCTCGCGCCGCGGACGTACACGCAGACCGACTTCGACGGCGCCCCGATCTCGAGCGGCGAGTTTTTCGCGGCATGGGTGCCGCTCGGCGGCGCGTCGGACACCGTCCCCGTCCCGATCCGCGGACCGGGTGGGAGGCTCTTGGCGCGCGCGCTCGTCGTGCGTCAGCGGGCGGCGAGCGTCGTGGTCGAGCCGTCGGTGGTTCACTACGTGGAGGCCGGAGGTCGCCCGGCGCTGGCGCCCCGCGTCCTGCGCGACCGGTGCTGCGGCGACGGCCCGCCCCTCCCTGGGGCGCGCGTCTCCATCGAGGGGGTCCCCGACGCCGGCGCCCCGCCGCTCGGCACCTACGACGTCGCCGTCACCGGCTCGGCTTCGGGATGGTACGTCCACCCGGTGCGGGTCCGGCTCACGGTGCGCCGGAACTGGCGCGTGGCCGACGATGGCCCGCTCACGGTGACGCTCGGCTCGCCCTTGGCCCTCAATGCCTCGGTGCGCGAGGACCGCGGGCGTACGGATGTCGAGGTGAATGCGACCATCCTCGGCCGGCGCGTGAACCTCGCGCCGCTGGGCGACGGCCGCTACACGGCCGTCCTCACCGAGGAGCTTCCGTTCGGCCTGCACTGGGCGACGATCACGGCGCGTGCGCCCGGCGGCGAGACGGTGACCGACAGCGTCCGCGTGTACGTGCGGCCCGCGGGCTGGATCCGCGTCCCCGACGCCTTCGCCTGCGAGGCGGACGGTCGCGTTGCGGTCACCGCCGTCCTCCAAAGCCGGATGGGTCGCGAAATCCGCGAGTCGCAGCTACCCCTCGTGGCGGTGGTCGGCGACGAGGTGACGGCGCTGCCGTGGCGCCACCCGGCGCGGCGCTACGCGGCGTGGCTGCACCCGCCCGCAGCGGCCACGCGCGTGGTGGTCACGTCGCTGGTGGGAGATCTCCAGCGACGGGTCGTCCCCATCCTTCAGGCCGGCGCGGGCGGCCGGCCCAGCGGCGTGGACAGAGGCGTCGGGCCGCCGGACGCCGAAACCGCCCTGCCTCCCTACGCGGCCGCCCTACGCATCGAGCACCCGCCCGCCATTGACGGCGATCTCGGCGATTGGCCCGCGACCGGCGCGGCGTCGGTCGAGCTCTCGCCAAGCAGCTTTCTCCTCACCGACACGGCGATGTACCACGGCGCGGGCGATCTCGCGGCGCGCATCCGCTTGGCGTGGGACGATTCGACGCTGTACGTGGGCGGGGACGTGACGGACGACTCGCTGACGGCCGGCGACGCGTGGGACGTGGACCGCGTCAACCTCGTCTTCGACATGAAGGACGACACGACGCCGCTCACCTACGCGACGCCGAACCCGCCGCTCGACGCCTGGCAGGACGACGACTACTGGGTCTTCTGGCGCAACGGAGGGACCTCCGTCCGGCGATTCGGGAAGACGAACGCAGACCCGGTGCCCGGCGCGCGGCTCGCCACTCAGCGGACGGCCCTGGGGTGGCGATTCGAGGTGGCGCTCCCCCGCAGCGCGCTGCCGGGCTACGTGCCCTTCGTGGGGCAGGTGGCGGGGATGCAGGTCTTCGTCACCGACGGCGACGGCGAGGCCTCCGCCACGGAGCTGATGTGGTCGGCGCGCTGGCCCTACGCCGCCGACGGGATCGAGTGGCGCCTCGCCGAGCTCGGGCAACTTCTCTTCGTGGACGCGCCGCTCCGGTGACCGACGCGCTCGAGCTGCTGGCGCGCCCGGACAAATGGTACCTCTCGGCGGGCGAGGGGCTGATCTGGGCGCCGCCGTTCCCCGCCTGGCTCGAGGCGCCCGGCTTCTGGGACGACGCGGACCTGTTCGAGTACCCCCTGGGACCTCTGTTCACCGTGAGCTTCGTGGATGACGTCGGGCGCCAGATCGCGCTCCACCCCGGCCCTCGGCGCTGGACGCCCGCGGCGCTGGAGGTGCCGTATCGGACCGCCGTCGGCATCGAGGCGGTGGAGGCACGCATGGTCCTGCCCGGCCTCGTGCTGGGCAGCGAGTGGCAGCTCGTGAACCTCTCCGCCGCGGACGCGCAGCTCCATGCGGTGGCCTGGACGACGGCGCCCGGCGAGGAGATCCGTGGCGACGGCGTCGAGTGGACCGGGCTCGAGCTCGCCTGGACGCGCCGCCCGAAGGACCGCAAGGGCCACGAGCTGGCCGTGCGCCTCCAGCTCGCCCTGGCGCGCGGCACCGACAGCTGGGGCGCCGTTCGGTCGGAGGCGACCGCCAACCAGCCGCATTTTCACCTGACGCCGTTCTGGGATCGCTGGCGCGCGACGCGCGGTGGGCTCCACGGCCGGGCCGAGCTCGGCGGGATCTCCGACGCCGGTCTCGTCTATCTCGGCGTCCACCGCCTGCTCAAGATTCCGGCGGGCGGCGTCGCGCGTCTCGCCGTGGCGCTCCGCGCGGAGCCGCAGCTCCAGGCCTCCTCGGCGCGCGCCGCCGCAGGCCCCCTCCCGCCGCGCAAGGCGTCGTCCTTCGCGGCCGCCAGCGCGGCGTCGTGGCAGGAGTTCTTCGCCTCGGTGCCCGCCTTCCGCTGCTCCGATCCCTACTTCGAGCGCTGCTTCGCGTATCGCTGGTACGGGCTGCGCCTCAACCGCATCGCGCCGGGGTGGGGCAACTATGTCGCGCCGACGGTCGCCGAAGGGATCGCCGCGTTTCATCAGCCCATCGCGTACAGCGCGCAGTGCCACCTGCGCGAGCTGCGCTGGGCGCGCGACCCGGAGTGGGCGCGCGGCGTGCTCCGCACCTTTCTCGCCCACCAGAGACCGGACGGCTCGTTCCACGGCCGGATCTACGCCAATCATCTCGAGGGGACCGACTTCTACCACGCCGACTGGGGTGGTGCGCTGCTGGCGTTGGACGCCGTGCACCCGAGCGACGCCTTTCTTCGCGAGGTGCTCCCCGGGCTCGAGTGCTACGGAGACTGGCTGGCGACGACGCGCGACCCGGAGGGCTCCGGGCTCATTGACGTGACGGACCAATACGAGACGGGCCAGGAGTTCATGTCGCGCTACCAGGCCGTGGACCCCGACGCCGACCGCTACGGATGGGAGAACCGGATTCGGCTCAAGGGCATAGACGTGACGGTGTATGCGTACGTGCTGTTCCGCGCCCTCGCAGCGCTCGCGTCCCGCGCCGGCCGGGACGGCGCGCGCTGGAGCGAGCGGGCCGACCGGACGGGCGCCGCGATCCACAAGAGGATGTGGGACGGCAAGACGGGCTACTTCAGCGACCTCAACCACGCGACCGGCCGGCGGACCGGCGTGCGCGCGGCGGTGTGCTTCTTTCCGTACTTCACCGACCTCGTCGGCGCCGAGCACGTCGCCGCTCTCGAGCGCAACCTCTTCGATCCGCAGCAGTTCTGGACGCCGTTCCCGGTGCCCTCCTCCAGCGCCGCCGACCGGCTCTACGACGCCGACGCCGCGTGGCGGGGCAAGCGCCACAACTGCCCGTGGAACGGCCGCGTCTGGCCGATGACGAACAGCCATGTCGCGGAGGCGATCGCGGCGGTCGCCATCGGCCACCGCCCGGCGCTCCGCACGCGGCTGGTCGAGTTCCTCACCAAGTCCCTGCGCATGATGTTCTGGGACGGCGACGCCTCGCGGCCCAACAGCTTCGAGCACTACCACCCCGTGACCGGGCGGCCGTGCGCGTACCGGGGCATTGACGACTACCAGCACTCGTGGGTCAACGACCTGGTGGTGCAGTACGTGATCGGCGTCCGTCCCGCGGGGGAGGGGCGCTGCGTGGTGGACCCGATGCCGTTCCCGCTCGACGGCTTCGAGGCGCGGGGCCTGCCCATGCAGGGCGCCACGCTCGACGTGACGCGTGAAGGGGACCGCCTCGTCGTCGGCGTGAACGGGCGCGAGGCGGCGCGTGGCCTGGTCGGCGTGCCGATCGAGGTCGGGCTGTGAGCCCGCGCCTGGCCTTCGTCGCGCCACCGGCGCGCGAGTCGGATGCCGTGTGGAGCTGGCTGCGCGAGCGTCGGGAGCTCGGGCCGCAGCGCTACGATCCGCGGGACCTCAGGGCGGCCCTGCGCGACGCGGACGTCATCTGGCTCCACGCGGCCTCGCCGCTCCCCGAGCTCCCGCTCGAACGGCTTCACGCCTTCGTCACCGGCGGCGGCGGGCTGCTGCTCACCCTCCGGGCGGCGGAGCTGGTGGGGCCGATGGGGCTCGAGGCCGCGCCTCCGAACGACGTCGCGGACGCGCGATGGAGCCACGAGTCGGACGAGCTGTACGAGGCCGGCTTCCACGGCACGCCCTCCCATCCGCACGTCCGCGGGATCGCGTGCTATGGCCCTCATCCGCTCGTGGCGGGACTTCACCACGGGACCTACACCTGGGCGCCGTCCGAAGGCGAGCCGTACGCGCGGGCCTGTTACAAGAACGGCGAGCGACCGGCGGACGGCAGAGTGGTGGGCGTCGAGCGCGCGTACCTGAGCCAGAATCCCGATCGTGTCGTCGCGTGGGAATACGCGGCGGGGCGGGGGCGGGTCGTCTGCGTCGGGGCGTTCGTGTATTTCGCGGCGCCGGACGGGCTCCAGAGGCCGCAGCTCGAGCGGCTCATTCTGAATGCCGTCGAGGCCACGGTCTCGCGCGCGGAAGGCGGCGACCGGACCTACTGGCCGCAGCCCGGGAGCTTCGCCGCGCCGTCCGAGGCGCTCGTCCTGCCGGCGCCTCTCGACTTCGAAGGGGCCCTCCCCGACCCCGACGAGGACCCGATCGTCCTCGCGGGCCATGTCGAGGCGGACGAGCCGTTCGATCTGGCCGGCCGCCGGCTACTCCTGGTGGGCCGGGAACGCCTCGGGATCGCGGAGATCTGGATCCACCCGCACCGGGTCGTGTC
>JACQVG010000179.1 GCA_016209905.1 Gemmatimonadota bacterium | reverse complement strand
GATGCGGTGGCGGCGGGTCTCGAGGCCTTGGAGCGGGCGCCCGCCGTGCACGCGGACGCCGCCGCGCTCGCCGGGTGTTGGGGGCTCGTCGTCGCCCTCGGCTTCGCCCCCGCGCTGCACCGCTGCGCCGCCTGCGGAACAGCCGTGGATGGCGCCCTCGCGTTCTCCGCGCCGCTCGGCGGTGCCCTGTGCCCGACCCACCGGCGCGGCGCGGCCCACCTGTCGAAGCTGTCGCCAAAAGACCGGGACGCTCTGAGCGCGCTGCTGGTCGGCGAGCTCCCCGATCCGGCCCTCGACGCGCGCCACGCGCGGGCTCACCGCCGGCTCCTACTCGCCTTCGTGCGCCACCACCTGGCTGAGGATCGCCCCCTCCCGGCGATGGCTTTCTGGGACGCTCAGTCGTGGAACGCCGCGTCGTCATAGGGACCGCCGGTCACATTGACCACGGCAAGACGACCCTGGTCAGGGCGCTGACCGGGGTGGATACCGACCGTCTGGCCGAAGAGAAAGCGCGAGGCATCACCATTGACATCGGATTCGCGCCCCTGGCCCTCCGAGAGATAGCGGCCAGCGTCGTGGATGTCCCCGGTCACGAGGGGTTCATCAAGAACATGGTGGCGGGCGCGACCGGAGTGGACCTCGCGCTCCTCGTGGTCGCCGCGGACGAGGGCGTGAT
The DNA here is from genome assembly GCA_016209905.1 of Gemmatimonadota bacterium. Classification (GTDB taxonomy): domain Bacteria; phylum Gemmatimonadota; class Gemmatimonadetes; order Gemmatimonadales; family JACORV01; genus JACORV01. Next base: position 4,057 of record JACQVG010000179.1, on the reverse strand, counting down.
GCCGCAGACGACCGAGCACCTCGCCATCCTCGGCTTCCTTGGCGTGGCGCGCGGCGTGGTGGCCCTCACGAAGTGCGACCTGGCGCCGGACCCGGCCTGGCGCAAGCTCGTGGCCGACGACGTGAGCGACGAGATCGCTCGCCTCGTGAACCGGCGCTGGCCGGTCGTGGAGGTCTCGGCGGCCCAGGGCCTCGGCCTCGAGGCGCTGCTCGAAGCGCTCGCCGAGGAGGCAGACGTGGTGGCGCAGCGAACGGCGGACGACCGGTTCCGCCTCCCGGTTGACCGGGTCTTCAGTCTTCCCGGCGCCGGTACGATCGTCACCGGCACGGTCTGGAGCGGCACCCTGGCCGAGGGGGACCGCGTGACGATACTGCCGGCAGGTGTCGCGGCGCGCGCGCGCAGCATTCAGGTCCATGGGCGACCGGCGTTGCGCGCCGAGCCCGGTCTGCGAGCGGCGCTCGCCCTGGCAGGGCTCGAGAGGGAAGCGGCGCCACGAGGAGCCATGGTCGTCTCGGGTGACGGCTGGAGAGCGAGCCGCGCGCTGGACGTGGAGGTGTCGCTGCTGCCCGGCGTCGTCCTCAGGTCGCGGGAGCGCCTGCGCGTGCATCACGGCACGGCGGAGGTCATGGCGCGCCTCGCCCGCATGGACCCCGCGGCAGCTGGGGCCACGTTCTCGGCTCGGCTGGTGCTCGAGAAGGCGCTGGTCGCGCGCGCCGGCGACCGCGTCGTGCTGCGGTCCTACTCGCCGGTCACGACCGTCGGGGGTGCCCGGGTCCTCGACCCCTGGGCGGACGATGTGCGGATCGCGCGCGGGCGCGCCAGCAGAGGCCTGCCAGCCGCGCCCCGTTCGGATGCCGATCGCGTCCGGCAGCTGGTTGCGCGCCGTGGCGCGCCGGGCCTCCAAAGGTCCGCGCTCGAAGTGGCCTCCGGTCTCGGCCGAGCTCGCCTCGACGCGGCCCTCGCGTCAGCCTCGGAGCTTGGCCTGGCGGAGCTGGACGGCTGGCTCGTTGCGGCTGCGGAAGTGGACGTAGTGGCTCGGCGGCTCCAGGACGCGCTCGAACGCTACCACGCCGCCCATCCGCTGGAACCCGGGATGCCGGCGCAGGCGTGGCGGATGGCGGGATCGGCGCGGCGCGAGCTCGTCGAGATGGCCGAAGGGCGCCTGCTCGCAAGCGGGAGCGGAGTGGTGCGAGACGGCGTTGTGATGCGCCTGTCCGGGTGGATCCCCGGGGCGGATCGGACCACGCTGGCCGTCCAGGAGCGGGTCCTCGCGGCGCTCCGGGAGGCGGATGCGGAGCCACCCTCCACCTCGGACCTCGCCGCCACCTTCCCCGGCGTGGACGTGCCGGCGGTGTTGCGCCTGCTGGTGAGAAAGGGGGAGGTCGTCGCCGTGGGCAGGGAGCGGTACTACGAGGCTGGCGCGTTGGAGCGCGAGCGCGGCCGGCTGGTGGCGGCGCTGCGAGAGCTTGGGCCCGCCACGCCGGCCGCCATCCGCGAACGGATGCAGCGCTCCCGCAAGTGGCTGATCCCCCTCCTGGAGTGGGCCGACCGGGAGGGCCTCACCGATCGGCAGGGGGATCGCCGTGTGCTGAGAGCGCGCGCGGGCGCTTGACTTACGCGTTGTAGCGCCGTAACGTACGGCAGTAGGCGTCGTGTCTCATTCACCCCTTTTTTAGGAGTGAAAACCGAGGTTCTTTCTTCGTTCGAAATGGAGTGAAGGATGAAGCGCTACGCGTACGCGTGGCTCTTGTCGGGACTGGTCCTGGCCACTCCGAAGACGGCGCCAGCGCAGGAGCCGTCGCGCAGCGACCAGGTTGAGCTGCTGCAGAACTATCCCAACCCGTTCAACCCGGCGACGACGATCCCGTTCCGTCTGAGGGAGAGTCTGTTTCGGGATGGGCGGCGGCCTGTGGTTAGCCTGAGGATCTACAACGTCCTGGCGCAACTGGTGGCGATCCCCAGCATCCAAGCATCGGGCGAGCCGCTGAATGGTGTGGCGCTGGAATGCCGAGAGCCGCGCAACGGAGTGTGTGAGTTTTCCGCCTACTGGGACGGCCGCTACCTGAACTCGGATCGCGAAGTGGCGTCGGGCATCTACGTCTACCAGCTGGTCGTCAACGGCCGCCGAACGACGAGAAAGATGATCGTGATGAAGTGACCCGCTGGGGAAAAGCGCGGAGCCTCGCGAGCCGTTCGACGAAGACCGAGTGACCGATGCGGTGCGCCGGCCCAAGTGGCCGGCGCATTGCGTTAGGGGGTCGTGCCGGAACGGCTGCGCGAGGGCGCAGCCCTCGACCGCCGTGGTGCTGTCAGGAAAGAACGTTGCTCAACGGGCAGCTGAAACCCGACAGCACGTCCTCGCCCTCTACCGAGTCGCTCCCGCCGAGAACGGAGAGGCTCCCGTCCCGGCGGTAGACGCGGACCTCCGACCGCTCGGGATCCACCAGCCAGACCAGCCTGGTGCCGGCGGCGAGCCAGTCGGCGACCTTCGCCAGGACCTCGGCGGGCGCGTCGTCGGGAGACAGAATCTCAGCGAGTAGGTCGGGGGCCAGCTCGGCGTAGCCCCGCGCCGGAATCCGGTCTGCTCGCTCCCGCGCGACGAACGCCACATCAGGCGGCCGCACGGTGTCTGGATCGGACGTGATCTTGAAGCCCGTGTCCTGAGCGAACACGATCCCCAGCCCGTGCCGATACACGAAGTCGGCCAGGTAGTACGCCAGCTTCGCCGCGATGGCCCCGTGCCTGGTCCCAGTTGGTGATCGGGATGGGGGAACCACTCGCCGGGGCATAGTCGTCGCGCAATGATCCGATGACGGGGCGCTGCCTCGGGCGCCCCATCTTCGGCCATGACCGCTTGCCCCACTCGGCCGAGGAGACCCATCTCATGGGAATGCCCGCGCTCTACCCGCCGGTCACGACCATCGAGGAACTACTCGCGCTCCCCGACGACGGCCTGCGCCACGAGCTCTTCGATGGGGTGCACGTCGTGACCACTGGAATGACTCCTCCCTGGCGGCGCCACCGGACAACTCAACGTCCGGCGGCTGTTCGCGGAGATCTGGGAGGATACAAGGTAGCCTCGAGGAAGCACCGCGTTCGGCGCGCCGGCCACCACGGCTGGCACGTTGCGTTTCGGTGCCGTCCAGGCAGATTCCCCGCCACTGCGACATGTCGGCGCAGGCACGCCGGTTGCTGCGGTGGGGACCGCGATGAACTTCGAAAAACTCACGATCAAGAGCGCCGAGGCGGTCGAGGCCGCGCGCCGCCTGGCCCGGGACCACGGCAATCCCGTCGTCAACGACGCCCACCTGCTCGCCGCGCTGCTCGAGGACGAGGACGGGATCGTCTCCCCGCTGTTGGGGAAGGTCGGCCTCAACCTCGCCCAGCTCAAGCGGGATGTCGCGCGGGAAGTGGACCGTTTTCCCACCCAGTCGGGCGGCGGGGAACCCACGCTGTCGCGCGAGCTCGTGCAGGTCCTCGATCGCGCGGAGGCCGAGGCCAGAGCGCTCGGCGACGACTTCGTCTCGATCGAACATCTCCTGCTGGCCCTCGCGGAGACCAAGGGCACCAGCGCCCGCGAGCTCTTGTCGGCTGCCGGGGTGACGCGCGAGGACCTCGTTCGGGCCCTCTCCGCCGTGCGCGGCGCGCACCACGTCACCGACCAGAGGCCGGAAGAAAAATATCGCGCCCTCGAGCGGTTCACGCGCGATCTCACGGACGTGGCGCGGGCGGGCAAGCTGGATCCGGTCATCGGGCGGGACGAGGAGATCCGGCGGGTGGTGCAGGTGCTCTCGCGGCGCACCAAGAACAATCCGGTGCTGATCGGCGATCCGGGGGTGGGAAAGACGGCGATCGTGGAGGGCCTGGCGCAGCGGATCGCGAACGGCGACGTCCCGGAGTCGCTCAAGAGCAAGCGGCTCGTGGCGCTCGACGTCGGGCAGCTCGTCGCCGGCACGAAGTTCCGCGGCGAGTTCGAGGAGCGCCTGAAGGCGGTCCTCAAGGAGATCACCGCGGGCGAGGGGCTCTTCATCGTTTTCATTGACGAGCTGCACACGAT